>JBBDSM010000035.1:30735-36674 GCA_040904945.1 Gemmatimonadota bacterium
GAGAGCTCCCGCGCCGGCCTCT
Organism: Gemmatimonadota bacterium; assembly: GCA_040904945.1. Classification (GTDB taxonomy): domain Bacteria; phylum Gemmatimonadota; class Gemmatimonadetes; order Longimicrobiales; family Gaopeijiaceae; genus JAWLHJ01. Next base: position 30,758 of record JBBDSM010000035.1, read on the forward strand.
TCGCATATATGGGGCGAGGAGCGGTCCCCCTCGGGCTCCTACGGAACGACCTGTCCGTCGACCCGAGCCGGCGTACGCCTGGGCAGCGCCGGAACGAGCGTCGTGCCGGCCCGCCATCCCCGAACGTGGAAGCGGCGGACCGTGGTGGCGGTCGCGCCGGTCTCGTCGTCGCGAACCGTTACGGTGAGGCGATAGGCGCCGGATTCCAAAGCCGAGGTCACCCGTCGCAGCTCCGAGACCGTGCCGTCCGGCCCGGCGCCCGAGCGACCCGAGAAGATGGTTCGGACGACCGGCGTCTGGGGCTCCGGTCCGGCATCAGGCCCGTCGAGTGACGCGACGGAAATCTCTGTCGAGTACTCGTGGTCCGCGGGAAGGTTGTAGATCTCGTAATAGAGGTCGAAGGCGCTCTCCGGGAACTGACTGGTCGGAAGCAGCGCGAGGGCGGCGGCGCCTCGCTTCCACCCGTGGGCGCGGTCCGGGAGACCGAGCGCGACGTCGCTCAGCATGAGCTCCGTTCCGCTGTAGTCCGGGATCGGATACGGAGACTGGTACATCTGGCCGACACCCGGGGTCGAGGCGTCCGTCATGATCACGCGCTGATGCGTGCTGCGCGACGGCTCGGCCTCGAGCTCGACCCACGTGTGCAGCAGGTGGTCGCCGTCGAGCGAGCTCGGTGAGCCGACGAAGACCGAGTCGTCGCTTCGGTTGACCGCGTGCAGCACCGTATCGGTGAGCATGAACGTCACGTCGAAGCGGTATCGGGCCTCACCGTCCACGGACTCTCGATTCAGCTCCCGCACCGGCACGGCGAACGAAGCCACCACCGTCGTCGTGCCGCCTTCACCGCGGAAGGTGTAGAGATCGTACGAGAAGGGGAGTGGGCCGAAGGTACCCGGGTCCGGGTACACGGCGCCGATCGTCCCGACGGCGAAAACCAGCCCTGCCCAGGCGACCCGCGGAAGCATGTCTCAGCCGCCGATGCTGTCGTGCGCCGCGGCCCGGGCCTGGGATGCGTCCCGGGCGCGCATGGCGGCGCCCACGGCCCCGGCTCCGGGGACCGGCAAGCTCGCCGCGATGCTGTCCTTCTGAGCGCGCGTGAGCGTGTCGGCCGCGCTGACGGCCTCGCCCTCCGAACCGCCGCAGGCGTGGAGCGCGACCGCAAACAAGGCGGCCGTGAGCGTGCGTCCGAGTGATCTCATGTCAGCTTCCCTGCCTGGCTTTCCAGGCGTCGTATCTCATGCGGAGCGTCCGCACCGGGTTCGCGTCCTCGTGCGCCTCGGTGTTGGCCGGCCAGACGGCGATCTGGAGGTGGTAGTCGCCGTTGTTGTACGGCGCCCTCAGGTCTTCCGGGTGGTTCACATGGAAGGTACCCACCGGGTCCTCCGGGTCGGCCGCCACGATGTAGGCAACCTGCGCCGTCTTACCGGTGCACTGCGCGCCCGGGAGCGGCTCGGTCTCACAGGTGCAGCGCGAATCGCCGCCCAGCTCGTCGGCCTTTTCCATCGCGACCATGACCCGGTCGATCATGTCGAGGTCACTCTCCTCCATGATCCGCGCGGCCTCGGTGAGGGCCTCGGTCGTGGCGATGATGTTACCCTGGACGGACCAGATGATCCCGTCGTCGGTCTCGCCCGACATGTGGAGCGCCACGTCGCGGTTGCTGGAGCCGGTGCGGCCCGCGCTGCGCCCGAGCATGTCCACGATCCCGAACTGCCGGTTCTCGACGGACGGGTCCGACTCGAGCATCCGGATGATCTGCTCGGGGTGGGTCCTTCGGCGCATTTCGTCGAAGATGAGCCGGTGGTTCGCCTGCGTCCGGTCGACGCCCGCCTGGGCGGCGGCCACGCCGATACCCGGAATGACGATCGCCTGGAGCAGCTTGAGCTGGTTCGGTCCCTGCGCTGCACACGTGGCCGAGGAGATGACGACCCGCCCGGTGTTCCGGTCCATCGCGATGATGGACCAGGTGGCGGAGGCCGGTGCGGGGATCGTGAAGGTCGCGAAGGCCAGGAGCCAGAGGAGCTTCTTCATCGGGGCCTCGTTCAGGGGCTTGCTGGGATCGCGGAAGATGGATTCTCCCACCGATTGCTGGCTCATGGTGCTCCGTGGGGCGCGCGTCTGTCAATTGGACGAGCGGGCCGGCGGCGCTTGCACACCAGTTGTGGGAGGCGGCCGCCCGATCCGGCCGCCGACCTCAGCGGCGGCGCTTCAACAACCGCGTCAGCGCGCGGTCGAACGCCGCCGCGAACGCCTGCTTCTCCTTCTGGCCCCAGGCACTCGGCCCGCCCGTCTCGACGCCCGTTGAGCGCAGCCCGTCCATGAAGTCCCGTATGGAGAGTCGTTCGCCGATGTTCTCCCGGGTGTACTCCTCCCCCCTGGGGTCGAGGGTGATCACGCCCTTTTCGACCAGTCGGGCCGCCAACGGGATGTCGGCGGTGACGGCCAGGTCGCCGGGCGACGCCTCCTCGGCGATGTGGTCGTCGGCCACGTCGGGGCCGCCGGCCACGCGTATGGCGCTGACGAACGGGTTGTTCGCGGGAGTCTGAAGGCGCTGGTTCGCCACGAGTAAGGCCGGGAGCTCGAGCCGGAGGGCGGCGCGGGCCACGATGTCTTTGACGTCGACCGGCGCCGCGTCGGCGTCGATCCAGAGGGTCAGCTTATGGTCGCTCATCCTCTACACTCACTGGACACGGCCTTTTCCGCTATACTTACAGCTTGTGGGAAACCCACCTGCGTCCGGGGCGTCGAGAGAACCACCGACGACCGGCGCCGAGAGGGTCGCTTCCTGCGACCTTCTGGAGCCTCTCCCCTACGGGCGGCGCTCCGCCCCCGATCTCGCGCCAGCTTACCTGTGCCGGATGTTCCGGCCGGCCGCCGTGCGCTCATCTACCGGACTTTCCTTGGCTTTTTCAGCACTAGAATTGCACCCGACTCTCCTCCGAGGCGTCGAGGATATGGGCTTCACAAGCCCGACCCCCATTCAGTCCGAAGCGATTCCCCACGCCCTCGGCGGGCGCGATCTCCTGGCCTGCGCGGCCACGGGGAGCGGCAAGACCGCGGCGTTCCTGCTTCCGATCCTGAATCACCTGCTCGAGGCGCCCCGCGGCACCACCCGGGCCCTCGTCATGGCGCCGACGCGCGAGCTCGCGCTCCAGATCGTCGCCGACTTCGAGGACCTGGCGCGGCACACGAAGCTCACCGCGGCGGCCGTCTACGGCGGCGTCGGCATGAAGCCCCAGGAGCGCGCCTTCCGCAACGGCGTCGACCTCATCGCCGCCACCCCCGGCCGGCTTCTCGACCACTTCCAGTACGGCTACGCGAAGCTCTCGGGCCTCGAGTTCCTCGTCCTGGACGAGGCCGACCGCATGCTCGACATGGGGTTCCTGCCGGATATCCGGAGGGTGCTGAAGCACGTGCCGAAGCCCAAGCAGACCTTCTTCTTCAGCGCCACCATGCCGCCTCCCATCGAGGCGCTCACGCGTGAGATCCTGCGGCAGCCGGCGACCATCGCGCTCCAGCGGACGGCCAAGCCGGCCGAAGGCGTGCAGCAGTCGGTCTACCCGGTGCCCGCGGACCTCAAGAGCGATCTGTTGGTGGCGCTGCTGCAGCAGCGGGTCATCGACGACGCGCTGGTCTTCACCCGCACGAAGCACCGCGCGAACCGGCTGACCAAGGTGCTCGAGCGGAACGGCATCCCCGCCGAGCGGATCCACGGCAACCGGTCGCAGGCGCAGCGCACCAAGGCGCTCGACGGCTTCAAGGCCGGCGACTTCCGTGTATTGGTGGCGACCGACGTGGCCGCGCGCGGCATCGACGTCGAGAAGCTCGGGCACGTGGTCAACTTCGACCTGCCCGAGGTGCCCGAGGACTACATCCACCGGGTGGGCCGGACGGGTCGTGCAGCGGAGACCGGGGCGGCGTTCAGCTTCGTCTGTCCCGCCGAGGAGGGCGACCTGGGGCGCATCGAGCGCCAGGTGGGCCAGAAGATCCCCAAGGTGAAGCTCGACGGCTTCGCCTACGGCTCCAGCGCGGACGAACCTCTCGAGGTGCCGCGCGGTGAGCGGATCGCGGCGATCCGAGCCCGCAAGGCCGATGATCGGAAGCGTGCCGCCGCCAAACAGAAGAACAAGGGGAACGGTGGTGGCCAGCCGTCGTCCGGCCAGCGTTCGGGTGGGGGTGGATCGTCGAACGGTCGCGGACGTCGGCGGGGCGGGGGTGGTCGCGGCCGGCGCTAGAAGCGCTCCGCAGGACTCCGGCGCTGCCACCGTCGAGACCTCGCCCCACTCCGGCTTGACATCCGCGGTGGGGCGGTGTCTTATCGAGACCCACCGCGAGCGGGACCCCTCTGCCACGAGGGGCCCCGCTTTTTTCACCACGGGAGACCCCATCATGAGTGCAGCCTGGACCTTCTTCGACGGCGAGTGGCAATCCGGGAACGTCCCGCTGATTGGATCCACGAGTCAGGCTGTATGGCTCTCCTCGATCGTCTTTGACGGTGCGCGCGCCTTCGACGGCTTCGCGCCGGACCTCGACCTTCACGCCGCGCGCGCCATCGACTCCGCCAGGAAGATGGGCCTCGAGCCCACGGAGCAGGTCGACGAGATCGTGACGTTGGCCCGCGAGGGGGTGAGGAAGTTCCCGTCGGGGAACGCGCTCTACATCCGGCCGATGTTCTTCGGTGAGGGCGGCTTCATCATCCCCGAGCCCGACAGCGCCCGCTTCGCGCTGGTGGTTCACGAGCTCCCCATGCCCGACGCGGACGGCTTCAGCGCGTGCCTCTCCACGTTCCGTCGGCCGTCGCCCGAGACCGCGGTCACCGACGCCAAGGCCTCGGCGCTCTATCCGAACGTGGCGCGTGCCCTCGCCCAGGCGCGCGACCGTGGTTTCCAGAACGCGGTGAAGCTCGACCTGAATGGCAACGTCGCCGAGTTCGCGACGTCGAATTTGTTCATGGTGAAAGACGGGGTGCCCTACACGCCGACGCCGAACGGCACGTTCCTGAACGGGATCACCAAGCAGCGCGTCCAGGGGCTGTTGGTGGACGACGGCGTCGAGGTGGTCGAGACGCGCATCACCTGGCCGGATCTCATGACCGCCGACGAGATCTTCAGCACGGGGAACTACGGCAAGGTGGTTCCCTGCGTGAAGCTCGAAGACCGCGAGATCGGGCGGGGGCCCGTGGGTGACCGGGCCAAGGAGCTCTACTTCGAGTTCGCAAAGCAGCACCCGGTGGGTTGAGGGACGGCCGGCCGCACCCCTGGTGCGGGGCCCGATCTTCATGGAAGATTCCGGGAGTGCCCCCGTCGGATCTCCGGCCGCCCGACGGGACGGGCAGCAAGCGCGGCCGAGGGAGCGCAAGATGATGGGCCAGCTCGAAACAGCACGCCGGTGGGCGCTGCGAACCAACCTGATCGCAGTCGTGCTGGTGGCGCTTCAGCCCGCCGTGGCCGAGGCGCAGGAACGCGTTGAGGCGGTCGACTCGCTGCGTCAGATCCAGTCGATCACGCCGCGGAGCGGGCCGGTCGGGACCCCGGTCGAGATCTACTCCGACAACATGCCGCTCGAGGCGAAGTTCCACGTTGGGGTCGGCGCGACCCGCTCGGGCTTCGAAGCTCTGTTCGAGGCGACCCAGCTCGGTCTCGGGGAGATATCGGTCACGCTCCCGGTACCGCGCGCGGTCAGTTGGGAGCGCCCGATCGTCTTCGTCGCCTTCAACGCCATCTTCAGCCCCATCGCCATGTCGAGGCCGTTCCACGTCACCGACGAGCGCGGCCGGATCAAGCGGACCGGCCAGGTACTCTCCAACTCCGGCGCGTGCGCCACGTTCGAGGACGTGGACGGCTACGTCTACGAATTGGTGGGGTCGATCTCCGGCCTACGTGCCGGGCAGCAGGTCGTCCTGGAGGCCGAGTACGTG
>JBBDSM010000035.1:36774-53088 GCA_040904945.1 Gemmatimonadota bacterium
GTGGGCGGCTCGATGCCGCCTTCGGGCACGAACGGGATCAGGGGCGCGCAGAGCGCGTTGCCCAGCTCACGGGCGATGGCGTCACAGTTGGCCTGCAGCACGTACTGGTGCTTGCCGGTGGCGAGCCAGGGCCCGTTCGGCTCCACACCGCCGGTGGCGATGATGGCCGTGGTCTTCCCGTCCGCCAGCGCGTCGCGGACGTCCATCCACGTCATCTCCTCGATCCAGACGGTGCTGGCCGGCGGGAGGGGGTTGGGCGTGTCGGCACAGTTGTACTCGTTCGCGTTGCAGTCGCCTCCGCCCATGGAGTTGGGGTGCGGCTCGGTGCGCTGGAATCCGCCGCCCCCGGCAGGCCGCTCGCGGGGAGCCGGTGGGATCGTGCCGCGGTACGCGATGGCGCCGTTGATGTGGCGGGCGGTCTCGCGGGCGCGGAAGTCGACGATCTCCCGGCCCCACTCCAGCGCCTGGACCCGGTCGGCGAGGGAGACACCGTTGATGGTGGCGAGGCCGGCGGCGACCCGCTCGTCGTACCGTACCGAGGCGGGATCGTCCACGAACATGTTGAGCGCGATGACGGGGTCGTCGTGAATCCCGTCGTTCTCGGTTGCCTCGAGGCCGCGGAAGGCCATGTACCGGCCGACGGTTCCGTAGTCGTAGTACTCCGGGACGTGCGCTACAACGGTGCCGTCCCACATGCCGGTGAGCCGCTCGGCCACGTTCCTCATGCCGCTCTGGTTCCCGCCGCTGTCACCGATGAAGATGATGTTGCGGAAGCCGTGCACCTTGAAGCTGTGCGCGATGTCGGTGAGGAGCGCCTCGTAGGTCTCCTGGGTGGCGGACAGGGTGCCGGGGCTCGTCATGTGGCCGGTCGGCGGCTCGATCCCACCCTCCGGGACGAGTTTCACGATCGGAGCGCAAAGCGCGTCGCCGAGCTGACGCGCAATGGCGTCGCAGTTCGCACGCAGCACGTAGTTGTGCTTGCCGGTGACGAGCCAGGGGCCGTTCGGCTCCACGCCGCCCGTCGGGATGATGACGGTCTCCTTGCCGGACGCCAAAGCGTCGCGGACGTCCATCCAGGTCATCTCCTCGACCCATACCGTGCCGGCCGCCGGTAGCGGGTTCGGCGTGTCCGCGCAGTTGTAGACGTTCTCTTCGCAGTCGCCGCCGCCCATCGAGCGCGACGCCTGTTGAGATTGCGCGGAGAGAGGAGCTAGGGCGAGCACGCCACCCGCGATCAGCAGGGCGCCGGAGATTCGGATCGTACGCATGGGGTTCTCCTGGTGGGCGCTACGCGGTACGGAAGCGGCCCGGGTATCCGGTTGGGCGGACCCGTTCCGGCCCACCCCTATCGTAGGCAGAATAGGTGGTCCGAGGCGCCGACCGCCAGGGTGGGGGCGCCTCGTGGCGGCGCTGAGCGCGGTCCCGTCAGAACGCCCGCATGAACGTCACCTTCACCACGCCGGTCCTGCGGAGCCACCGCGAGTCCCGGGGGTCCAGCATATCTCCGGTGAGGTAGCCGGTGTCGAGCACCAGGAAGAGGTCCGAGCCCGGTGTGTGGATCCAATTGATGCGGATGCTGGCCTGCAACGCCCGCGACACGTCGTCCCACTGGACGAGGGCATTGGCGAAGAGCGAGCGGGAGACGGCGCCGAGCACGTCGAGGCTCACCAGGTTGGTGCTGAACGTCCCGTCGGGCACTGGGAGGTCGATGTCGTTGCGCGTGGCCGAGCCGGTGAGGGTGAGGTGCGGTCCGGTCTTCCACATCAGTCCGCCGCCGTACTCGGTGCGCGTGCCGTTCCAGAAGTCGCCGAGCCTCAGAGAGGCGTTGCCCGACAGGGTGCGGCTCTGATCGGTGCGGACCGACGCGTCGGCCGAGGTGAAGGTGTAGTCTCCGGCGGCCAGTGTGCGGCCCTGGATGCTGGCTGCATCTTCGAGCCGCTCGAACTGACGCCGCACGTTGAGCGATGCGAACCCTCCCGCCTGGAAGCTCAGCATATTGTGCAGGAGTTGGCTCGACGACTGGCGGCCCCCGTCCTGCCCGTCGGTCACGTCGCCGCCGAGCGACATCACCAGCGAGCGCGCCCAGGTGCTTTCCTCGAAGCGCGGGGTCCAGGCGACGTTCCCGCCGAGCTGGACCATGTCGCGGCGCCGGACGAAGCCGAGGTCCGGCTGGAAGGCGGCGCCCACGCTCAGGAAATCAGCCCCCGCCGACCACGACCGGCTCGGGCGGATCTGGAGCGCCACGCTCCCGGCGCCGGCCACCTCACGCTCGTCGTCCCAAACGCCCGCCGCCCAGGCGTCGAGAGCGCTGCTCCCCCAGAATCGGAGCTGGGCGTCGGCGCCGGCCGAGCGGTTGTAGCCGCCGCCACCCTGCAAGTTCGTGAAGATGCCCCCGAGGGTGCTGCGCGGCAGGATGTCGGCCTTGAGTCGCACCACCGAGTGGTTGGCGCCGGGCGCTGTCATGTCGCCAAGGGTCGTTTCCTCCGTCTGGAGGCTGAGCGCGCCGATGGAGAGCTTGCCCATCTGACCGGTCACCCGTCCGCCTCCGACGATCTCGCTGGTGAGCCCGATGCGGCGGCTGAAGAAGAGCTCCGTGTCGCGCGCGTTGCCGAACGCGAACAGCCCGGCGCGCTCCAGGAAGAACTCGCGCTTCTCGGGGAAGAAGAGGTCGAAGCGGGTGAGGTTGATCTGGACGTTGTCGGACTCGACCTGGGCGAAGTCGGTGTTCCAGGTCAGGTCCATGGTGAGATTCGACGTGATGCCGTACTTGAAGTCGAGCCCGACGTCGCGGAGCACGTCCGTCTCGGTGGAGGGCGCGTGCTTCTGGACGCCACCGATGACGAAGGGCTTCAGCTCCATGTGCCGGCCCCGCCGCAGGTCCTGTAGGCCGTCCAGGGTCGCGAACTGCGAGACCTGGGTGATGCCGCTCCTGTACCGCTGGGGGATGTGCGGCCAGAACACCTGCTCGTTCTTGCGCCGGATGGCGCGGCGGATGGCGATCCCCATCGTCGGCGCCGCGGCATCGGAGAACCGGATGGTCGTGAACGGGATGGCGACCTCGGCCACCCAACCCTCGTCGGTGATCCGAGCCTCGCTCTCGTAGACACCCTCCCAGTTCCAGTCGTCGATGGCCATGCTCTCGTCGCTGAAGAGCGCGTCGCCTTGGGTACCGAACGGGTTGATCTCGAAGATGTAGCCGTTGCGCCGGTCGTGGTACGTGTCGAGCACGATCCAGAAATGGTCGTCCTGATCGATCCGGCCCTCCCGGTGCAGAATGCTCCGTCGGATCGCCTCCGGGTCGGAGTCGTGCAGCATCAGGCCGAAATACAGGTGCGTCTCGTCGTATCCGATGCGAACCTCGGTGCGCTCGGTGGGGACACCTCCGTCGACCGGCTCTCGCTGACGGAAGTCGGTGATGGGCTCGATGAGCGTCCAGGCCTCGTCGTCGAGGACACCGTCGATGACCGGCGGGGTCGGGACCCGGGTGGCCGACGCCGTCCGGGCGGGGTCGGCCGCTTCCTGGGCCAGCGTGGCGGCCGGAGCGGCCACCGCGACCGACGTCGCGAGGATGCAAGCGATCACGTACCCGTTCCCCATCGTCCCCTCTCCTTCGCTGTGGATCCCGTGGCCGAGGCCGCGCGAGCCGTCACGATCACCGCTCGCGGGTCGTTCGTCCAGAGCCGGAAGGGTCGCTGGACGTCCGGCAACCGGAGCGATGCCTCCGGGTAATAGCCGCTACGGTCGATCCGTCACGGCTTCCCGTGTACGATCCCATTTGAACATCCGAGAGGTTTCATGCCTTCGTTTGCCCGTCGATGCCTCGGTCGTCCTCTCGGCGCGGCTCTGGTCGCCGCGCTCCTCCTGGTTCCGCCGAGCGGACTTTTCGCCCAGGCGCCGGCCGCGGCCGACTCCGCCGCCGTCCTGCTCGAAACGGCGCGCGATTTCGAGGCGAGGGGGCAGGGCGAAGTCGCTGAGGCGCTGTACGCGTACATCGTGGAGCAATTCGGTGCGACGCCCGCGGGGTCTGATGCCCGGGCCGCGCTCGAGCGTTGGCGCGCCGCCGAGCCCGACCGGAGCGGGCGCGTGGAGCTCCAGGTCTGGGGAACGCTGTACGGGCTGTGGCTCGGTGTCGCGGTGCCCACCGCCTTCGGCGCGGAGGACACGGAAGCGTACGGCGCGGGCATCCTGCTCGGCGCCCCGGCCGGCTTCCTGGCGGCGCGGGCGATCACCAGCTCGCGTTCGTTGACCGAAGGCCAGACCCGCGCCATCACATGGGGGGGGACATGGGGGACGTATCAGGGTCTGGGGTGGGGTGAGGTGTTCGACGTGGGAGCGGATCAGTTCTGTTCGGACGGCGTCTGCTACGAGACGGGCGATCGTAGTGAGGAGCAGTTCGCGTCGATGATCGCGGGCGGCCTGGTCGGCGTCGTAGTGGGCAGCGTCCTGTCACGCCGCGAGATCGACCCGGGCGTCGCTCAGGGCGCGCACTACGGATCCATGTTCGGCACATGGGTGGGGGTGGCCAGCGCCACGCTGCTCGGGGAGGAGCAGGACGACCGCGTGTGGGCTGCCACGCTTCTGGCCGGGAATGCGGGCCTCGTCGGAGGCGCGTGGGCGGCCGAGCGCTTTGGTCTGAGCCGCGACCGCGTGCGGCTGGTCGGCCTGGGCGCGCTGCTCGGGGGGCTGGCCGGCGTGGGACTTGACCTGATGATCCAGCCGGACGACGAGAAGGTCGCCATCGGGATCCCATTCGCGCTGAGCCTCGGCGGCCTCGCGACGACCGTCCACCTGACCCGCGACTACGATGCGGGCGCCACTGCGAGCGCACCTGGAGGTGCGGATGGCGTTGGAGCGCTCCTCCGGTTCGACGGAGCGGCCTGGTCTGCAGGGATCCCCACACCCCAGCCGACCCTCGTTCGCGTGCCGGACGCGACCGGGCGTGAGCGATTCCGGCCCGGCCTGCGCTTCACTCTGCTCAGCGGACGGTTCTGAGAGCGGCTATGGGGCGGGGTGTCAGCGACCCGCGACGATCGCCTCGATGAACGGCGTGTAGCCTTCGCGGAAGGTGGGGTACCGGAAGACGAAGCCGGAGGCCATGAGTCGGTCGCTCGAGCATCGCTTGTTGGCCCGCCGCCGGGCGGTTCCGGAGGCCGCAGCGTCTTGCGCGCAAGGATCGGGTAGCTGTAGCCGCCCGGCGATCCAGCGGTACACGTCCCGGAGCGGCGCGGGGTCCCGGTCCACGCCCAGATAGACCTCGTCCGGACCGTCGAGCGACAGGAGGTGGAGCGCCGCCGCCGCGGCATCGTCCCGGTGGATCCGGTTTCCGAAGAGGTCGGGCTCTGGGCAGTTGGCGTCCCCGCTCGCGACGCGCCGGACCGTACGGTCCCGGCCCGGCCCGTAGATCCCGCCGAGTCTCAACACGATTCCGGTCCCTCCGAACGTCCGGGCGAGCGTCTCGCCCTCGAGCAGTGCCGCGCCCGTCTCGTCGGCCGGATCGGGCGGCGTCTCCTCGTCGACCCATGCGCCGCTCGACTCCCCGTAGACGCCGGTGCTCGAGACCAGAATGAGGCGTCCGCGGAAGGGCTTGCCGGGCGTGGCGCACGCGCTGAGTGCGTTCGCGAGGCCTGCCACGTAGGCGTTCCGGTAGGCTGCTCCGCTCCGCTCGGCCGGCGACACGGCGTAAACGACGGCGTCGGGGTGTTTCGGGACGCCCCCCAGACTCGCCGGGACGACCACGTCCGCGGCCAGCGGCTCGACCCCTCGCGGCAGACCGTCCGGGTTTCGCTTGAGTCCCGTGACCCGGTCCCCTGCTTCGGCGAGCAGGCTCGCGAGCGAGCCCCCCACATAGCCGCAGCCGGCCACGAGGACGTGGCGCGGCTCCCGCTTGGGCGCGGTCATGACCGGGGGACCGACGGAACGACGAACACCGGGCACTCCGAGGCCTCGATGACCCTCCGGGAGACGCTCCCCACCATGAGCGCCTGCCCATGAGTGAAGCCGCGTGTCCCGAGGACGATCAGGTCCGCGCCCAGGTCGCGCGCGACCGAGATGATCTCCTGCTCCGGGCGTCCGTATCGTGCCTCCGCGGTGAAGCGAGCAGGATCGACGCTCGCCTCCTCCATGGTCGCCCTGACGCGCTCTCGCGCGCGGTCGACGACGTCGTTTCTGGCTTCCCGGTACTCCTCCTCGGATGAGAACAGCGTCTGGTTCACGGGAATCCCCGGCGGCTCGATCGCGGTGACCACCGTGCCGTTGGCATCGAAGCGTTCGGCGAGGGCGCCTGCCCATGCGAGAACGCGCCGTGCGCCCTCGGTTTCATCCACGGCGACCAGGATCCGGCGGGGAGGGTGGTCGGGAACGTCGTGGGCGATGAGCACCGGAACGGTCGCACGACCGATCACCGACGATACGGTGCTTCCCATCAGGCCACCCGCGATCCCTTCCCGGTCCGCGCCGATGGAGATCGCGTCGGCGCCCAGCTCTTCGGCGAGCTTCACGAGCTCGACTCCGGTCGAGCCGTCGGCGAAGCGTACCTCGACGCGATCGGCCCCGAAGTCGGACCGGAGCTTCGCCAGGCGCTCGCCGACCTCGGCCCGAATCTGCTCGGTCTTGCGCTTCGCCTGGGATGGGGAGAAGAAGCTCAGGATCCGCTGCGTCTCGAGCACGTGGGCCAAAATCAGGCCGGAGTCCGGGGCGAAGGTCTGGGCCGTCCAGGCCGCGCAGTCGATGGAGGGAGGCGTGAGGTCGATGCCGATGAGGATCGTGTCGAGCTTCGGAGTCATGGGTCTCTCATGTTGTCATGCGGCGCCCAACGCCTCGGCGAGGCGCGGTAGAACGGTGCCGGCACGGGCTTCCACCTTGCACAGGGCGCTCTCGTCGCCCCGGGTCGGACCGACGTTCACGATGGCGACAGGCATACCCTCCTGCTCGGCACGCAGCACGAAGCGTCGTCCGGAGAACACGGTCAGTGAGGAGCCGACGACGAGCAGCACGTTCGCCCGTTCGAAGAGCGTCCACGTGCGTTCGAGCCGATCTCCGGGAACGTTCTCCCCGAAGAATACCACGTGCGGCTTCAGCACGCCGCCGCACGCGCGACAGGGCGCGACGCGGAAGCCTGCCTCGGAGCCCTCCGGGAGTTGGGCGTCTCCGTCGGCGATGTAATGGTCGGCGGTCGCGGCGAAGTCCGGGTTGAGCGCCCGCAGCCGTTCCTGCACGGAGTCTCGGGACTCCACGGCCCCACACACCATGCAGACGACCTCGGACAGCCGACCATGCAGGTCCACCACGGAACCGCTGCCCGAGGCCTGATGGAGCTCGTCCACGTTCTGCGTGATGATGCCCTCTACGATGCCCGCGTCTTCGAGCGCCGCCAACGCTCGATGTGCCGCGTTCGGCCGTGACTTCGAAAAGCGTGGCCAGCCGACCATGCTGCGCGCCCAATAGCGTGTTCGCGACGCCGGGTTTCTCATGAACTCCTGGAACCGGATCGGCTGCCGGCCTTTCATGGAGCCGTCGGGACCTCTGTAGTCGGGGATGCCGGACTCGGTGCTGCACCCCGCGCCGGACAGGACAACGCAGGAGTGTCGCCGCAGCAGTTCCACCAGCGTGTCCAGCGACTGCTCCGTTTCGGTGATCATCGGTCCACTCCGGATCTCGACATCCATGCCAGGGAGAGCTTCAGGCGCCGGCCTCGCTCGGGCGCGCCGACCCGGACCGGAAGCCCTGTGTCGAACAAGTCGTCCAGGCGCATGCTCACCGTCATACCCCGCAGGGATCCGATGCCAGGAAGGGGGCCCACGAGGCCCAGCCCGACCTGGGCGCCCGCCGGATGTTGCAAGCTAGCGCGTAGGCTTCTCAACTCCGTGCGTGCCGCGAGCCGGGCGGTCAGGAGAGCCGGGCCGAGCGGTGCCCCGGTCTCGATCCAGGCCTCGGCCGTCGGGTGCTCACGCCACCAGGCCCGATCGGGACCCCACTCGGCGACGCGCACCGCCAACCGTCCTTCGATCCTGTCGCTTTCGAGGCGGTCCGTCCAGACCAGGTCCACGGTGCCCCCGGCGGCTCGCTCGATGGAGCCCGGCGTCCAGACGGGATCGCCGAGCGTCCCGCTCAGCGCGATCCCGATGGGGCCGCGCACGGCGCTCAGCCCGTACCCGAAGACGTCGCCTTCCGTGGGCGTGGCGCCAGGGGGCGTGGGGGTGCCCGACGAAGTTGGCGGCATCCAACCACGGGCCACCAACGCGTCGTAGTGCAGCAGCTCGGGCTCCGAGCGATACGACGCCCATGCGTCTGCTCGCCACGCGCCGAGTTCGGTCGCGGCGCCCAGGCACAGGGCGACATCATCCCCGGCCAGGAGACGCCCGGAGAGTCGTCCCGACCGCTCGACGAGGGCACGGGTCCGGAGCTCACCCCTGCCTGGCGTGTCCAGCCGCTCGTGCTCCAGACCGACCCGAAAGGCGTTTCGAGCGGCGACATCGATCGCGACCCGCACGTGGTGCAGTGCGTCGACACTCTGCCCTTCGATCGGCTCGAGGCGCGTGTCGGCCACGCGGACCGCGGCCGGGCCGAGCGCTCCATCAGCTCGTATGCTGCCAACCCGCGCCGTCCGCTCCTGGCTCAGATGAGGGAGCCAGAGCAGGGCCTGGGGGTCGTGTCGGGCCGAGACGCCGAGGACGCGTCCGTCGCCCGCACTCCTCCGAACGCCGCCCGAAAACGAGATGGATACCGGGAAGAAGAGGCCCTCCGTGGCAGCCCGGGTTCGCTCGGCGATCGAGGGATCGGTATGGAGGTCGGACCGCCACCGGGCCCAACCGGTCCAGGCCCCGGCCGATGTCCACGTCTCCGCGCCCAGGCCGAGTCGATCGACGTTCGATCCCACGGCTTCGGAGCGCGGATCGGAGTCGCCGCGCGGATTGGATGCGACCAGCACGATGCCCGAGCCGCCCCGCTCGACCGGCTCCACGGGCAGGGCCAGGCGTCCGTCGTCCGTGGACGTCGGCGGTACCCCCAGCTGCGGGAGGGTCGCGTGGATGGGCGCGGCTGCTTCGAGTCGGGATCCCGGAGCGGGGGTTGGGTCCGGGGTGGGGCCCGGGTCAATGCCGGAGGTACGGTTCGGTGCGTTCGCGGGTACGCTCCCTGGCGGGGTGGGCCCGGGGGGCTCGGGCGTGCCGCGCGAGCCCCTCATCCGCAGGGGAACAGCGATCCGGAGGTAGGCGCTCGTACGCCGGGTCCGGTAGTCCGTCCACCGGACACCCGCCTCGGCGAGGAGCCGCTTTGCCGGTCGCCAGCCGAGGCCCACGTCCCACTGGAGCTCGGATTCTTCGTCGTTCCCCTCGCGGGCGAGGCGCGTCCACTCGATCCCGAGCCCTGCCCCCACCAGAACGCGCGGCACCAGCGTGCGCTGGAGCCGCACGTGGGGAGCGATCCGGAGTTGGATGTCGCCCGCGCCCGGCCCGGCCGTGGATCCGGCGCCGAACGTCCATCCCGCTTGGTGGGACTCCCAGCGGAGCAGCCCCGCCGGGTCGTCTCCGATCTCGATGCCCAGCTGCCATTCGGACCCGGTCGTCGGCTCGGCCGCCTCCGCCCCGCTCGACGCGCCAACCGGTTCCTGGGCCGAGGCTTCGGTGCTGGCGAGCCCCTGGACGAGCAAAAGCGAAACGACCGCGGCGCCGATGAATGCGGAGTGGGCCATGCGGCCCACCCGTTGAATTAGCCCGGGTGCCGGGTGAGCTTCTGCAACCCTCCGAGCACCCATCCGGGGACCCACGAGAGCCAGAGCATGCGTCGAAATATCCTGCACGTCGGTGCAGCCAGCCTGAAGTACGAGATTCGCGAGATCGTCACCGCGGCCCAGGAGATCGAGTCGCTGGGGCGCGAAGTGACCTGGGAGAACATCGGTGATCCGGTGCACAAGGGGGAAGTGCCCCCGGAATGGATCCGCGACATCGTCTCGGGGCTCGTGCACGAGAACGAGTCGTGGGGCTACTGCGATACCCAGGGTGTTCCCGCGGTTCGCGCCTTCCTCGCGGACGAGGCGAATCGTCGAGGCGGGGTCCAGATCACCGCTCAGGACATCATGTTCTTCAACGGGCTCGGTGACGCGATCGCCAAGGTCTACGGGTTCATGCGCCGTGAGGCCCGGATCCTGGGCCCGTCCCCCGCGTACAGCACGCACTCCTCGGCGGAGGCGGCGCACTCGGGTTACAACCATGTGACGTATGCGCTCGATCCCGCCACCGGCTGGATGCCCGATCTCGACGACATCCGCAACAAGGTGCGTTACAACGACTCCATCGCGGGGATCCTCCTCCTGTCGCCGGACAACCCGACCGGCGCGGTGTATCCGCGGGAGGTCCTCGAAGAAATCGCGGCCGTCGCGCGCGCGAACGATATCTTCATCATCGCCGACGAGATCTACGCCAACATCGTCTACAACGGCCAGCCGCCCCTGCACTTGAGCGAGTGGATCGGCGACGTGCCCGGCATCGCCATGCGAGGGATCAGCAAGGAATACCCGTGGCCCGGTGCGCGGTGCGGTTGGCTGGAGATCCTGAACAAGGGGCGGGACCCGATCTTTGCGCAGTACGTGGATAGCCTGCTCGCCGCGAAGCGCCTCGAGGTGTCGTCGACGACGCTGCCCCAGCTTTCGATCCCCAGGGTGATGGGCGACCCCCGCTACCCGGAGCACCTCGAGCGTCGTCGGCGCATGTTTGCTGCGCGTGCCGACGAGATGATGTCCGCCTTCGAAGGATGCACGCACGTGACGGTCAATCGGCCAGGGGGCGCGTTCTACTTCACGGTCCAGTTCGACGACGGGCTCCTCAACGGCTCACAGACGCTCCCCATCGAGGATCGCCAGATCCGGGAAACGGTCGAGCGCCTGGTCGCGGGCGTGGAGCCGGACAAGCGCTTCGTGTACTACCTCATGGGGGCGACGGGCATCGTGGTCGTGCCGCTCACCGGGTTCCAGAGCAAACATCACGGCTTCCGAGCGACGCTGCTCGAGACCGACGACGAGAAGCGCGCATGGGTGTTCCGGTCCCTTAGGGAAGCGATCGACCGCTACGCCGAGAGCTGACGAGCGGGGCTCGGACTCGTGCACGCGAGCGGCGTGATTGTGAACTTCGCACCGCTGAGCGAGGAAAAAACGCACAGTGGCAGAAGTGCGAAGCTGATGCTGTGAAGTTTGCGTCGCTCAGCGGGGAAAACCGCACATCGGGGAGGTTGAGCGACGCGAATGTGTGTTTATTCCTCGCGGCCCACACGGCCGGCCGGACCCGCTCGTCCCGTCCCGAACGCCCCCCCTGTCGCTAGCTGTCCGCCGCCACCGTGAGCTTGAAGCCGTCCGGGTCGACGACGGTGAAGGCCCGCGCCCCCCACGGCATGTCGGTCGGGCCCTCGTCGATCTTCCCCCCTCGCGACTCGACGTTCGAAGCGAGGCGATCGATGTCCTGAGCGGTGCTGAGATGGAGCCGGAAGCCCTGGCCCTTGACCCGGTCGGCGCCCGCCTTGCCGTCGTCCTTGCTCAGGAGCAGGGTCACGGATCCCGCGACCAAAGCGGCGCCCACTCTTTGACCCTCGTGCTCCCAGATCTCGTCCACGACGAACCCCATGACGTCCCGGTAGAAGTCGAGACTCCGACCGACGTCGTCGACCGTCAGCGAAGGGGTGACGCGGCGGAGTCTCAGTGTCTCAGGGCTGCTCCTGCGGGCGTGGTCCGGGGCTGCGGCGTCGTCGGCATTCATTCCAAACCCTCCATCGTTGCATCCGGCTGGACCAGGAAACCACTCCGATGAGGCGAAGATAGGCTGCCGCGCCCGATCGCGCGCCCCCGATGCTTTCAGGAGTAGCTCGAACCGCCGCCCTCGCGGTGCGCCCACTCCATGAACGCGACCAGGCCGATCGCGGTCAGAAGATTGCCCGCCGCGATCCAGGGAAGGCCGATGACACCGATGACCCCGGGAGCGAACAAGGCTCCGACCGCCGCGAATCCTCCGGTGAGGACCGCGAAGGTCAGCGCGGCCATGAGCGTTGGACGACGCGCGTAGGCGCCGAGCCGGCGGTACGCGATCGCGAGACCGAACCCGACGAGCAGGAAGGCGGCGAGGTGCACGACGCTGAAGTACGCCACCATGTCGAGGCGGATCTCGGCGTTGGAGGACGCGGAAGCCTCCGTGAAGAACGCGGTGCCGACCGCAGAGGGGGTGAAGAGCGCCTGCCCCTGGAGCGCATCGACCACGACGAAGAAGAGCGCAAGGATGCTGCCACCGATGGCGCCGCCGTAGAACGTCTCGTAGAGGATGTCGGCCAGGGTCGAAGACGACCCTCGTCGTCCTCGGCCGGGAGATCCTTCGCGGGAATCTGTGGCGACATCGGTCATGCGTGCCTCCGTGCTCGGGTGATGAACCGGAACCTATGAAACGACGGGACGACCGGCATGTTCCGCCACCCGCGCCCCTCCCGATTACCCGCGATGGCGTCCGCCGTACCCACGACGACCCGCACTCGCCGCTGTCATCCGCCCCACTTCTTCAACAGCCTTCTAGCTCCTTACGAATCACGGGCGCCACCTCCGTTCCGAGTAGCTCGATGGCGCGCAGCACCTCCCGGTGCGGCAATACCCCGACGGTGAGCTGAAGGAGACACCGCTGGTGCCCGAACAGACGGTGCTGGAAGAGGAGCTTCTCCACGATACGCTCGGGCGCGCCGACGAAGTGGGCGCCCCGGAGCTCGGCCTCCGCGTCGAACTGCGCTCGCGTCGGCGGAGGCCAACCCCGCTCCCGACCGATCCGGCCCATCGTGTCGTGGAATGCCGGGAACGAGAGTTCCGCGGCGTGCTCGTCGGAGTCCGCGATGAAGCCGTGCGCGTTGATGCTCACGGGGAGCGCCTCGGCGTCATGCCCCGCCCTGTCGGCGGCCTCGCGGTAGAGCTCCACCATGGGGCGGAACCGCTCGGGTGGTCCGCCGATGATCGCGAGCGCCATGGGGAGCCCCAGCGTGCCGGCTCGGATCACGGACTGGGGATTCCCGCCGACCGCGATCCAGATCGGGAGCGGGTCCTGGGCGGGCGGCGGGTAGACCGGCCGGTCCGAGATGGACGGGCGGAGCCGCCCCTCCCACCGGATCCGCTCCTCGTCCCGGAGGCGGAGCAGGAGTTCGAGCTTTTCGCTGAAGAGCGCGTCGTACTGGTCGAGGTCGTAGCCGAAGAGCGGGAAGGACTCGGTGAAGGAGCCACGCCCGACCATGATCTCGGCTCGCCCGCCGGAGAGGTGGTCGAGGGTCGCGAACTGCTGGAAGATCCGCACCGGATCGTCGGAGCTCAGCACCGAGACGGCGCTGCTGAGTCGGATCGACTCGGTCCGGGCGGCGGCTGCTGCGAGGACGATCGCCGGTGCCGAGACGGCGTAGTCCGCTCGGTGATGCTCGCCGACGCCGAAGACATCGAGGCCCACCTGGTCGGCCAGTTCGATCTCTTCGACGAGGTTGCGGAGTCGCTCACCCGGATCGAGTTGACGCCCGGTCTCGGGGTCGAAGGCGGTTTCGCCGAAGCTGTAGATGCCGATGTCCACGGATGGCCTCGGGGGCAGGGTGGGGTTCAGCCGGAGGTCTGAACGCTCGTTCCGTCCGTGAGATCGGACGGAGGAAAGACGACCACGAGGCTGCCCTCATCGAGCCCTTCGAGCAACTCGGCGCGTCTGGCCTCCAGAATCGTCTCGGATATCGCCATCGCTGCATCCCGTGCTCGGGGAACCACGCTGCGAGTCGGGAGGGACTCGGCGGTTGCTCGAAGCGTCGAATCTCTCGAAGGGAGGGCCGGGCGTCCACGCGCAGGCCTTCTCCGCCGGCCGGGCCGACGGCTGGAACCCGCGATTCGGCCCGGAGTAGGGATAATTCCCGGGCCTTCTATGCCCTCGTAGACCTAGGGCCGTGCCGAGATGTTTGGCGCCCAGCGGACTCAAAACTCAGGACGATCGATCAATGCTCAGGACCTTTTTTGCGACGGGTGGCTTTCTTGCCCTGGCTCTTCTCGCCGCCTGCTCCTCCGGATCGCAGCCGACGGTAGAGCCGCCCGAGCCCGCTCCGGCCGAGACGCCCGACACGGAGGCCATGGCCGACACCGAGGAGCCCTCCACGCTGGACGGCATCTACACGGTCGCCCAGGCCGAGCGGGGCGAAGAGGTGTTCCAGGAGCTCTGCGCTGAATGCCACGACACCGAGGACTGGACGGAGCCTGCGTTCCAGGGGCGTTGGGCCGACCAGTCGACGTTCCAGCTCTGGTACTACATCAACGACCGGATGCCGTACGACAATCCTTGGAGCCTCTCACGCCAGCAGGTCACCGACGTCATGACGTACATCATGCAGCTGAACGATCTGCCGACGGGCGCCGACGAGCTCGGGACGAGCGACGACGACATCGACCGGTACTGGATCGTCTGGGAGCGCTGACCACCGGCCAGCGCGCGACTAGCGACTTGTGAGGGCGGCCCGAGCCGCCCGCACCCTACGCTCGGCCTCCTCGGGCGTGTCGGCCGTGGCTGTGAGATGTCCCATCTTCCGGCCGGGGAGCGCGGCGTCCTTCCCGTACAGGTGGAGCCGAACCGCCGGATGCGCGAGTGCGGCCGCCCAGTCGGGCGTCCCGTTCTGCCAGAGGTCTCCGAGCAGATTCGTCATCGCCGCGCCCCCCGCGAGCCGCTCCGTGGCGCCCAGCGGAAGGCCGGCCACCGCCCGGACCTGAGCCTCGAACTGGCTGGTCGCCGTGGCCTCGATGGTGAGGTGTCCGGAGTTGTGCGGACGGGGCGCGATCTCGTTCACCAGGAGCGAGCCGTCCTCGAGCAGGAACATCTCGACGCACGCGACCCCGACGAGCTCGAGCCCCTCGAACACCGCTGCGGCTAGATCGTGGGTCCGGGTCGCGACCCCATTGGCGAAACCGCCGGGGACGACGCTGACGTCGAGAATGTGGTCGACGTGGTCGTTGCGGGACGGCTCGTAGAGCGCGAGCGTTCCGTCGTGCGCGCGGGCGCCGACCACGGAGAGCTCGATCTCGAACGGCACGAACGCCTCGTACAGGCATGGCTGGCGCTCGAGCTCATCCCATAGCGCCAGGGCGTCTTCCGGACGCTCCACCTTCCGCTGGCCTTTCCCGTCGTATCCCGTGGACGCGGACTTCAAAACGGCCGGCGCCCCGACCCGGCGCACGGCCTCCTCGAGGTCGGCTTCGGTCAGCACCGGCGCGTGGCGAGCCGAAGGAAGGTCGAGCCGGTCGAGCAACTCCCGTTCCCGGAGCCGGTTCTGGGTCGCGTGCAGCACCTGGGCCGAAGGCCGGACCGGAGCGTGCCGCGCGGCCGTCTCGGCCGCCGCAGTGGGGACGTTCTCGAACTCGAGCGTGACTGCGTCCGAGGCCCGCGCGAAGCGTTCGACGGCGTCCAGGTCGTCGTAGGCGGCGGGGAAGACGAAGTCGGCGAACTGGGCCGTGGGGCCGTCCTCGCCCGGGGCCAGCACGGCCACCCGGTAGCCCATGCGCTTCGCCGCCGCGGCGAACATCCGCCCGAGCTGTCCGCCACCGAGCACGCCCAGGGTTGCACCTGGCAGGATCGGGTCGCTCACTTCAGCTCTGCGGTCACCGAGGACTCCGCCTGCTCGGCGTGGAAGCGGGTCAGCCGCTCGGCCAGCTCGGGGTCCGTGAGCGCCAGGACCCTGGCCGCGAGCAGCGCCGCGTTCTTCGCGCCGGACTCGCCGATGGCGAGCGTGCCGACGGGCACCCCGCCCGGCATCTGGACGATGGAATAGAGGGAGTCGATACCCTTCATCTTCCGACTTTCGACCGGGACGCCGAGCACGGGAAGGATGGTCCAGGCGGCCAACATGCCCGGGAGGTGGGCCGCCCCGCCCGCGCCGGCGATGATGACGCGGAGGCCACGCGCGGCCGCGCCCGTGGCGTAGTCGCGGAGACGGTCGGGGGTGCGATGCGCCGAGACGACGCCGTACTCGGTCGGGATTCCGAACGAGTCCAGCACGTCGGTGGCGATCCGCATGGTCGGCCAGTCCGACGCGCTGCCGAACACGACGCCGACCTTGGGGTCCGCATCGCCGTGGAAGTGGGGGAGGGCCGCGCCTGCCATCGTCCTCGTCCTTGTTGAAGGGATGTCCGTCCAGAAAGAGAAAGAATGTCAGCGAGGCTGCCGCGCGCCACCCCCGACCCAGTTCGGGCAGGGTTCGAGCGGGGCGGCACACGGCGCTTTGCGACACGTGCCGACCCACTAGTGTAGTGTGGCCGAAGTCTCTTGGCATTCGAGCGCCGCTGCATCTCCTCCG
>JBBDSM010000036.1:0-1696 GCA_040904945.1 Gemmatimonadota bacterium
GCCTTGAAGAACCTCGCGTCCTTGTAGCGCTCGTAGATCGTGGCGCGGTAGCGGGCGACGCCGAAGCGGGCCGCGAAGAAGATCGGAATCGAGAGCACCAGCCACCCGACGAAGCTCCCCACCACGATGGTGTTCGTCGGGTTGGCGAGGGCGATCACCGGCGCGTTGTATGCCGCCGCCCAGACGGGCCGGAGCCCGTCGGCGTCCATGAGCAGGGCTTGACCGATCTGGTGGAACACCGGATCGAGAAGGAAGCCCACCGGCGTGAAGATCATCCATCCGAGCATCGCCCCGGGGACCGATACCCGGAAGAACAGGATGGCCGCGACGATGAGGAGGTTGTGCAGGTTGAGGAGCGGCGTGAGGCCGAGACACGCGCCCACCGCCATGCCTGCGGCGACCTGACCCGGAGTCCCCTCCGAGTTCAGCGCCTTCACGAGGCTCTGGACGAGCTTGATGATCCAATACATAACGCGGAATCTAGACGCAATCCCGAAGAGACGCACGGAGCGCGGGCAGAGGTGTACGCGGACACTCAGCCGATGGCGCCCCGCTCGACGACCTGCGAAGTGAGGATGACACCGTGAGCATCCAGACCCACATCGATCTGCCTACGCACCCGTCCCGTAAGGTTCCGCGGATCGGTCTGGGGGTGATGCCCCTGTCGATCGCCGGGCGGCCCGACCGGGCCTCGGCCCTGGCCGTCATCCGACGCGCGGTGGAGGAGGGCGTCCGGGTGATCGACACGGCCGATGCCTACGCGCTCGACGACTCCGAGACCGGATATGGCGAACGCCTCGTGGCCGACGCGCTTCGCGAGATGGGGATGTCCGTGGACGGGGAGGGGGACGGGGACGCGGACGACGGGACGCCCCTGGTCGCGACGAAGGGCGGGATGCGGCGCCCTGACGGGCGGTGGGCCCGGGCGGGACATCCCGAGCAGCTCCGGGAGGCGTGCCATGCGAGCCTGCGAGCGCTCGACGCCGAGGCGATCCCGCTCTATCAGCTTCACAACTCCGACCCGGACGTGCCCTTCGAGGACAGCGTGGGCGCGCTCGCGGGGCTCCGTGAGGAGGGGAAGATCCGGCTGATCGGGATCTCGAACGTGAGCGTCGAGCAGATCCGGAGGGCGCGGGTGGTCACCCCCATCGCCAGTGTCCAGAATGCCATGCGGGTCTGGGATCCCGGTTACCGGAAGTCACCGGTGGTCACGGAATGCGAGGACAACGGACTCGTCCTGCTGGCGCACTCCCCGTTCGGCGGGGCCGAGCGAGCGCCGCGGCTGGGGGAGCACGATCGGCTGAGCGACGTCGCGCGCTCCCTGGACCTCACGCCTCACGAGGCTGCGTTGCACTGGTTGCTCGCCACGAGCCCGTGCGTCGTGCCCATCCCCGGCACGACCAGGCCAGAGCGGATCGAGAGCTGGTTGCGGGCGCTGAACGCCGACGTTGGGTCTGCCGACCGTCGTCGCGTGGTCCGCGCGCTCCGCTCGCTGCCGGGACATCGGGGACCGGTCCGCAGGGTTCTGGGCGGGATCAAGCGGCTGCTCGGGATGTGAGGACGTTCAACGCCGACCCGGCAGGTGCTCCGGGACAGTCGGCGAGAGTGGGGCTCTTCGCCACCTCGTAGATCGTTCGACTCTCGAACGATCTCCTCCGTCACGGCCGCCATGGCGCAGGCTCCGGAAAGCCAGGTG
>JBBDSM010000037.1:0-6972 GCA_040904945.1 Gemmatimonadota bacterium
GAAAGTGCTCTTCGTCTGCGGTGTTCACGGAGCTTTCGACTCCACCCGCGTCCCCCGTCATGGCTCCAGCACCCGCTCCAGCTCCCGGCGCACCCCGTCCGCGTCCGTGACCGGCAGATGGCAGGTGTAGGCCCGGCACACATATGCCGCCGGACGACCGTCGACGAGCCCCCGGTCGGCAAGGAGGGGCACCCCGTCGACCTCGACGTCAGGCGTGCGTCCGACCACGGTGAGGGCCGGCAGGTACGGTTCGTGTGCGGCTCGGATCAGCGCCCGCGTCGCGTCGGTCGACGGGTCCCCGACCACGGCCACCTCGACCGGGAGCGCCCGAACTCGGTCGAGTGCCGACAGCATGCGGCCGAACGCGGTCCCGAAGCGCTCCAGTGCGCCGACGTGCGTGGAGAAGGTGTGCTCCGCCGCCTCCCGGTAGCGCGCCTCGTCGAACACGTGACCCGCCCGGACGAAGAGCTCCGCGGCGAGCGAGGGGCCGGAGGGCGTGGCCCCGTCGGTGGAGTCCCGCGGCCGGACCACCAGCGACTCCCCGTCGTCGGGTGCGTCGAAGAGGAGCCCGGTGCCCGGGTCCCGGAAGCGCTCCAGCATCTCCTCGCAGCACCAACGCGCCCGCTCGAGCCAGCGCGCGTCGAGGGTCGCCGCGTGAAGCGAGAGCGCCGCATTGCCCAGGGCGGCATGATCCTCGAGGAACGCAGGCACCTTCGCCTCGCCGTCTTTGAAGACCCGCAGGAGCCGGTCTCCGTCGAAGAGCCGATCCTCCAGGAACCGCGCCGCCTCCGCGGCGGCATCGATCCACTCCTGCCGCCCGAGCGTCGCGCCCGCCTCCGCCAGTGCCCGGATCACCATGGCGTTCCACGACACCAGGATCTTCTCGTCGCGGAACGGCGCCTCCCGCTCCGCCCGCGCTTCGAGCAGGCGCGCCCGGTCCTCGGCCAGCCGCGACCGGAGCTCGTCCTCCGTGAGGCCTTCGCGCTGGGCGATCTCCGCGGGATCGCTCGCCACGTGCAGGATCGAGCGGCCCTCGAAGTTGCCGCCCCGCGTCACACCGTAGATCTCGGCGAACAGCCCGGCGCGTTCGGCGCCGAGCACCGTCTCGAGCTCGGCCGGCGTCCAGACGTAGAACACACCTTCTTCGCCTTCCGAGTCCGCGTCGCGCGCCGTGTAGAAGCCGCCGTCGGGCGAGCGCAGGTCCGCGAGCATGTCGCTGAGAACTTCTTCGACCACGACCCGGAGGTCTGCCTCCCCGGTCAGGCGGTACGCGTCGAGGTACAGCCGCGCGAGGAGCGCGTTGTCGTAGAGCATCTTCTCGAAGTGCGGCACGAGCCACCGGGCATCGACCGAATAGCGGTGGAAGCCTCCTGCGAGCTGGTCGCGCATTCCGCCCGCGGCCATCGCGCGGAGGGTGTGGAGTAGTGACGCCTTCGCCTCTTCGTCACCGGTCCGGGCCGCGTGCCGAAGGACGATTTCGAGCGTCACCGGCTGCGGGAACTTCGGGGCCCCGCCGTATCCGCCGTGCTTCCGGTCGTAGCGACCGGCGAGCGCTTCGTAGGCGCCGTCGAGCAGCGCGATGCCCGCCTCGCCCGGCGTCCCCGGCTCGTTGGCCCGGGTCAGCGCCTCCACCAGTCGGTTCCCGCTCGCGAGCACCTCGGGGCGGCGATCCCGGTACGCCTCGGCCACGCCACGCATCACCTGCTGAAACGCAGGCATCCCGTGCCGCGGCTCGGGCGGGAAGTAGGTGCCGCCGTAGAAGGGAACGCCGTCCGGCGTCAGCCAGACCGTGAGCGGCCATCCACCGCCACCCGTCATCGCCTGGACCGCCTTGATGTAGATCTGGTCGATGTCGGGTCGCTCCTCGCGGTCGACCTTCACGCTCACGAAGAGCTCGTTCATGAGCGCTGCGGTCGCTTCGTCCTCGAACGACTCGCGCTCCATGACGTGGCACCAGTGGCACGCCGAATACCCGATGGAGAGCAGGACGGCGCGGTCGAGCTCACGGGCGCGCTCGAACGCCTCGTCGCCCCACGGGAACCAGTCCACGGGGTTGTGCGCGTGCTGCTGCAGATAGGGGCTCGATTCCTGCGCGAGTCGGTTGGTCATGGATCCCTGGTAAACAAATGTTTTCAAGTTCTGGACCGGGTGATTACATTCTCACCCCGTAAAGACGAAACCACCCCACGCCGCAAGCACGTGTCCATCCACACCCGCATGCTGGCCCTCGCGGTCCGGCGGCCACGCACGATTCCCGCGATTCTCGGCGCCTCCTGGGCGTTCCGGGCCAGGGACTGGTACACGCGATTCCCGTTCCTGCCCATGCCTCCCGCCTCGTACATGCGGTGGCGGATGGAGACGGCGTTCGGTGACCCGGACGCGGTGCCGCCCCTCGAAGACCTCGAGCGGTACCTGGTCTGGACCGCGCGCATGAGGCGCAGAATCGTTGGCCGGACGCCCGCGGAGGGCCCGACCCATGACTAGGCTCGTGCTGCTCTCCGTGTTATGTCTCCTCACATGGTACTACTTCCCCGAGTCACGGGCGATCATGCTCGAGGCCACGGAGCCGGTCGTGGAGCCGTTGCTGGAGCCCATCGTCCGCCCGTTCCAGGCGTGGGGCGCCCTCGACGAGATGCACAGGATCGGGCGCAACGTGGTCTCCCACGAGCGTTTGACCGGTGAGATCCCCGTCGATGACGACGATGCCTGGGAGGAGTGGCTCGAGGAGCGTTACCGGGCCAGGGACGTGGGCACGGACCGATGGGGCGCGACCTACCGGCTCGTCGTCTGGCCCGACTCGGTCGGCATCGTCTCGTACGGACCCGACGGCGTGCCCGGCACCGATGACGATCTGCAGGTCGCCACGCCCCGCGGCTAGCCTCGTGCAGCGCGTCCCGGCCACCTCGACGGTCTGATGGATCCCATCGGCGCGTACCTCCTCGAGCTGTTGCCCATCTACGGGCCCTGGCTCCTGTTCGGACTGGCGGTCCTCGAGACGTGCTTCGTCACCGGGCTCGTCGTCCCGTCCGGCATGGCGACCTCGTTCGCCACGGCCCTCGCGCTCGAAGGCGAGGTCGCGTTGGCTCCAATGCTCGTGGCCGCCGGCGCGGGCGGCGCCCTGGGTGACACCATCGGCTTCTGGATCGGGCGGACGTGGGGGAGCCGGGTGCTGGTGGGCAACAGCCGAATCGCCCGGATCGCCCGGGTGCGGCACGCGCGCATGAGCGCCTTCTTCGGACGCCACCCGATCTACTCCGTGACCGTGGGCCGCCTGATCTCGTTCGCGCGTACCCTCATGCCCATGGCTGCCGGCATGAGCGAGCTTCGCTACCGGACCTTCCTCTTCTTCGAGCTGATCGGGCTCGTGGGGTGGGTCGCGATCTACGTGGCCATCGGCTGGCTCGCGGGGGAGAGTTGGGAGGCCGCAGCGCAGTGGGTGGGCGTCGGTGGGGCGGTCGTGTTCGCCGTCGCCGGTGTGGTGCTCTGGATCGTGTGGCGCGCGCGGCGGGGACGCCGGGCCGCGCCGGAGGCGACCTCGTCATGACGCTGAACGTCGCGCTCACAGGCAGCATCGCGTCCGGCAAGTCGACCGTCGCCGAGCTTTGGGCCGCCGAGGGCATCCCGGTCGCCAGCGCGGACGACTTCGCCCGCGAGGCGGTGGAGCCGGGCTCTCTCGGACTCGCCGAGGTGCGCGAGCAGTTCGGTGACGCCGTCATGACCCCCGAGGGCGCGCTCGACCGGGCCGCCCTCCGCACCCGCGTGTTCCAGGACGACGACGCGCGGCGGCGGCTCGAGGCCATCATCCATCCACGGGTTCGGGCCCTCCGCGATGCCTGGTTCGCCGAACGGGTCGCCGAAGGTCACGATGTGGCCGTGTCCGAGATCCCGCTCCTGTTCGAGACCGGTATGGACGCGGGCTTCGACGTCGTCGTCCTGGTCGACGCGCCGGAGCCGGAGCGGCTCAGGCGCCTCGTCGAAGGTCGTGGGCTCGATGCCGGCGAGGCGCGCCGCATGATGGCCGCGCAGCTCCCCGGCGACGTGAAGCGCGACCGGTCCAACATCGTCATCGACAACGGAGGCAGCCTCGAGGCCCTCGAAGCCCGGTCCCGGGACGTGCTCGAGGAGCTGCAGGCGCGGGTCGAGCCGCCGCTGCGCATGGATCTGCATCTCCATACCGAGGGCTCGTGGGATTGTCTCTCGGACCCCGAGGCGGTCCTGAGGAGGGCCCGATCGCTCGGCTACGGTCGCATCGCCATCACCGACCACAACCGGGTCCACGTCGGACTCCGCATGGCCGAGCTGCACCCCGGCGAGATCGTGCCGGGTGAAGAGGTGAAGACCGCGGAGGGCATCGACGTCATCGGGCTCTACCTTAGCGAGGAGATCCCCAAGGGAACGCCGGCCGAGAAGACCATCGCGTGGATCCGCGACCAAGGCGGTATTCCCTACCTGCCGCACCCGTACGCCGGCGGGAAGGGGGGCGGCGGCCGGATGGCCGACGTGCTCGCGGCTCTTTGTGACGTCGTCGAGGTGTTCAACGCCCGGCTCCACGACCCGGAGTCCAACATCCGGGCCGAGGCGCTGGCGGAGCGACACGGCACCCTCCGCGGCGCCGGATCGGACGCGCACACCGTCGGCGAGATCGGCAACGCCTTCGTCGAGCTTCCCGCCCATCCGAACCATGCGGGCGGGCTGAAGGCCGCCCTCGCGCATGCCCGTACCGGCGGAGCCGAGGCGTCGCGTCTGGTCCACCTGGCCTCCACCTGGGCCAAGGTCCGCAAGAAGCTGCCCGGCGGAGACCCCGACGGGGCGTAGCGTCCGAACTCGGTTTCTCGGTATCTTCCGGCCTCGTGGGGCCGCTCCGTCGGCCCGATCTCGTCATCTTCAGGGTCAGGAGTCGGAGTGAGCTATCGGACGCCCTCGAGCAGGGTTCCCGCAGTCATGGAGGCGAAGAACGCGCTCCTGGCCTCGCGGCGGGCGATCCTCACCACCCACCTGAACGCCGACGGCGACGGCGCCGGTTGCGAGGCTGCGCTGGCGTCCTGGATGCGGGCGAACGGGACCGAGGCGTGGATCATCAACCCGACGCCGTTTCCGGACGGATTCCGCTTCCTGGCGGAGTCGGAGGACTGGATCGTGCACGCCGGGTCGAACCGGGCCAGGGATCTCTGCGGGTCCGCGGACCTCGCCGTGGTGCTCGACACTGGCGAAATCCCGCGCATCGGACGGGTTCGGGACCTCATCCGCGACCTGCCTACCCTGGTCGTGGACCACCATCCGCCCGGCGATCGTGTCATCGGCGGGATGTCGTTCCGCGACCCGACGGCGTGCGCGACGGGTGAGCTGCTGTTCGATCTGATCATGGCCGCGAAGGGCCCATGGACGGAACACGTGGCGCTCGGCATCTATGTCGCCATCCTGACCGACACCGGTGGATTCCGCTTCACGAATGCCACGCCGGATAGCCATCTCATCGCCGCGGAGCTCATCGAGCGTGGCGTGAACCCCGAGACCACCTACGAGAAGATCTACGGGTCGGCCCCCATGCGCCGGTTCGAGCTCTTGCGGGAGGCGCTCGCCACCCTCGAGCACGACGCCGACGCCGGTGTCTCGTGGATGGTCGTGCCGACCGAGGCGTACGAGCGCGTCGGCGCCACGCCGGAGGATCTCGAGGGGTTGGTCGACGTGCCGAGGACCATCGAGGGGACGAAGGTCGCGCTCCTCTTCCGCGGAACGTCCACCGGCGATATCAAGGTCTCGTTCCGCTCCAGGGGCGACGTCGATGTGAACGCGCTCGCCCGCCGGTGGGACGGGGGCGGGCACGTGAAGGCGTCGGGCGCGATGCTCCCGGGGCCCATGCAGCGCGCCATGGAAGAGGTTATCGCGGCCACCCGGGACGCGGCGGCGAGCGCGGTCGGAGGAGGGCGCGCGTGACCCGTGCGACGGAACTACGCGCTCGGGTCCGGCGATGACGCGGGCGGTCGACGGCGGCACCGACTCCGACCCGGGAGTCCCGGAGGCGATCCCCCGCGTGCTCATCCGCGTGAGGGACCAGCTCGGCGCGGGGAGCATCGACCGCATGTGGATCTTTCCCCCTGTGCGGAAGGGCCGAAGGGAACAGGGACTCGTCGCGGTTAGTACTTTCCTCGACGACGCCGACGACCGCAGGAGCATGGTCACGGTCGCGTACGTGGCCGAGCACACCGGCAAGGGTGTGGCGGTCACCCCCTCGCTCACGCGGGAAGGGGACGCGCCGCCGGACCGCTTTCCAGGCGTGATCGAAGGCGTCGTGCGCCGGAGTGGCGACGAGCTGGGCGAGCCCCGCGAAGTCGAGATCGACGGCGATCCGGCCCGATTCGAGGAACTCCTGGAGGAGTTCGACGCGGCGTTCTTGAAGGCGATGGAATCGTGAGCACATCAACCGTAATCGACCCGTTCACGCGGCTGTTCGGCCGCTACCTGCGCGATCAGGGGCTGCCGGTCACGCAGCAGCGCGAGGTCGTCGCCGACGTCGTGTTCGGCTCGGACCAGCACCTGTCCGTGGACGACATCGAGCGTGAGATCCGCGCCCGCGGCGAACGCATCGGCAAGGCCACGATCTACCGTACGCTCGACCTTCTGGTGCGCAGCCGGCTCGTGGAAGAGCACGACTTCGGTGAGGGTTTCAAGCGGTACGAGCATCGCCTCTCTCGCCACCCGGTGCACGAGCACCTGATCTGCCTCGAATGCGCCAAGGTCAGCGAGTTCGAGAGTTCGGAGATGTACTCGGTCGAGAACCGTGTCCGACGGGAGCACGGCTTCACGCCCGTGAGGCATCGCCTGGAGATCTACGGCCTGTGTGAGACATGCCGGGAGGCCGGGATCGAACTTCCCAACGACGGACTCACCTGCCCCATCGAGACGGTTTGATCGACGCGCTGAAGGACCTCCCCTGGGAGCCGCCCCACACTTTCCTGGGCCTCGACGGCGACG
>JBBDSM010000037.1:7072-10294 GCA_040904945.1 Gemmatimonadota bacterium
CGACGGCGACGACGCCGACTTCGAGAAGGCCCGGGCCGTCATTCTGCCGGTCCCCTACGAATCCACGACCTCGTACGGCGGCGGGACCCGGAACGGCCCGGGCGCCATCGTCGACGCGTCGCGCTACATCGAACTGTACGACCAGGAGCTCGGCTGCGAGGCGGCGCTCCGCTACGGCGTGCACACGCTTCCGCAGCTCCACCTCACGCAGGCCGGGGCGGAGCACGCCATGGCCGAGCTGCAGTCGTCGTACGCGCGGGTGGCCGAAGCGGCCGGCGATCGCTTCCTGCTCATGCTCGGTGGAGAGCACTCGGTGACCGGACCCGCGGTGCTGGCCCAGGCGGACCGCTCGGACGAGCGGCTCACCGTGCTCCAGATGGACGCGCACGGCGATCTCAGAAAGAGCTACGAGGGAACCCCCCATTCGCATGCTGCGGTCATGGGGCGGGTCATCGACCGGGTCGACGTGGTAGGGGTGGGCATTCGGGCGATCTGCGACGAGGAGCGTGAGCTGACCGAGCGGACGCCCGGATCGACGCTGATCTGGGCCGACGAGATGTGGGAGGACGACACGTGGATGGACCGCGCGCTCGAAGCGCTCGGACCGCGGGTGTATCTCACCTTCGACGTGGACTACTTCGACCCGTCCCTTATGCCTTCGACCGGCACGCCGGAGCCGGGGGGCGGGGACTGGTACCGGACGCTTCGCTTCCTCAATCGGGTCTTCGCCGAGCGGGACGTGGTCGCCGCGGACGTGGTGGAGCTGGCGCCGATCCCCGGAAACCACGCCCCCGATTTCCTCGTGGCGAAGCTCGTCTACAAGCTCCTGTCGTACCGCTTCCAGGGCGACTTGCGGGGCTGAGAGCCCCGGGTCCGTGACTTCCGACCGCTCTCCGGCTCGCGCGCTCCCGGGCGAGAAGCATCCGGCCCTGCTCGGCATCCCCGATCTTCCGCGCTTCGACACGGACGAGATCGAGCGGACCGCCGGCTCCGAGACCATTCTCGGGAATCGGCTCCAGATCCAGTTCGAGGGATCGAGCACGTTTGCGGCCTGGCTCGAAGCCATCGCCGGGGCCGAGCGCTTCGTGTACTTCGAGAACTACCTCATCCGGAACGACGAGGTCGGCTTCCAGTTCCGGGACGCGCTCATCGCCAAGGCCCGCGAGGGGGTGACGGTGTGCGTCGTGTACGACTGGCTCGGCTGCTGGGCGACGCCGCGCTCGTTCTGGCGCCCGCTCGTGGCCGCCGGCGTGCGTGTGCACCCCTTCAACCGTCCTTCCATCGGGGTCGGCGATCCGTTCGGGATGCTTCAACGAGACCACCGGAAGCTGATCTGCGTGGACGGTGAGGTGGCCTTTGTCGGCGGCTTCTGCATCGGGGTCGAATGGGCGGGGAGCGAGAGCGCGGCCCCGTGGCGGGACACCGGCCTCGAGATCCGCGGCCCGGCGGCGCTGGAGGCGGCCGTGGCGTTCGAGCGGCACTGGGCGGCCTTCGAAGAGCCGATTCATCTCGCCAGCACGCTCCCGAAAGGCGAGGGCGCCGGCGACACGCCGGTCTGGCTCATCCAGGGCGAGCCGGGGCGGGCGCGGGTGTACCGGACCCTTCACTACGCGGCAGTCCGGGCCCGACGGCGGATCTGGATCACGGACGCCTACTTCGTCGCGCCCCGGGCGGTGTCGGAGGCGCTGGGCGCCGCCGCGCGCGACGGCGTGGACGTGCGCATCCTGGTCCCGGCCCACAACAACTGGCCCTGGGTCGGCAGCATCTCGCGGGGCGGATACCGAGGCCTGCTCGAGAGCGGCGTGCGGATCTTCGAGTGGCAGGGGGCCATGATCCACGCCAAGACGTCGGTCGTGGACGGCGTCTGGTGTCGCGTGGGTTCGAGCAACTTGAACGGCGCTAGCCTCATGGGGAACTGGGAGCTCGACGTAGGAGTTCTCGATCGGGGCGTGGCTGGCCAACTCGAGGGGCTCTTCCTCGCCGACCTGGCGTCGTCGGTCGAGATCGTGCTTCCCAATCGGATCCGGACGAGACTCCGGGCCGGAAGTGGACGGGAGCCGCGGCAGGAGTCCATCGAGCCGAGCGGCTCGCTTCCGGAACGATTGGAGGAACAGCTGCGCACGTTGGGGCACGCGCCGGGACGGTTGAGCCTGGCGTCCGTCGTCCGTGCCGGGTTCGTGCTCGGCGATGCGCTGGCCGGCGACCGGACGCTGGGACGCGAGGACCGGACGCTCCTGGGGACGGTATCGGTCGTGATCCTGGTGCTGGCGGGTGTGGCGGCGTTCGCGCCGAGCGTGGTCGGCTGGACGCTCGCGGCCGTCTTCGGGTGGTTTGGTATCACCACGGGGATCCGGGCGTTCATGCAGGCAAGACGGGCCCGGAAGGAGGAGCACCTGGCGCGGGAGGCGCTGCGGGCGTCGGAGTGGGAGCTGGATAGGGAATCAGAGCAAACGGACGGAACCGTGGAATCACAGCACGAGGAGCCAACTGGTGAATGAAGCAGAAGTAGGGATCGCGATCGCCTTCACGGCCGGGGTGCTCTCTTTCCTGTCCCCGTGCGTGCTCCCGCTCGTGCCGAGCTACCTCACGTTCGTGACCGGTATGAGCCTGGAAGACCTCCAGGCCGGGGTGAACCGCAAGGCCACGATGATCCACTCGCTGCTCTTCGTGTTCGGGTTCAGTCTGATCTTCGTGCTGCTCGGGGCGTCGGCGTCGTTTCTCGGCCAGTTCTTCCGCCAGTACGAACTGTGGATCGCGCGCGTCGGTGGGCTGATCATCATCGTGCTGGGGCTCCACATGGCGGGCGTCTTCCGTATCGCGCCGCTCATGCGCGAGAGGCGTGTGCATCTGAACGACAAGCCCGTCGGCTACCTCGGCACGCTGGGCGTGGGGATGGCGTTCGGGGCTGGCTGGACGCCGTGCATCGGCCCCATTCTCGGGGCGATCCTCACCTACGGCTTCACCCAGGACACCATGTGGGCCGGCGTGGGCCTGTTGAGCGTCTACTCCCTCGGGCTCGCCGTTCCGTTCCTGCTTGCTTCCCTGGCGCTCGACCAGTTCCTGCAGACCTTCAAGCGCTTCCGCCACTGGATTCCCATCGTCGAGAAGGGGGCCGGCGTGCTCCTGATCATCCTCGGGATCCTTCTGCTGACCGGGCAGTTCACGGTGCTCAGTGGATATCTGACGCGGTTCACGCCGGGGTTCATTCTGGAGCGGATTTAG
>JBBDSM010000038.1:0-9995 GCA_040904945.1 Gemmatimonadota bacterium
AGCAGCGGAATCATAATCCGCGTGTCGGGGGTTCGAGTCCCTCCTCCGGCACTCCTTGTCGCTCAAGGGGTGCGCCCCTCTCGGATGCCGTCCGGGAGGGGCTTTTTCGTGCCCTGAGGGGGGGCTCCTGTATAGCGGCCGCGACAGTAGGTGCCTACCTGAGTGTGCAAAAGGCTACGTCAATCGCATGGTATCGGGGCATACCCGCAATGGCATGCTCATTGCCCAGATCATCCTTTGCCAACCGGACCGCAAAGGAGAAGTCATGACGGAACCCACGCACAGCCACACGACGTCGCTCGGAAACACGTCGGCCGACGATCACACGTACCTCCGGGACCGATGGAGACACGTGTCCTGGGGGGCGATTTTCGCCGGTTTGAGTATCGCCATCGCGCTCCAGATCCTGCTGGGGTTCCTGGGCATCGGACTCGGCTTCAGCCTTGTGGACCCGACCGATCCCATGGGCGGCTTCCGTGCATGGGGAATCGGTACTGGGATCTATTTCGTGCTCACGCAAGTTCTGTCGCTGTTCGCCGGTGGGTACATCGCCGTCCGGCTGGCGCCGGCGCGTGGAGATCAAACCGCCGTCTTCCATGGGCTCTCGATCTGGGCCCTGGCAACCATCCTCGGGGTTTGGCTTGGCGGGACCGCCATTGGCTCGGCGGTGGGCGGCATGTCCAGCGCCATCTCTTCCATCGGCAGCGGTACCGCGCAGGCTGTCGGGGCGGTCATCCCCGACGACATCACGATGCCGAATCTGAGCTTCGAGGCGCTGCCCGAGCCGGTGAAGGAAACCCTACGTGAAAACGGCGTCTCCCCCGAAGACTTCCGCCAGGAATTGCGCAGTATCTACCGGGAAGTGGTCAGCGAGCAGGCGGAGCAGCGGTTGATCCGGCGCGCGGAGCAGCTGGTTGCGTCCATCGTGCAGAACCCGACCCAAGCACCTGAGGAAGTCGAACAGGCCATTGATGACGTATTCGGCCAGGGAGGCATGTTTTCGGAAGAAGACCTGGCCGAGTTGGAAGACGCGTTGCAAAGCCGCCTGAACCTATCCGACCAGGAAGCACAACAGATTCGGGATGAAGTCGAGCAGGCGATCGACGACTCGCGAGCGGCCTTGAGAGAAGGCGTTCAAACCGTGAGAGACGAAGCCGCGCAAGCCGCTGAAGAGACCAGCGAGTTGCTCGGCTCCATAGCCCTATGGCTGTTCTTCGCCCATCTGCTGGCCATGGTTGCCGCCGTGAGCGGCGGCAGAGTGGGTAAGGTCGAAACCGTAGACTGACCCCCTCTGACCCGCTCAGCGCTCAACCCTCATCCAGAGCTTCGCGCGGGATGGCCACCCGGATGAGCCCCCGGAAATCGCCCGGCGCGTAGCCGATGGCCCGATCCTGCGGATACAGAGTCTCGAGCCGTGTGCGGACCGCGGGCTGGAGGGCGTCCGCCGGCCCGTGGCATTGGGTGCACATCTCATTGACGATGAGGGGCTGGTAGTATCGGAGCTCGTCGTCGCCCGCCGTCTGGATCCAATTCTCGGGCAGGGATCCACCTTCGATCTCCGACTCGAAATGGGACAGTGCCGCCTGCTCCAGTGCGTCGGGAGCGTTCTCCGGGTTGCGGACTCGCGTCGAGGTGCGTTTCACGTCCAGATCCCCCAGGGCGGTGTTGACGCCGTGGGTCAGGTCCATCGCCTCGTCGGAGCAGAACTCGATGGCGGCTTCGGGGCCGCCCTCAGCCATCTCTGTCGAAAGCTGCTGCATCAGTGTGGCCGCGAGCCGGCCGGCAGCTTCCCGTCCGATTTCCGTCGCCCGCTCGATCTCCGCCGAACTGGGCGTCCACGCCCCTGCCGAGGCTTCGGTCGCGGCCCCTTGGTCCGGAAGGTCGTCCGCGTCGGAAGACGAGCCACCACAGGCAGCCAAGGCGAGGGCGGCGAGAAGCGGGAGCGGGCGCAGGATCACGATTTCATGACGCATGATGGAATGCTCCGGGAGGCGAAGTGGGATGAATATTGACCCGACCATGCCGTGACTGGATAGTCAGCCAACCATTATCCGGAATATAGGCAACGCATGAGCAACCTGGACTGGCTGAGAGGCTACCGGCGGCAGGATCTGTCGGGTGATCTGGCCGCAGGCCTGACGGTCGCGGTCATGCTCATCCCTCAGGGGATGGCGTACGCGATGCTGGCGGGTCTGCCGCCGGTAGTGGGGCTGTACGCATCGACGGTGCCGCTCATCGTCTACGCGCTGTTCGGGTCTTCTCGGCAGCTGGCGGTGGGTCCCGTGGCCATCGTATCGCTGCTCACGCTGAGCGGCGTGTCGGCGCTGGCGGAGCCGGGATCCGCACGGTTCGTCGCCCTCGCGGCGGTGTTGGCGCTCATGTCCGGGGTCATTCAGCTCGTGCTGGGGCTCGTGAAAGCGGGCTTCATCGTGAACTTCCTTTCCCACGCCGTCATCAGCGGGTTCACGTCGGCGGCGGCTATCATCATCGGGCTGAGCCAGCTCGAGACGCTGCTCGGTGTGGATCTCGAGTCCGGACACTCGGTCTTCGGGCTGGTCTGGGAGGCCGTCACCCGCCTGGGTGAGGTGAATCCGTACACCCTCCTCATCGGCGTGATGAGCATCGCCGCGCTCGTGGCGGCCAGGAGGTGGGCGCCGCGCCTGCCCGCGGCTCTGGGCGTCGTGGCTCTGGCCACGGTGGCGACCTGGGGCATGGGGCTCCACGAACGGGGCGTCGCCATCGTGGGGGCGGTGCCCAGCGGGCTTCCGGCACCATCCCTGCCCACCATGGATGCCGGTGTTCTGTCGGCGCTCCTGACTACGGCCCTGGCCGTCTCCTTCGTGGGCTTCATGGAATCGTTCGCGGTGGCGAAGTCCATTGCCACGCGGGAGAAGTACAGGATCGACGCCGACCAGGAGCTCAAGGGGCTCGGTTTGGCCAACCTGGCCGCGGGCGTCTTCTCGGGATATCCCGTCACCGGTGGCTTCTCGCGGTCCGCGGTGAATTACCAAGCTGGAGCGCGGACCGGGCTGGCGAGCATCATCACCGCCGTTCTCATCCTGCTGACGGTCCTGGCGTTCACGTCCTTGTTCCAGTTCCTGCCGAGAGCCGTACTCGCCGCCGTCGTGATCGTGGCGGTCTACGGGCTCATCGAAGTGCGGGAGGCCCTGCACCTCTTCAAGCTGAAGAAGATCGACGGATGGACCCTGGTCGTCACCTTCGCCGCGACCCTCGTGCTGGGTGTCGAGACCGGCATCCTGGTGGGGGTCGCCTTTTCACTCCTGGTCTTCATCTGGCGGAGCGCCTATCCGCACTCGGCACGCCTGGGGTATCTGGCGAGGGAGCGGGTCTTCCGGAACGAGGATCGCTTCCCCGAGGTCGAAAGCTACGCCGGGACGCTGATCCTGAGGATCGACGCCTCGCTCTACTTCGCGAACATCGCCTTCCTGGAGAGCAGCTTGCGGACCGCTCTCGTGGAGGAAACGGAATACCGCAACATCATCCTGGACTTTTCAGGGGTGAACGATATGGACGCGGTAGCCGTGGAGGCCCTCGAGGTCCTCATGGAGGAGATGGGGGAGCAGGGGGTGACGGTGCACATCGCCGCCATGAAGGGGCCGGTGCGGGACATTACCGCCCGGGCGGGTTGGCCGGAGCGTTTCGGAGCGCGTGTGTCCCATATGGGGCTCGACAGCGCCCTGGAGGCCGTGGGCGCGAGGGTTCGGGGCGCCTCTGGTCTGGACGCCTCCGGTCTGGACGCCCCTACTGAGGTGGGCTCGTGAGCAAGCTCCGTACGCTCGGCTCCAGCCCCCGCAGGCCTGCTTCACGGCCCAGCGAAAGCGCCTCTTCGGCGTCGGCCCCGTCGATCCAGAACGCCTTGAGAGCCAGGAGCGCACCGACCCGGTTGCTGCTCGCGCAGTAAAGCACGGTCCGGTCCGCTCCGGTCTCTTCGAGAATCGCGGCCAGCCGCTCGACGTTCTCGCGCGTCAGGTCGTCCGGCCCTGCGATGGGAATGCGCGCGAAACTGCCGCCGGCCCCGGGTACGCCCTCCTCCTCCCACCCGGCGCCCGGTTCCTCCTCGAGCTGCAGGCTGACGAAGTTCCGGTAGCCCATGGCCATCATGCCTTCCACTTGATCACGAGACGGCTGGGCGGTCGTGATGAGGTTCGGAAGCGGAGCGGCGACGTTCTGCACGCCCAGATTCTCGACGGCGGCGGAAGGGGAATCCGTGCCCTGCCCACAGGCAGTCAGGACGGCGATCCACACGAGCGGGAAGCCGTTGCGCATACGAAGCATATCCATTCCTCGGTAAGGTTCGGTCTGCGACGAATCTGGCACTCCGGCCTGCCACGGGACACCCCTCCTCATGGCCACCACCGGTCGTTCAGGGCGGGCCCGCTTCCAGCGCCCTTCGGTACGCGTTCGCGTCCATTCCGCCACGGGCGAGCAGCGCCTCAGCGCGGGCGCGGGCTGTGTCGGCCGCCTGCGCCCGACCGGTCGCCTCGTACAGCGACGCCAGATTCAGCCATACGTTCGGATTCGACGGGTTCTCCTGCCCGGCCCGCTCGAACGCGGCTTCGGCCCCGTCCATCTCGCCGGCCATGCGGAGGACGCCTCCGGCCTTGTTCCACTCGTTCGAGGTGTCCGATCGCAGCAGTGGAAGCGCGGCCATGCCGGCCGCGACGACCGCTACGGCCAGGGAGGGCGTGAGCCGGCGCCAGGCCCGGTTCCGGACGCCGGCCACGATTGTCGCGACGCCGGCCCCCGCGAAGATTCCGAGGGACGGCACCATGACGACCCGCAGCCGGGCGATGTAGAAGAACGCCAGGACGGTGGCCGCGGCGGTCAGGAAGGGGATCCACAGATGGAGCCGCTCCCGGGTCAGGCAGCGCAGCATGCCAGGCGCGGCGAGGGTGAACAGCAAGAGAAACGTCGGTGACCACCGGAGGATGGCCGAGTAGGCCCGCTGGTACTCGAAGTTCGCGTAGGTCGTGGCTTCGAAGTCGTTCACCAGGAGAAGCGCGCGCCGTCCGAGGAGCTCGAGCTCGCGGGCCGGATTCGCGGCCATGTGCGCGAGGGCGCGCCGGAGGTACCAGCCCGACACCTCGGTTTCGTCGAAG
The DNA here is from genome assembly GCA_040904945.1 of Gemmatimonadota bacterium. GTDB lineage: Bacteria > Gemmatimonadota > Gemmatimonadetes > Longimicrobiales > Gaopeijiaceae > JAWLHJ01. The sequence continues at coordinate 5,121 of JBBDSM010000038.1, forward strand.
GGGCGGCCTTCTACGTCTTCCGCGAGTGCCTTCATACTCGCGAAGATGTCCCCGTCCAGGCTGGCGGGGAGCGAGTATTGGGCCTCCGCCTCCGGGTTGTGACCGATGTAGAAGTTGTGGCCCGCGCCCGTCGTGAGCAGCACGGGCTCGCCCGAGGCCGCGACGTTGAGGGTCGTGATCGGCGCCACACCGAGCCCGAGTCCGACCGCGAGCGCGATCATGGCGACGGCGGGCTTCGGCGTCCGGCGCACCCATGGGACCAGGAGCGCGGCGAGCCCGGCGAGAAGGACGTTCGGTCGGGTGGCGGCCGTCAGGCCGAAGAGAAGCCCCGCCGCGAGGTGTCCTCGTGGCCGCTCGGCCCGGTCGAGGACGAGCAAGGCCGACGTGAGGAAGAAGAGGGTGAACGGAACGGGGTTGAGGTCGGCGGCGAAGAAGATCAGCGGCCCGTAGAGGGCCAGCGCCATTCCGCCCGCCCAGCCCGCGACCGGACCGAAGTGACGCCACGCCAGGTGCGCGACCAGCGCGCACGTTCCCGCGTCGAGTAGCCCCGTGACGACCCGGACGCCGTAGAAGGCGTTGGTGCCGAGCAGCTCGTAGAGCCCCGCCAGCAGGTAGGGGTAGAGCGGGCTGTTGAGTGAGATGGGCCCATCGAACGGAACCAGATCGCCGCCCGAGATCGACTCGGCGGCGAGCAGGTACGGGAGGTTGCCGCCGAGGGGATTGAAGTAGAGCGGGTCCGCCAGCATGGCCTGGTTGTGCAGCAGCCGGAGGATGGCGGCGACCAACCAGACTGCGAGGAGCATCCGTGCCGGCACCGCAGGCCGGTCCGAGGATGCCGCGGCCGACGGGGAGTCGTGCATATGTGCTGTGGTCTCCGAAGGGGAAAAGCCGGCCGGGCGCCGCCGAATGAGTCCGCTTCAGCGGCCTACGCAATGTACCGGCCGCCCGCCATGCGGACAGGGACCACCCTGGTGTCACGCGGGACGGGTGTGAAGATTCAGGGTGCGCATCTCGTAAGGGAACACGAACCGGTCATCCGAAGGGATCGCCGGTCCGCACTGCACGCTCGCATCGCCTAACACCGGCAGGGAGGGACCCGTGGGATTCTGGATTCCCCTGATCATCATCGTGGCCATCATCGGCTACGGCATCATGGCCTACAACCGGCTGGTCGCGTTGCGGGAACGCTTCAAGAACGCGTTCGCGCAGATCGACGTGCAGCTGAAGCGTCGCTACGACCTGATTCCGAACCTGGTCGAGACGGCGAAAGGATACATGAGCCATGAGAAGGAAACGCTCGAGGCCGTGATCCGCGCCCGGAACGAGGCGCAGAAGGTGGAGCAGGTCGCGTCGCAAAATCCCGGCGATCCGGACGCGATGCAGAAGCTCGCGGGCGCGGAGCAGCAGCTGGGTGGGGCCCTCTCGCGGCTCTTCGCGCTGTCCGAGGCCTACCCCGACCTGAAGGCGAACCAGAACATGATGCAGCTCCAGGAGGAGCTCGCGTCGACGGAGAACCGGATCGCGTTCGCGCGGCAGTCGTTCAACGACGCCGTCATGACCTACAACACCGCGCGTCAGACCGTCCCGACCAACATCATCGCGAACTCGTTCCGCTTCGAGGAAGCGGAGTTCTTCGAGATCGACCGGGACGAGGAGCGCGAGACGCCCCAGGTCTCCTTCGGCTGATCAGGCCTCCGACCGGTAAGGTCTGAGCAATGGATTTCTTCGAAGCCCAGGGCAGGGCGAGGAGCCTTTCACGGCGACTCGTCCTGCTCTACGGGTTGGCCGTCACGCTCATCATCGTGGGCGTATACCTGACGCTCGCCGTCGGGCTGCAGCTGACGACCGCCGAGCAGGGCGCCCAGGTCGGCTCGATCAGCTTGTTCGACCCGACCCTGTTCGCGATCGTGGCGGCCGGTATGCTTCTGGTCATCGGTGGGGGCTCAGCGTTCAGGACGGCGCAGCTCCGTAGGGGCGGGCCGGCCGTGGCCGAACTTCTCGGCGGCCGGCGGGTCGATCCGGGCTCGACCGACCTGTTGGAGCGGCGCCTGTTGAACGTCGTCGAGGAGATGGCCATCGCCTCGGGCATACCGGTGCCGGCGGTGTACGTGCTCGACGGCGAGCAGGGCATCAATGCGTTCGCCGCGGGCCACACCATCCACGACGCCGCGGTCGCCATCACCCGGGGCGGATTGGAGACGCTTTCCCGGGACGAGCTGCAGGGCGTGATGGCGCATGAGTTCAGCCACATCCTGAACGGCGACATGCGTCTCAACGTCCGACTGATGGGCGTGCTCTTCGGGATCCTGCTGCTCACCGTGATCGGACGGGGGATCCTGCGGGGCGGGTACTTCTCCGGCGGGGGACGGCGGAGCCGGGGGGGCAAGGACGGAGGCGGTGGACAGATCATGCTGGTCGGCATCGCCCTCATCATCCTCGGATATCTGGGCGTGTTCTTCGGCCGGCTGATCCAGGCGGCCGTTTCACGCCAGCGTGAGTTCCTCGCGGATGCCGCTGCGGTGCAGTTCACGCGCAATCCGCTCGGGATCTCGGGCGCGCTCCGTAAGATCGGTGGCGGGGCCGCCGGCTCGAAGCTGGAGAACCATCACGCGCAGGAAGCCGGCCATCTCTTCTTCTCGGAGGGGGTTCGTAGTGCGTTCTCGCGCTCCATGGCGACGCACCCGCCGCTCGACGTGCGGATCAAGCGCGTAGACCCGAGTTGGGACGGCACGTTCATCGAGCCGGAGCCGGTGAACATGGGGCGACTTCGAGCCGAAGAGCGCGACGCGGCCAAAGCGCGCGGAGCGGGCGGCGGCCCGGGCGCACCGAAGGGGTCGAAGGGGGGCGGGATGCAGTTTCCGTTGCCCTTCCCGGTGCCCGGATTCCCGGGAGGGTCGCGCGGAGGCAGCGAGATGCTCACGGGTGCGGTCCTGGCGGCGGGGACGCTCGAGGCCGGCCACCTCGCCCACGCGCGTTCCATTCTCGAATCGATACCGGACGGGGTCCGCTCGGCCACGCGCGAAGGGGAAGGGGCCGTCGCCGTGGTGGCGGCGCTCCTCCTCGCCGAGGACGGACCTCTCCGCGCCCGACAGGACGAGATCGTCGAGCGGCTGCTCGGGGAGGACACGCTGAGCCGCGCCGCGGAGCTCCGGGCGCCGCTCGCGGGAGCCGGACCGGCCGCGCGGCTGCCTCTGCTCGAGTTGTGCCTCCCGGCGCTCCGGTCGCTGGACGACGGGCGCGCGGAGGCGCTCCGCGACGCGGTCGGGCCGCTGAGCCGGGCGGACGGAGAAGTGCACGTCTTCGATTTCGCGCTCTTCCATCTGCTGCGGCGCGCGCTCCCGGGGGGCCCGGACCCGGCCAGCAGCTCGAGGGTGGGACCGGGGCTGGGACGCAGGAGGGGGGAGGCTGAAACCCTCCTGTCGGCCCTCGCGTGGGCGGGTGCTCGAGAGGCAGAGGGCGCCGAGTCGGCGTTCCGCGCCGGGGCGGCGAGCTTCGGTTCGGGCGCGGGTGGCGCGCTCGCGCTGCAACCGATGGCCGGGCTCGATCTCGAGCGCGTGGACGAGGCGCTGACCAGGCTGGAGACGCTGCCGCCGAAGGATCGGCGTGTGCTCCTGGGAGCTCTCGAACGGACGGTGCGTGCCGACCGCGTCGTGACCGTCGAGGAGCTGGAGCTGCTCCGAGCCGTCGCGGAGGCGCTCGATGTGCCCATGCCTCCGCTGGCTGTGGCGGACGAGGTCCCGCGCGAGCCCCTTGACGCCCCGCCTCCCGCCTCCGACTGATGATGTAGTGGGGGTAGCCTCGGCTACACCTCCTCTGCATGGATTCCCGTCGTGGAATCCGCTCTTCGGACAGGAGGACGATCCGATATGACTAAAGAACGACGCATCTCAGCCCTGGTCGTGACGCTCGGCGTCGCGGTGGGGTGGAGCGCGGCGCCGGCGGCCCTCGAAGCCCAGGACCCGTCGGCCGCCATCGACGTGACGACCGCCGTCGTCGGCACGGGGGTCCAAGATCGTGAGCCGGTCGGGACCGGGACGTCGTTCCCGGCGTCCATCGGCACGGTCTACTTCTACACCGTGTTCGAGGGTGACTTCGGCGAGCGTCGGGTCGAGCACGTCTGGGTGCGGAACGGGGAAGAGGTCGGGCGCGTCCCCCTCACCGTACGCGGACCGCGGTGGCGCACCTGGAGCAGCAAGACCGTGCCGGCCGATTGGACCGGTGAGTGGGAGGCCAGGGTGGTCGACGCGGACGGCTCGGTCCTCGCCACGGCCGCGTTCCAGGTGAGTCGATAGCTGGCGCCCCGAGTCAGACGTTGGTTGAGCACCCAGAGTGCCGGGGGGCCGCTGCGGCGAGGCGCGACGACGAGGCACAGCACCGCTACGTCGAGGAGGAGCAACGCTGCCGCAGTGGATGCAGCGGCGCTCGAGCCGAGCGGTCGGCCTGTTACTGGGTCCGCCCGTCTTCCGCGAGGCGATCGACCGGAGGGAGATCCATGCCGACCCCGTCAACTCAGCACGAACGCCATTCCCGGACGCTCCTTGCTGAGTTGACCGCGTATAGCGCGGCCTATTCAGCACGATGGCGCCGACGATCCGGGACGGTGCTGAGTTGACCGCGCTATACGCGGAGAATCCAGCACGGAGGAGCAGACCATGCGCTCCGTGCTGAGTTCTCGGCGGTGGGGCCGGCCGCGCAAGCGGTCGGCCGTAGCATAGGCCACCCGACGACATCCTGAGGGCCCGGCGCCTTTTTTGCGAGCGAACTTCCGACTCGGGACACCAGCAGGTCGCTGACAAAGGGGAGCGCACCGGACCCGTGCTGCGCACCGGACCCGTGCTGCGCACGGGTGGCCCACGAGCGCCACGACCCCGCCCC
>JBBDSM010000039.1:0-5486 GCA_040904945.1 Gemmatimonadota bacterium
GGAGGGGCCTATCGCGCGATGTGCGTGTCCGACCGTAATGGAACCATGACGCCCGCCATGAAGAGGATCGCGGCCAGGTGGACGAGCTGGACGCTCATGTCTCGGCATGCTCGCCCGGCTGCTCTCGTAGCCGATGAAGCTGCTCCCGGAAGGCCGCAAGCGACGGGCTGAGCACGATGCCGATTTCGTCGAGCTCGGGCTGCAACTCCTCTGCCGCGTTGCCGCCGACCACGACGTCGACGTGCGAAGGTAGGAGTCGACGGACGGCGCGCAGCTCTTCGAGGGTCCGCTCGTGCTCCTCTGTGAACGTCACGGAGAGAGCGAGCGCACGTGCGCTCGATTCGATCGTGGCGGCGGCGAGCTCCGCGGACGGCAGGTTGGGTCCGAGGTAGATCACGCGCCACCCTTCGGCTTGTCCGGAGGCCGCGGCCAGGAGAGCGCCGAGCTCATGGTGCTGCCAGGCTGGGGTGCCGACCACCAGGGCCGGAGCTCCGGGAGACGGCGGGAAGGCACCGGCCACCCCGTCGAGGAAGCCGCGCACCTCGGCGGTGGCGAGGTGCTCGTGCACCATGCGCAGATCGCCGGTCTGGCACCGGTCGCCGATCTCCCTCATCAGGGGTGCGAGGAAGCGATCGAACATGCCGACCCGTCCGAGCTTCAGCGCCGCTTGCTCCAGCGTCACCCGGAAGGCGGCACGATCGAGGGCGCGCAGCGCTTCGATGGCCTCCGACGCGTCCATGGCGGCGCCCGCGCCGAACAGCCGAACGAACGAGTCTCCGCTTCCGCCCGCCTTCTCCCCGAGCTCCTCGTCGCTCAAGCCCGCGATGGAGCCGATGCGATGGCCGGCGTCGACGAGCGTCTTCAGGAGTTGGAGCCGCCGCACGTGCGCGTCCGAAAAGCGCCGGTGGCCGGACTCGACCCGGTCGGGCGTGACCGCGGCGTAGCGCTCCTCCCAGGTACGGATGAGCGCAGGGGTCAGCCCGGTGCGCTCGGCGACACTGCCGATGGAGTGGCTCGCCCGGGTTTCCGTCATGACGCGCGAGCCCGCCCGAGCCCGCCGTCGACGCCGAGTGTCTGTCCGGTGACCCAGGTCGCGTCGTTCGAGAGAAGCCAGTGCATGGCCGCGGATACGTCCTCCGCGGTGCCGAGCCGACCGAGTGCGTGCATGGCCAGGGAGGCGGACCGCGCGTTCTCGTTGGCGCTGATCCGGGCAGTCAGCGGTGTCTCGACCAGGCCGGGCGCGACCGCGTTGACCCGGATGCCGGACCGGCCGTAGGTCGCCGCGGCCGATCGAACCAGCGCGTCGATTCCTCCTTTCGCGGCCGCGATCGCTTCGTGGTTGGGGAGGCCGTGGGAGGCCGCGGCCGTGGAGGTCAGCACCACGGCGCCACTCTTCTGCTTCATCATGGGCTTCACGGATGCGCGCAACACCGCGAACGCGCTGGTGAGATTGACCGCGAGGGTTTCGTTCCACTCGGAGGCGCGGGTCATGTGCGCCGGTTTCAGCAGCAGGCTGCCTACACAGTTCGTCACACCGTCGAGTCGGCCGAAATGGCTCACTACCTCGTTGACGACGTGCTCGACGGCATCGAAATCGGTGGCGTCGGCGTCAAAGGCCACCGCGTTCAACTCGGCGGCGAGGGGCTCGAGCTTTGCCGGGTCACGGCCGCTCAGGGCCAGACGTCCGCCCGTGTCGGCGAGCCGGCGGGACACAGCTTCTCCGACGCCGCCATAGGCACCGAAGACGAGATAGACCGGGGCTGCGTCAGACATATGAAACGACCACGAGGCCGGACAGAAGCAGCATGCCGAGCGCCGGTACGGACTTGACCCAGGGATCTCCGACCCGCACGTGCGCGGCCACGGCGCCCAGCATCAGGACGGACATGAGCACGGCCGCCGGCAGGGCGACCTGAGCGTAGACGACGCCGACGAGCAGTGCGGCCGCAAGCGCCAGCTTGGTCGAACCGACGACCACCCGGACCCAATCCGGGAGCCCGTAGCGCTTGAACTCGTCGGAGATCGAGCGGGCGCCCTCCGGACGGTATTCGGTCGGGCGGTCACGACGGATGATCCAGACGTTGAAGATTCCGAGGGCAATGACGATCTGCGCGACGATGGCGACGAGTGACATGGTCTTTCTCGTTGAGAAGGGGTGAGGTCGGCCGAGACGGTGCGGTCGAGCCTGACGGTAAAGGCATTACGCCGCGGGAGAGACGGCCTTGACGACGTGGTCGACGACGCCTCGGGGCTCCACCGAGGAGAGGGTCGAGCGAATAAACGCGGACATCACGGCGGCTGCAGCCAGATTCGCTCCGACGAGGGGAAGGAGCCCGATCGTGCCGACCAGTCCGGGGAAGAACAGACCGTCGAGCCCGATGATGCCCAGCGTCAGCGCGCCGAACACGCTCGACGTGAGGAGCAGAGGGTGCCGAACGAGGCCGGCGAACCGGATGCCGAGAAGGGTGAACGCCGTCCCGACCAACGCAAAGACCACGACGTGGAGGAAGCTGTAAAAGGCGACCATGTCGATCCGCACGGGGAGATCTGCGGACGGCGTGCTGCCCAACAACACGGCCGAGCCCATCAGAGACGGGGTGAAGAACGGATCGCCTCGAAAAGCGTCGATGACAAGAAAGAGGAGGGCTACGGCGGCGCTCGCGTACGCACCGGAAAGAATGGAGGCGAAGGCTACGGTGTCCTTGCCGAACTGGGGCTGACTGTGATCCACGATGATGCTCCTGTTGAGATATGACCTCAACAAGGATGCACTATGTTGAGATATATGTCAACGGGATGTGGGTGATATCTCAACAAAGCATCATGCGTCTACGGGATGAGCCGATGGCGGCTCGGCGTCGGACCTCGCGATCCGCTCTCGGCCTTTGTAGTCTGACGGCCACCAAGTCCCCGTACAGGAGAGTTCCATGCGAACCGCATCTCATCCCGCCACCATGATGATCGCCCTCGTGACCGCATTGGCCGCGTGCGAGGGCTCTGCGGGTCCCACGGGCCCTGCGGGTCCCGCCGGGCCCGAGGGAGCGCCGGGCGTCCAGGGCCCCCCCGGAACGGCGAACGTCATCTCCGGGCGCGTGACCCTCACCGAGTCCGACTGGTCGGACAACACCATCCAGATCTCGTTCCCGGTCAACCCGAGCACCTATTTCTTCCGTGCGCCCGCCCGCTACACGGATGTCGCGGTTCCCGAGATCACGTCCGGGGTCTACGACGACGGGGCAGTGCTGGTCTGGATGAGCGTGACCGACCGGTCCCCGCATTTCGCCCAGCTGCCCTATCGGTTCTTCCGCAATACGATCGACGACTTTACGCGGACGTACGATGTGGTGATCACGGAGGGCAATCTGCGCTTCCTCTTCCTGTACGAGAAGCTGGACCCGGCCGCGACGCTCCCGAGTCCGTTGGACATCACGCAGCCGGATCGAGTGCTTCGATGGGTGATCATTCCGCCGGCGTCCGGCATCACGGGGGAGACCCTGCCGATCGCCCAGGGAGCCGATGCGACGCTCGGTGCCCTCGAACGGATGGGGTTCGATGTTCTGAGCACACGCTGAAGCGCGTCGGGGCCGGGCGACGAGATGCCCCCGGCCCCGCGTGTGGCTTAGCCTCCCGCGAGGACCCGAATCAACCCCCCGGCCGCGCCCCCGCGTCCGGGCTCCGGGGGTCGGGCGCGCCGATGCGCTCACCCGTGGCCGGATCGACGCCGATGGAGTTGGCCGAGCCCTGGCGTCCCTGTACCTGAACGGTGTGCCCCATTGCCCGCAGTTGCTCGGCGACCGCGTCGGTGACCCCGCGTTCTTCGATCCGAATTCGGTCGGGGAGCCACTGGTGGTGGAATCGCGGCGCGGCGACGGCCCGGCGGATCTCCATGTCGAAGTCGACGGTGTTGAGCACCAGCTGGAGCACGGTGTTGATGATGGTACGCCCGCCGGGTGAGCCGATGACCGCCACCAGCTCCGCTCCGCGCGCGACGATGGCCGGGGTCATGGACGAGAGCATGCGCTGGCCGGGGCGTGCGAGGTTCGGCCGGGTCCCGATCAGTCCGCCCTCGGTCGTGAGACCCGGGGCAGCGTTGAAGTCGCCCATCTCGTTGTTGAGCAGGAACCCCGCGCCGAGGACGACGATCTCCGAGCCGTACCCCTGCTCGAGCGTGTACGTCACGGACACGGCCATGCCGTCGGCGTCGACCACGGAGTAGTGGGTGGTCTCCGGGCTCTCGTATCCGATCTCGACGTCGGTCGGATGGGACACGGACGCCTGCTCGGGGTCGAGGTCGTGCCGGAGCCACGCCGCATGGGCCTTGCTGGTCAAGCTGCGCAAAGGCACATCGACGTAATCGGTGTCCGCGAGATGGGTGGCGCGGTCGCGGAAGGCTCTCCGCATCGCCTCCGCCACGTGATGAACGTAGTCGGCGCTGTTGTGCCCCATGCCGCGGAGATCGTACTCCTCGAGGATGTTCAATGCCGTGACGATGGCCACACCGCCCGAGCTCGGCGGAGGCATGGAGATGATGTCGTAGCCGCGATAGCTGCCCGTGATCGGCGTTCGCTCCTGCGCGTCGTACCGCTCCAGGTCCTCTTCCGTGATGATGCCGCCGCCCCGGCGCATCTCTTCGGCGAGCAAACGCGCGGTCTCGCCTCGGTAGAATCCGTCGCGACGGTCGTCGCGGATGCGCTCGAGGGTGCTGGCGAGATCGGGTTGGCGCAGGAGTTCCCCGGCCTCATACGGCGTGCCGTTCTTGCTGAACGCCGCGACGCTGGCTTCGTATGACGTCCGCCGGACGAAGTTGGCCAAGGAGCGCGCGAGCGCGTCGCTGAGTTCGAAGCCGTCGCGGGCCAGGGCCACGGAAGGCTGCACGATCGAACCCCAATCCGCACGCCCGTACAGCCGATGAGCCTTGTCGAACCCGGCCACCGTCCCGGGCACGCCGACCGCCAGGTGGCTGTCGTGATGCCGCTCGGACGAGTACTCGTCGTTCTCGTCGAGCCACATCTCCGGATGCGCGGCGCCGGGGGCCTCCTCACGGAAGTCGAGCGTCGTGGACTCGCCGTTCGGAAAGCGGATGACCATGAAGCCTCCCCCACCGATGTTGCCCGCCGAGGGGTGCGTCACTGCGAGCGCGAAGCCCGTCGCGATGGCCGCGTCGACCGCGTTGCCGCCGGCCGCGAGGATGTCGGCGCCGACCTCGCTGGCGATCCACTGCTGGGCACTGACGACGCCCCCGGTGGTGCGGACGGTCTCGGGCGCCTGGCCGGGGAGTGCCTGGGCGGCGAGCCCAGCCGGTTGACCCACGGTCGGGAACGCCGAAGTGAGCGGCTGCGCGAGGAGCGCCAGTGCGACGAAGAGCGGTTGGATGAGCCGGAGTCGCGATCGGGCAGCGGACATGAATCCCCCGGGGAGGGCAGTGGTGAGTCGGTTCGGACCCGGACAACATCCGGCCGAGGTGCCGGTCACGCCACCCGCGGCGC
>JBBDSM010000039.1:5586-46321 GCA_040904945.1 Gemmatimonadota bacterium
CGGTTCGGACCCGGACAACATCCGGCCGAGGTGCCGGTCACGCCACCCGCGGCGCAGACGGGCATTGCTTGACAACGAGCCCGCCGACCTGAACGTTGGGGAAAAACAGACCAGTCGGTCCAGGCGGGGGCCCATGCCGCATCCCACGAAACAAGAGTTGCTCGAGACCGGGTTGGTCCTGCTGCTCGAGCACGGCTACAACGACCTCGGCATCCAGACCCTCCTTCGGGAGGCAGGGGTGCCGAGGGGCTCGTTCTACCATCACTTCGAGAGCAAGGAGGATTTCGCGCTCCAGGTGGTGGACCTCTACATGGATCGGGTGCACCAGGCGTTGCGGGCGTGCGTCGAGGACCCGTCGCGCCCGCCCCTGCAGCGCGTGCGCGGCTTCTTCGAGATGACCAAGGGCCAGTATCGTCAGGATGGGTATCTCGGCTGCATGCTCGGCGGGCTCGGGCAGGAACTCTCGGGCGTGAACGACGCGTTCCGGGAGAAGATCGACGGCTGCTTCACCGAGATCGGCCAGATCCTGTCGGGCTGTCTCGAGGAGGCCTGCCGCGATGGCGATCTGCCGCCCGATACCGACTGCGGACACATGGCCGCGCTGCTCATCGACTGCTGGGAGGGTGCCGCGCTGCGGAGTCGACTGCGACGGAGCCCGGCCCCACTGGAAGCGATGCTCGACTTCTACTTCGGGCGCTTCGAACAAGGGGTCCCGTCGTGAGCCCTATCCGACCCCGCGCCACGCCCGGGTGGCACTCGCACTTCATTTGCGCATGGAGTAGACCGACCGGTCTACTCGTTTCACTCCCCCAAAGAGGAGGATCTGATCATGGAGACTTCGACGCTCTACGAACGATTGGGTGGCCCGGACGGCATCGATGGCCTCGTCGACGACATCGTCGCGGCCCACATGGAGAATCCGTTGATCTCTGCCCGTTTCAGGCCGTATGCCGAAGACCCCGATCGACTGAGCCAGCTGAAGGGCCACCTTCGCGACTTCCTGGCCACGGGGAGTGGTGGGCCGGGCCGGTACGCCGGGCGGAGCATGCCTGACGCGCATCGCGGCATGAACATCAGCGTGGCCGAGTACATGGCCGCGGTGGACGACATCATGGCCGTCCTGGATCGGAACGGCGTCGGCGAGTCGGCGCGCAAGGACGTGCTCGCGATCACGTACCAGCTAAAGGGAGAGATCGTGCACGTCTAATCGTGACGCCGGTGTGCCGCCGGGGTGGCGACGTCCCCCCGGCGGCCCCCGTGCGACGGCTGAGAGCCTCCACCCCTCTCGCCGATCGCTCGTGTCGCGCGTACGTTCTCCCTCCCGTCCGGGGATCGTCACCCGCAGCAGGAGAGAGCCAGCCATGCTCACCCGCACCGCCCTCCCGACCCTCGCCGCCCGGACCGTGCTCGGCACGCTCTTCGCGCTCGCGGCCCTCCTCGCGGACCCGCCGTCCGCGACCGCCCAGCAGGACGAGCTTCGAACGGTCTCGCTCGAGATGTACCTCGACCTCGAGAGCGTGTCGGACCCGCAGATCTCGCCGGACGGCACCGAGATCGTCTACACGCGCGGCTGGGTCGACAAGATGAACGACAGCCGCGAGTCGGCGGTCTGGATCATGAATGCCGACGGCACGCGCAACCGCTTCCTCGTCCAGGGATCGAGCCCCCTATGGTCGCCGGACGGGACCCGGATTGCGTATACGGCGGAAGGCGACCCGAGCGGCACGCAGATCTTCGTCCGCTGGATGGACGCGGAGGGCGCGACCAGCCAGGTCACACGACTCACCGAAGGTCCGAGCGGGATCCGGTGGTCACCGGACGGCACCCGCCTCTCGTTCACCATGAACGTCGACGCCGAGCCGGCGTTCACGGTCGATCCTCCGGGGCGCCCAGAGGGGGCAGAGTGGACCGAGGCGCCACGGGTGGTGACGCGCGCGGATTACCGGCAAGATCGTGCGGGCTTCGTCGACGACACCTGGCGGCACGTCTTCGTGGTGCCGGCCGACGGGGGCACGGCGCGTCAGCTCACCGACGGTGACTGGAATCACTCGACCGGGGAGTGGACCCCGGACGGGCGCGAGCTCGTATTCAGCTCACTCCGCACGGAAGACGCGGAGCTATCGTGGCGGGAGTCCGAGGTGTACGCCGTGGACGTAACGAGCGGCGCCATCCGTCAGCTCACCACGCGGCGCGGCCAGGACAGCGGCCCGATCCCGTCGCCGACGGGTGATCTGATCGCCTACCGGGGATCGGACTTCCACGAGGATACCTACCGCAACTCGGGCGTCTATGTCATGGGCCGCGACGGCGAGAGCCCGCGCCTCGTCTCCGGCGACTTCGACCGGCAGATCAACGACATGCAGTGGGCGAAAAACGGGAGCGGCCTCTACCTCACCGTGAGCAGCGGGGGAGCGCGTAATCTGCACTTCGTCTCCGTGGATGGCGGGGTGAGCCAGGTCAGCACCGGCGATCATCTGCTGGCGCTCTCTTCGCTCACCGCCAACGGCAGGGCCGTGGGCACGTTCACCAGCCCGCACGTTCCGACGGACCTGGTCTCATTCCGGCTCTCCGACCCGGACGGCACCCGCACTCAGCTCACGCGCGTGAACGACGACGTGCTCGGCGGGCTCGCCTTTGGCGACGTCGAGGAGATCTGGTACGAATCGGTCGACGGCTACCGCATCCAGGGATGGATCATCAAGCCGCCGGACTTCGACCCGGCGGAGCGCTACCCGCTCATGCTGTCGATCCACGGCGGGCCGCACAGCATGTACCACGTCGGCTTCAACTTCGGATGGCAGGAGCACGCGGCGAACGGCTACGTGATCCTTTACACGAACCCGCGCGGGAGCACGGGCTACGGGAGCGCATTCGCGAACGCGATCAAGAATGCGTACCCGGGCAAGGACTACGACGACCTCATGGCCGGCGTCGACGAGGTGCTGTCCCGGGGATACATCGACGAGCAGAACATGTTCGTCTACGGATGCTCGGGCGGCGGCGTGCTCACCTCGTGGATCGTGGGACAGACCGACCGGTTCGCAGCGGCGTCGGCCAACTGCCCGGTCACGAACTGGCTTTCGTTCGTCGGGACCACCGACGGCATCGGCTGGTACCGGAACTTCGAGACCTTCCCGTGGGACGACCCGAGCGAGTACCTGAGGCGCTCACCGCTCATGCACGTGGGCAACGTCACCACGCCGACCATGCTCATGACCGGTGTGAACGACCTCCGCACCCCGATGCCGCAGACCGAGGAGTACTACGCCGCGCTCAAGGTGATGGGCGTGCCCACCGCCATGATCCGCTTCAACGACGAGTGGCACGGCACGTCGAGCAACCCGTCGAACTTCCTGCGGACGCAGCTCTTCCTCAGGAAGTGGTTCGAGATGCACGTGAGGCCGCGGAGCATGACGGAGGACGGTTCGTAGTTGGAGACCCTCGACGGCCACTGAACCTCGGCGCGTCGGCCGGCTCGTCGCGCTGGTCCTTTTCTTGCTGCCTCGTGGGCCCGCGTCTACCTTTCGGCTCAGGTCGACGGGGCGTGCGCATCCCGATCCTATCCCCGATTTCCGCGGACTCAATCGAGCATGTCGGACAGGCGCGAGGCATCCGCGCGTTCACCGGATGCGGCGAACGGCCGGACGCCTTCGGGCCCGGGGTCGGACCGCGAGCGTGTGCTCCTGCTGGAGTGTCGGCTGGAGCAGATGCGGGCAGCCCTGGCCACGGCCCGTGATGATGCCGATCAGGTTCGCGAGCAGCTGGCCGTGGTCGCCGCTCGGGAGACCGAGCACGCCCGCCGCTACTGCCTGATCCACGAGGAGCTCGCAGAGGCGCGTGCCGAGATCGCCGTGCTTCACCGGCACCTGGAGCGCTCGGAGGCTCTGCGCGCCGAGATCGCTGGACACCTGTTCGAAGGGGATGTCGGAGAGGACCGGGAGGAGCTGCTACGGCTTCGCCGGAAGGCCCTCGCGGAGGACCAGCGGGCGATGGTCAGCGACCGGAGCCTGGCCCGCCTCAGGGCGCGGGTCGAGGAGCTTGTCGCCAGCCGGGAGACCCTGCTGACGCGCGTCGCCGAGTGGCAGCAGCTCATCCGGAGGGACGGACCCGAGGCCGCCGATCTGTCGGAGTTCCTGGCCGAGCTCCGCCGCGAGATCCTCGACCTGGAGCGTCGTGGGGCGACCAGCGATGCCCGGGAGGCGAAGCTGCGGGAGCGACTCGCCCTGGCGGGCATCGATCCGGAGCACGACGCGCAAGCCGCGGTCGTGCCGAAGCCCGGGGACGCGCCCGAGGCCGACGAGACCGAAGAGCAGGAGGCCACCGCCGCGAACGAGGCGGATCCCAGCCCTCCCGCCAAGGTTAGCGCCCCCGCTGACACCAGCGACCCCGCCGACACCAACGCCACCGCCGAGACTGGCGACCCCGCCGGGACCAGCGTTCCTGCCGAGGCCGGGCCCCCCGTCGAGGCCAGCGCGTCCGGGCTCGAGGCCGCCGTCGCGTCCGAGGACGAAGCTGGCGTCGCGTCCGGGGACGAAGCCCGCGACGACCTGCCGGACGAGCCCGAGCCGGAGCTCGAGCTCGAAGACCAGGTCGCTGCGTCCGACGACCCCGGCGCCCCGGCCGTCTCGTACGAGGACCGCGTCGTCCCGGCAGCGGCCGCCTCCACGTCCAGCCGAACCGACGCATTGGTGGCCGAGCTCCTCGACGCCCAGCTGCCCGAGCTGCGGGCCGATCTGCTGCTCCGCCTCGGGCGCACGGGAGACACGGGCGCCGCCGACACCATCCGTCCGTGGACGAAGTCGTCCGAGCCGTCCGTCCGGGCCGCCGCGTACGAAGCGCTCGGTCGGCTGCTCGAGCGGGAGCCCATGGAGCTCGCGCCGCACCTCGAGAGAGGGCTCCTCGACGGCGATGCGCGGGTACGCCGTCGTGTGGTGCTGGCCACGGCCACGGCCCGGGGCCTCGAGCAGCACGGTCTGCTCGAGCCACTCCGCGATGACTCGGATCCGCAGGTTCGGCGGCTGGTGCGACAGGTGCTCCGTCAGGCGCCGTCGGCCGGCTCGCCGCCCGAGGCGTCACCCGAGCCTTCCGTCCCGAAAACATCCTCGAGGGTTTGATGGAAATCCGATACCGCAGAGATCACTTCGCACGGCTGCTCGGCCTTTCCCAGGAAAGGCTCGCCGAGGCCGACGCGAGGCTGGAGCTCGCGGCCGTCGGGGGCACGTACGAAGAGTACGAGCCGCGGCAGCTCTCGGCGTACCGGAAGGCGCTCGGCTGCCGACCGCCGCGCCAGCCGCTCCGACATCAGCTCTTCCTGAACTTCAAGGGCGGCACGGGCAAGACCAGCCTCTCGGTATCGTACGCGTATCGGCTGGCCGAGATGGGGCACCGCGTCCTCCTCGTGGACCTCGATTCGCAGGGGCACGCGACGCAGCACATGGGCTTCCAGGGGGAGGAGTGCGAGTACACGCTCTACGACGTGCTGGTCGACCGCCTTCCCGCCGAAGAGGCCATCATCGACACGGATCTCGAGGAGTTCGATCTCCTTCCGGCGAATCTGGGGATGAGCACGGTGGAGCTGGCGCTGATGCCGTTGGCGGGGCGGGAGTACAGGCTCAGGAAGGCGCTCGAGGACGTCGCGGACCGGTACGAGTTCATCGTGATGGACGCGCCGCCGTCGTTCGGCCTCCTCAACCTGAACGCGCTCATCGCGGCCGACGACCTGTTCGTTCCGGTACTCCCGGACTTCCTCTCCTTCCACGGGCTGAAGCTGCTCTTCGAGACGCTGAGCGGGCTCGAGGACGACCTCGATCACACGCTTCAGCGTATCTTCATCGTGCTGAACCAGTACAACCCGACGACGAAGATCGCCCGCGAGGCGAAAGGGGCTCTGGAGAGCCACTACCCCGAGTTCCTCCTCAAGACGATCGTTCGGCAGTGCACGAAGTTCGCGCAGGCGTCCAGCGAGGGCCTGCCCATCTGCGCCTTCAATCCGAAGAGCAAGGGCGCGAAGGACACGAACTCCCTCATCAACGAAGTGATGCGCGCCCCCCTCGAAGGGGCGCAGGAGAAGAGCGCATGACGGGTGGCTTCAACGCGAACGTGCCGGCCCGCAAGCCGCGCACACGGATCGGGCAGGTACTCTCGGAGCTGACCTCCGAGACCGAGGAGACGAGCGCGGACGGGCAGGTCGAGGCGGAGCTGGAGCAGGCCACCGAGCCCGCCGGGGACTCGGCGAAGCCCGGGAAGGCCAAGGCCCGGAACGGGGCCGCGACCTCCGCGAGGCGCGAGCCGTCGACCACCGAAGCCACGCTGGCCGAGGATCGTCCCGAAAGCGACGGGGCCGCCGCCGCCGAGAAGCCGTCCACGGATGCCGGGAAGGCGCGGTCGGCCCACACGACCGACTCGGCGCGCCTCGCCGCCGGCCGAGAGCGGGTGGCCGCGCTGCGGGAGCGTCTGGCCCATGCCCAACGCGAGCCCGCGACCGCGGCGGAGCCGAAGCGCACGGCGGCCGCGGTCCTGGAGGTCGTGCAGGGCCTCCGGGACCGGCTCGACGAGGCCATTGCCGAGCGCGCGGAGATGGCCGACGCCCTCGACCAGGCGCGCACGGACCTCGCCCGCGCCCACGCGGACGTGGAGAAGGAACGCAAGCTGCGCGCCGCGGTCGAGACGAAGGCCGAGGAGCGGGCGCGGATCGCCGCCGAGGCCGTGACGGAGGCCGAGGCGCTCGCCGCGGAGCGCGACCAGGTCCTCTCCGAGCTGGCCGAGCAGCGGCGTCTGGACGACGAGCAGAACGAGCTGCTGGTCGAAGCCGAGGCGGTGCTCGCGGCTCGCGACGAGGAGCGGGCCGCTGCGGCCGAAGAGATCGCCGGCCTCGAAGAGCAGCTCGAGATGCGCGCGGCCGAGATCGCCGACCTGGAGAGCCGTATACAGGCCGGCGTGGCCGACCGGGCGCGCCTGGAAGCGCGCTGCCGGGACCTCGAGGTCGAGGTCGCCGAGTTGAGCGAGGCCCGTGAGGCCCTCGAGGCCATCGAGGCGACGGTCAACCGCAAGCGCTGAGGGCGACGAGCATCGCCGACGAGCAGCAGGTGGACGACTCTCGGGGAAACGCCGTGGGAGTCCGGCCGGGTCAATCCGCGTGGTGGAAGGTCGAGCCCACGAACCTCAGGAAAATGAAGCCGGCCTGGCAGATGTTGGCGATGAGCGCGGTCACGTAGAGGGCCCCGGGGTCGAAGCTGCCGACCCCAAGCACGATGGCCGCGAGCCCGATCTGCTCGGCGACCTCGAGCGCCGAAACCACGACTACGGCGACCTTGTCGGGGGGAAAGGCGCCCCGCACGGGCTCGTAGGCCCGAAGAAACGAAACGATGATGACGTTGTCGAAGACCAGGAAGGCGACGGCCGAAGCGCGCCACACCCAGTCCCCCTCGACGTATCCTGCCAGGCCGACGGGAATGAGGGCTCCGGCCACGCCGGCCACGCCGCTGGCGATGACCAGGCGGAGCCTCAGCAGGTCGTGCGCCGGAGCGGCCGTCCGCTGAAGCCCCCTGGGGATGACGCTGACCAACGCGGCGAAGCCGGCGAAGGCGGCCGCGACCTCCGCCATCGACAGGAGGATATCGGATTGAGGTAGCATGTGCGCGAGTCCCGTTGCGAGCGGCGATGTGCGGGTTCAGGTCGTTCCGTCAGCTCACCGGCCGCCGCCCCTGTACGCGGTCCTTCTGCTCCAGATACCCGAGCCCGCTCTCGATCCATTCGGGTGCCGGCTCGCCTTTCAGGTAATGCCCGAACCACTCCAGGATCCGGTTCTGATAGTCGCGCTGGTTCGGCTCCCGGGCGAGGCCATGGTTCTCCCCCTCGTACGCGAGGAAAACCATCTCCTTGTCGAGCCTGCGCGCGGCGTTGTAGAACTCGACCCCCTGGTTGAACTCCACCGCGCCGTCGTTGGTGCCGAACATCATCAGGAGAGGCGTCTCCATGTTCTCGATGTTGTGGACGGGTGAGTTGGCGTAGTAGCTGTCCCAGTCCTCCCACCAGGGCACCTGCATGCGCCCCTGGCTGATCTCGAAGATGCGCGCGTCGGTCCCGCCGCTGTTCCAGTAGAACGACAGGTACATGCTCATGAGGTTGGTGAGCGGCGCGCCGGCCACCGCGGCGGTGAACAGGTCGTCCTGGGTGACGAAGTACGTGGTCTGGTACCCACCCCACGAGTGCCCGATGAGTCCCATGCGCTCGGGGTCGATGAGCCCGGTCTCGAGCACGGCCGCCACTGCCGGTCGCAGGGTCTCGACGTTGGACTGCCCGGGCCTGCGGTCCCGGTAGACGATGTCCGGGCGGAACACGAAGTACCCTTCCTGGCTCCAGATCTGCTGGTTGTAGTACCGCGTGGGATCAGGGACCTGGTACTGATGCAGACCCTGTGAGAGCAGCTCGTAGTGGTAGACGATGAGCGGATACTCGCGGCCCGGCTCGTAGTCCGCCGGATAGGTCAGCACGCCCTGGAGGCGGCGTCCCCACTCGTTCTCGTAGTCGATCAGCTCCGTGCGGCCCCAGGCGTACTCGTCATGGAACGGGTTCGTGCGGGTCACCTGCACGGGATTCGCGAGCTCGGGTCCGGCCACGAAGTAGTCGGGCGAGTCGTCGAACGCCTCTTGCCGGAACAGGTACACGTCGGCGTCGTCGGCTTTGCGGAGCCCGCCGCCGAAACCGCCGAACGACTTGTCGTCCCAGATGAGCATCTGCGGCTCGTCGCCCAGCCGCGCCCGCGCGACGCCGGCCTGCTTGGTCCATTCCGCGTACGTCGAGTAGTAGAGCGGCGCTTCGGGGTCGAAGGCGTCCGCCTCCGGATCGATCCGCTGCAGACGGTAGCGCACGTCGTCGTCCGCGCCGCGGGTGAGCGCCCGTCCGCCGGACCCGTCCAACCGCACCTCCCAGACATCCCACTCGTCGTTGACGAGCACGGCCGCGTCGTCCTCGAGCCAGCCGGCGATCCCGAACGACGGCATCTGCTCGCGGGTGGGCGTCACGTCGAGGTCCACGAACTGGGTGGGCACGTCGGCGGTCAGATTCCGCGTCTGGCCCCCTTCGAGATCGTGCGCCCACCAATGCTCGCCCTCGAACCAGATGGCGTACCGGCCTGCGGAGCTGAGGTCGGCTCCCTGGGCCCGCTCGTGGATGAGCGTCTTCTCTCCCGTTTCGACATCGATCTCGTACAGGTCGAGGAATTGCTGGCGGAACTTCGCGTGCTCGTCGTAGGGCGTCTCGTCCATGCCGATGGCGAAGCTGCCCCCGTCGGCGAGCTCGGTACGCTCGGTGAGGTCGTCGCCGAGCTGCACGAAGGCGTCCCCGTCCAGGTGCCAGGCGCTCAGGTGGTTCGCCTCCCTGAGCTGCTGCTCACGCACCCGCTGCTGCGGGACCGGATCGACGTCACGCGTGTGCCAGATCTCCACGCCGGGGAGGTCGTCGTCCTCTTCGCAGTCGTCTGGCCCGTTCCCGCCGCTCGCACTGTCTGCGTCGGGTCCGTTGCCCGACCTCTCGCCATCGTCCGTGGCTTCCTCGGTGTCGCAGGGTTCGGGAGCGGGTAGCCGCTCCTGGATGCCGACGAAGAGCGTCGAGCCGTCCGCCGACCACGCGGGCGAGCGATGCTCCACCACGCGCATGCCCCGGGGCGGCTGGACGCTCCCGCCGTCGCCGAGAACGAAGCGGGTCGGCGACGCGGCCCCGAGCCCACGCCACGCCAGCACGACGTGTGCCGTATCCGCGAAAGCCGAGTCCTCCCGTGTGCGGAGCACGGCCAGGTCGGCGGCGTCCTCGCGCCACTGCATCTCCCGGTAGACGGCTTCAGCCTGGTCGAGGGCCCGCACCGTTCCCGCCGACGGATCGTAGAGCGACACGCCGTTGCCCACGCGGTCCGCGGCGTCGAGGGTCATGGCCAGGAGATGGCCCTGGTCCGACCAGGCCGCGCCGGAAACGTTGCCGAACACCATCCGGTCTCCGGTGGCGAGCTCCTCCACGATCAGGTCGGCACCTTCGTGCTCCTGATCTTCCAGCTTGTAGCGCTGGAGCGCCACGAAGCGTCCGTCGGCGGACAAACTGAACGAAGCCACCTCCTCCCGCACGTCCACCGTGCCGTCTGCGAGGTCGAGGATGCCCACGTCGCTCCGGACCGGGCGGTCGGCCTCCTCGGCCGCTTCCCGGTCTTCCTCCGACTGCCCGATGGAGTACACGACCCAGCGCCCGTCGTCCGAGAATGTCTGTCCCGAGCCGTACGGCACCACGACGACCGAGTCGGAATCGGTGTCGTGCACCCGCAGCTCGTCCTCGTCGTTCACGCGCGAGATCGAGACGGCGAGCCAGCGTCCGTCGGGCGACAGTTCGGCCCGGCCGAGCGATTCCCATTGACCGTAGTCGTCGGGCTCGAGCGTGGGCCGGTCCTGAGCCGTGACCCCAGTCGGAATCGCAGCGACGAGGACGGCGAGCGCCAGGCCGAGTCCGGCAGCCCTCGGAAGCGGAGCACGCGCACGGCTGGCGAGGGTCTCCGCCCAGGAAGCGCGGTCGAAGGGGGCGTGACGGCGGGGGGCGGGCTTCATGGTCGTCTCCTCGTACGGCGGGTCCGTGGAACCGAATGTGGCCAGGATGGGGGCGCGGCGTGAGGTCGGCAAGGCGTCGACCTGGCCCATAGTGTTTTGTACAAAACGTCCATACGTTCCAACCTTCGACGGGGTCGCTCCGTCGGAGGGGGTGTGGCCATGAACGCTGGGGACTCCATGAAACACGTGACGACCGCGGAGACGCGGAAGAACATGTCCGAGCTCATCAATCGGGCGGCCTACGGGGGCGAGCGGTTCGTTGTCACCCGACACGGCAAGGAACTCGTGGCCATCGTACCGCTCGAGGACGCGACGCTCGTCGACCGGTTGCGCGGCCTGATCGAGGCGCGGGATTACGAAGGGGCGCTCCGGGAGATGGCCGAGGCCGGCACCGTGCCCTGGGCGGAGGTTCGCCGGGAGCTCGACCTCTGATGGATCGTCGGTGATGGATCGCTGGAGCATCGAGCTGTCCCGGCCGGCGGTGGAGGCGCTCCGCTCCCTCCCTCGTGACGAGCAGCGCGCCGTCGCGGAGCGGATGCGGCAGCTGGAGCTGTCGGGGCCGCCACCCGGATGGGGCGAGGCGGAAGACGGGGCCGGCGCGTGGGAGACCACCGCGGCAGGCCAGCGCCTGTCGTGCCTGGTGTACCCGGAAAATCGCAGGATCGTGGTGGTGACGCTCCACCCGGTGGACGTGTCGCTCCCGGAGCTAGCGGGCCGGAGGGTCCGCCGATGGATTCAAGCATGGATGGGAGGGGAAGGGATGGGGACGCTGCTGCAGGATCTGCGCTTCACGTTGCGGTCGCTCCGCAGGAGCCCCGGCTTCGCGGCCGTGGCGGTGCTCACGTTGGGCCTGGGGATGGGCGCCGCGACGGCGATCTACAGCGTGGCCGACGGGGTGCTCTTCGAGCCGCTGCCCTACGGCGAGCCCGACGAGGTCGTCACCGTCTGGGCGAGCTGGAACAACTTCCCCGACCGCACCTGGCTCTCCGTTCCGGAGTTCCAGCTCCTGCATCAGGAGACCCGGGCCTTCGAAGACGCCGCGCTCTATCAGCTCGGCTCAGCGACGTTCACCACGGTCGATCGGCCGGAGCGGGTCGGCGCGGCGAGTATGACCCCGAACGTCTTTTCGGTGCTCGGCGTGCAGCCGGTGGTCGGGCGCACATTCACCTGGGACGAGGCGCGGGACGAAGCCGAAGTGGCCGTCATCGCTTACGAGACCTGGCAGCGCCGTTGGGACGGCGACCCGTCCGTCGTGGGCGGGACCGTCGAGATCGATGGCGGCGCGGTGACCGTCCTGGGCGTCATGCCGCCAGGCTTCATTCTCCCGGCCGACTTCAGCTCGTCCTCGCCGTCCGAGGTGTTTCGGCCCGGGTACGTCGATCTGGAGTCGCCGGCGCCCGACCTGGGTGGCGGCGGCAGCCACGGATCGTACGGAGTCGCGAGGCTCCTCGACGGGCAAACGGTCGCGGACGCACGTGCGGACGTTGAAAGGATCCTGGCGCAGAACGTCCAGCCGGTAGGGCTCTACGATCCGGAAGTCGCGTTCGCGTTCCGCGTGTTCGGTGCGAAGGAGGACATCGTGGGGTCCGTCGGCGCCACGCTCTGGCTATTGCTCGGCGCTGTCGTCCTCGTCCTGCTGATCGCGTGCGGGAATGTTGCGAACCTCCTTCTGTCCCGGGCCGAGGCGCGGGTGCGTGAGATGTCGCTCCGCACCGCGCTCGGTGCCGGTCGGGGGCGCATCGTTCGGCAGCTCCTCACCGAGAGCGTCGTCTTGGCCATCTTCGGTGGCGTACTCGGAGTGGCGGTAGCATCGATCGGCGTGCCGGCCCTTCTGGCCATCGACCCGGACGCCGTGCCCCGGTCGGCCTCCGCCTCGGTCGATCCCTCCGTGCTCCTCTTCGCGCTCGCCGCCTCGCTCGCCACCGCGGTGGTGTTCGGGATGATGCCGGCGTTGCGTGTGCTCAGGGATACGACTTCGGATGTCCTTCGCGACCGCCGGGGTATAGGCGGCGGCTCTTCGAACCGGGTGCAGGGCTTGCTCATCGCGAGCCAGATGGCCATGGCGGTCGTGCTGCTCACGGGGTCGATCCTCATGATCCAGACGTTCGTCGGTCTTCTCCGCGTGGACCCGGGCTTCGAGCCCCAGGAAAACGTGCTCACGTTCCGCCTCACCGCGCCGGGCGGCACCTACCCCGAGACGGAGCAGGTCGTCGCGTTCTACCAGGAGCTCAGGCGCCAACTCGGGGAGCTGCCCGGTGTGCGGCAGGCAGGGGCGGCGCGGCTCCTCCCGCTGGCCAGCACGATGGGAGACGCCGGTGTGTTCGTGGAGGGCTACCAGCCGGCACCGAACGAGTCGAATGCGGCTGAGTGGCAGTACGTCACGCCCGGCTACTTCGAGGTCATGGGGGTCCCGCTCCTCGCGGGCCGCGGCATCGATGACCGAGACATCGTGGGCGAGCAGGAGACGATCGTCGTCAGCGAGTCGCTGGCCCGGCACTACTGGGGCGACCGTGACCCGATCGGCAGCCGCGTTGGGGTGCTCGGCGACACCACGGTCGTGATCGGCGTCGTCGGCGACGTGGCGCACAACGAGCTGACGGGCAACGTCCGCGAGACCTTCTATCGCCCGCACGCGCAGCAGACGTCGCGGAGCCTCACCTTCACCGTGGCCACGGAGGGCGATCCCTACACGGCGCTCCCCGCGATTCGCGGCGTGGTCCGGGGCATCGACCCGACCATGCCCATCGCCGAGATCCGCAGCATGGACGAGGTCATGGCGGGATCACGGGCCAGCCATCGCTTCGCGACCGTGCTTCTCGGCGCGTTCGCCGCAATCGCGCTCACGTTGGCGGTGGTGGGCATCTACGGCGTGATCTCCTATGCTGTGAGCCGCCGGCGTTCCGAGATCGGCGTGCGCATGGCGCTGGGTGCGGAATCGGGCACGGTGGTCGGGATGGTGCTGCGCCAGGGCATGGCGACCGCGCTCATCGGTGTGGCCGTCGGCACCGGCGCCGCACTCCTCATGACGGGTCTTCTCGAGGGGATGCTCTACGGGGTCGAGGCGCACGACCCGCTGGCCATCGTGGGGGCTCCGGCGCTGTTCGCCCTGGTCGCGCTCGTAGCCTGCTGGATCCCGGCCGCGCGCGCTTCGAGGGTCGATCCATCGGAGGCGCTCCGGTACGAATGACGGCCAGACACTTTCAAGGTTGACGTAAGTTCAAGTTTGGCATATATTTACTCTGATATACCGCCCCGTTGCGAGTCAAACGACACGGGGGCGGTGCGCTCGTTTGCGCTTTCGTTTCTTCGGCCGAAATCGCGTTGAGGTTGGACCGCCTCCGCTCGGCCGGCAGCTCCAGGATGGTGTCCCTTGGCTGAGGCGACCCTCGAAGTACCGATGTCTTCCGGATCCGAACTCGACGATCAACTCTACCGTCATGTGAAGCGGCCGGAGTGGGGTGTAGCAATGATCGCCTATGAGCGGAGCGAGACCCGTGCCTACCAGTTCGAAGACGGGAAGCTCCGCAAGTTCCCCGAGGCGTTCTACAAGCTCCTCGTCCCCGCGGAGGACCTCGGCGAGCGTACAGAGCATATCCGCGACAACCTCCGGCGCGTGATCGATGCCGGGGACGGAGATTCGAGCCGAAAGGTACTAGAGGCCGTCGCTCCGTTTTCCGAGCAGGTGGAGCTCTTCATCCGGCTGTATCCGAAGGGATTTCAGGATCCGGAGTGGATCGAGGATCATCGCAACACGGACGGCGCGAGCCTGAAGCGCCACCGCGAGCCCGTGGTCGCGGAGGCCAAGGAAGTGTTGAAGGCCGACCGTATGAAGGAGGAGATCTCCGAGGGCGCGCACGAGGACCTGGCCGACGGCATCGCGGATCTGCTGCAACGGACCGACCTGGTCCAGGTGGCGCACGCGAAGGCGATTCGCGGGCTCGAGCCCGAAGAAAAGAAGCGCTACGTCGAGGCCTTGAACGAGCTGCTCCACGGCGAACGTCGCTACGAAGAGCGCTTCAAGGAGTGGATCGACGTGCTCGAGGCGCTCTTCGACGAGCGCCCCAACTGGCGGGTCGCCACGGTCATTCCGGGCATCATGTTCCCGGATACCCATGTGGTCGTCCGACGCTCGGCGTTCGCTCGCCAGGCGGGCTCCATCGCGCCCACCGCGCGCTACAGCCGCAGGGCGAAGGTCCGGGCCTACCGCAACTTCCGGAGGGTCGCGCTCTCCACGCGTGATCGTCTGAAGGCGGCCGGCCACGAGCCCCATGACCTCCTGGACGTCTACGACTTCGTGTGGACGACGCTCCGCACATCGGCGCTCGAGCACCTGGGCTCCGACAAGCCGTAGAGCTTGGCAGTAGTCTAGCGGCCCGGCTCCCTCCGAGCGGGCCTGCTACATGTCCAGCGCGACCAACTCCGGATTGCCGAGAACCTTGCTCGGATAGAGGTGGCAATCCGGAGTGTTGGTCCCGCGCACGCATCCGTTGTACCGGAGGAGCGCGCGGTCCAGGTCACCGTTCGCTCGAGCGAGCGCATGGGCGAGGATCCGGGCACCATGACAGATGTTGGTCTCCGGGTCGGTCAGGTCGACGCCGGTGCATCCCCAGGCGCCTGCGTGGAACGGCATGACCTGCATGAGCCCGATGGCGCCCATGAAGCTCGCGGCCGTCGGCTCGAGCCACGGATTTTCGATGGCCATGACGGCGAGAAGGAGTCGGGGGTCGACGCCGGCACGGTGGCCCTCCCGAACCAGGGCGAGCGCGATGCGGCGGGCGTGAGGCCGGTCGTTTCTCATCCGGGTGAGCACGTGGACCAACGGCTCCATCTCGAGGGCGATGAACGCATCTACCTCGCCCACCTCCGTTTCGAGCGCTTCAGCCCGTGCCTCCAGCGTTCCGAGGGCGTTCTCCAGCGATGGATACGCGACCTCCTCCGGGCTGGCGCATGCTGAGGCCAACGCGGCCCCCACCGTCGCCACGAGCCAGGTGCGACTCTGTCTCGCTCGTTGCGCGTCATGTAACCGCATGTCGTCCCCCTGGGCTCGGAGCCCATCCGACCGGACCATCTCCGAGGGCCACGCCATCCCGCTGCGCCACCCTCTCGTCGGGACCTACTTGGTTACAGGTTCGGTGCCCGGAACCGGTTCAGGACGTCCTGAGGTATACGGAAGCCTGCAAGCCACATCGGCTTGGCGCTGACGGGTCAAGCATCATGGGACCCATACGCGTCCCAGGCAGGGCATGGGGACTGGCGCTTCTTCGAGACAGCGTGACGCCCGGGCGCAACACGCCCAATTGGCAGGTCGGCCGCCGGGTATCACCTCAGCGGCGCGGCCGCGAGACGCGCGCTCGGTCGAGCCGGCTTCCGCCAACCGGTCCGGCTCAGCCGTCGCCTCCGGACACGGAGAACTTCTGGATGCGACGTCCCGTCGACGCCTCGCCTACGTAGATGTTGCCGCGGGAGTCCACGCTCATGCCGTGCGGACGGAGGAATTGACCGAGCTGGCGGCCGCCCCGGCCGAATTCGCCCTCGATCTCCAACGTCTCTCGCTCGAGGATCCACACCTTGTGGTTCGTGCCGTCCGCCAGGTACAGCCAACGCTGATCGGGATCGGGAGAGAAGGCGATGACGAAGGCCGATCCCGAAGCGAGCGTCTCCGGCGCCACGATCCTTTCCTGCACGAACGTTCCGTCCTGCTGAAAGACCTGGATCCGGTTGCCCCGGCGGTCCGCGACGTAGATGAGGCCGTCGTTCGATCCGGCCAGGCCGTGAACCGTCGAGAACTGCCTCGGAGGATCACCGGCGGGGTCGCGGTCGCCGAAATCGTAGTCGTCGTCCGGAGTCTCGCCGTACGCGCCCCAGTGCCGCAGGTACTCACCCGTGTCACCGTCGAAGACGATGACGCGACGGTTCCGGTATCCGTCCGCGACGAACACCTCGTTCGTGCTCGGGTCGACCCAGATTCCGGCGGGACCGCCGAGCAGATCGGGGTCGTTGCTCCCCGCGTTGACGTCGTACTCGCCGAGGGTCATCAGCAACTGACCGTCACGGGTGAACTTCATGACCCGGTGATGCACGTACGTGCCGATCCAGACGTTGTCGTTGTGGTCCACGAAGATGCCGTGCGGATTGCGTGGCCAGATCTCAGGGTTCTCGCTGTCGCCCCATGCCTGGACGACCGCCCCCTCGGGGTCGAACTCGAGCACGATGGGCGCCGCGCGGCAGCACGTGCCGATGGGCGGGTCCTGCTCGGCCGCCGTCTCCTCGGGCGTGAGTGTCTCCGGCAGATGCGTGACCCAGACGTGATCCTGCGCGTCCACGAACACGCCGGTGATCGCCCCCAGGATCCAGTCGTTCGGGAGCTCCTGCGGCCAGGTCGGGTCGACCTCGAACGTCGGTACGCCGTTCGTTGCCGCGGCGTTCGCGGACGGCTGCTCGGAGCCGCACGCGGCGAGCAGCGCCGCCAGCGCGAGGGAAAAGGTGGTGGCTTTCAAGACGTTCATGGGGCGCCTCACTGGGAAAGGGGCCGGTGGCGGAGGTAGTCCAACAGGAGGGTGCTCATGGCCCGCATGCCGATGGGTACCGAGGCGTCGTCGGCCATGAACGTGGGGGTATGGTGCCCCCCGGACACGACACCCGGGGCCTCGGTCCCGAGCCGATAGAAGAAGGCAGGCACCTCGTTGGCGAAGTAGGCGAAGTCCTCACCGCCCATGACCGGATCCATGATCTGCACGTTCTCTTCTCCCACGATGGTGTGCAATGTAGGCGCCATGCGCGCGACCAGCTCGGTGTCGTTGATCGTGGCGGGCGTGCCCCGGTCGTACTCGAGCTCGTAGCTGCCGCCCCCGGCCGCGGTGATCCCCGCCACGATCTCCTCCATGCGGCGCTCGATGGTGTCCCGGACATCGGGGTCGTAGCTGCGTACGGTGCCCTCGAGATGGACGCGGTCCGGCACGATGTTGAACCGCGTGCCCCCCTGGACGATGCCGACGGTGACGACGCTCGGTTCCAATGACGGGAGGTTTCGCGAGCGGATGGTCTGGAGGCCCATGACTGCCTGGGCCGCCATCACCACCGGATCGACGCCGAGCTCGGGGTACGCGCCGTGCGCCTGCTCCCCGATGATCTCGATGCGGAAGTGGTCCACCGCAGCCAACATCGGGCCAGTGGCATAGCCAAGGGTGCCGACGGGCATGCTGCCCAGCGTGTGGAGTCCGAAGATGGCGGACGGCCTCGGGTTCTCGAGGGCGCCCTCCTGCACCATGAGGTCGGCGCCGCCCTCTTCCCCCGGCGGCGGGCCTTCCTCCGCGGGTTGGAAGATGAACTTCACCACCCCGGGCATCTCGTCGCGCATGGAGGCGAGCACGGAGGCCACGCCGAGCTGCACTGCGACGTGTACGTCGTGTCCGCAGGCGTGCATGACCCCGACCTCCTGGCCGAGGTACGTCGTGCGTACCGTCGACGCGAAGGGGTAGGGCGTGTCTTCCGTCACGGGGAGCGCATCCATGTCGGCCCGGACCGCCACGGTATCCCCGGGAAGCCCTCCACGGAGAACTCCGATCACCCCGGTATGGGCAACGCCCTCGGTCACCTCGTCGAACCCGAGCGAGCGGAGGTGGTCTGCGATGAGCGCCGCGGTCTCGAACTCACGGTTGCCCAGCTCCGGGTTCTGATGGATATGGCGCCGGAGCTCGATGATCTGCTCGGCGAACCGATCGACGGCCGCGTCGACGGCGGTGTCCTGCGCGAGTAAGGGACGCTGCAGGACCACAGCGACGAGAAGAGCGCACAGCGCGAGCACGGACGCAGCGTGGACGGGTCGGGTCGATTGCATCGGGAGAACGCCTCCGTTCGAGTCCACGCATACGTAAGGTCCGGAGGCTCGATCGGCCAGGGGCGGAAACCTTGACCGACGCTACGGCGTTCGCTTAGCGTCTCAAGATTCAAGTGATTCCGGGGCGGGCGGAGCGTCCGCCGGCCCCCGAGTCCGATCAGAGCCTTCCCCATGCGCACCCTCTTCGCCTGCCGCTGTTGTTGTCGCTGTTGCGGCGCTCCTTCCGGAGCGTCGGGCGGGCGCGTGCGCGGAGTCGCGAACGTGTAGAACGAGTCGGTCCTTCTGGCTCTCCTGTCCGGCCCTCCCCCGCGGGAGGGCCTTTTTTTATTCCCGCAGCTTCCGAACCCCGACTCGGACCACCACCATGAGCATCGCAGCCCTTCTCTTGAACCTGGGCATCTTCGCCGCCGGACTCGTCTGGCTCGTCCGCCGGCGTGCCGCTGGCGCCCCCTTCTCACAGACCGTCCTGGTCGCGCTGGTCCTGGGCGTCGCCCTGGGCGGCGCGTTCCAATGGGTCTACGGCACCGGCCACGCGGTGATGGCCGACACCATGACCTGGGTGAACGTGGTGGGCAGGGGGTACGTCCGGCTCCTCCAGATGATCGTCATGCCCCTGGTGCTGGTGTCCATCCTTTCCGCCGTGACGAGGCTGGACGACGCCCGTTCCCTGGGGAAGATCAGCGTCGGCGTGCTCGGAGTGCTCATGGTGACGACGGCCGTCTCCGCCGTCATCGGCGTGGGCATGACGCGGCTCTTCGGGCTGTCTGCGGAGGGTCTGGTTCCAGGTGCCCGCGAGACGGAGCGCGGTGAGGCCCTGGCCGCCCGAACCGGTGAGGTCGCCGATCTGAACGTCCCCGACCTGCTCCTCTCGTTCATCCCCAGCAATATCTTCGACGCTCTCACGGGGGCGGAGCCCACCGCCATCATCGGCGTCGTGGTGTTCGCGTCCCTCCTGGGCATCGCGGTGCTCGGGCTACGCAGGGACGATCCGGAGCTCGGCGCGCGGGTCGTGGACGGCATCGAGGCGCTGCAGGCTCTCGTCATGCGCCTCGTCCGCATGGTGATCCGTCTCACCCCCTACGGCGTGCTGGCCCTCATGACCCGGGTCGTGGCTACGTCGAACGTCGCCGACATCCTGAACCTGATGGGCTTCGTGGTGGCGTCGTATCTGGGCCTGGTCCTGATCCTGGGGATGCACGCGGGGGCACTGGCGCTCACCGGGCTGAACCCCATCCGCCACTTCCGGAAGATCTGGCCGGTGCTGACCTTCGCGTTCTCGTCGCGCTCGAGCGCCGCCGCTATCCCGCTCAATATCGAGAGCCAGATCCGGCGTCTGGGCGTGTCGCCCGCCATCGCCAACTTCTCCGCCGGATTCGGGGCCACCATCGGCCAGAACGGGTGCGCGGGTCTCTACCCCGCCATGCTGGCCGTGATGATTGCGCCCACCGTGGGTATCGATCCGATGTCCGTGGGCTTCCTCGTGCCGCTGGTACTGGTGGCGACCCTGGGCTCGTTCGGCATCGCGGGGGTGGGTGGCGGCGCCACCTTCGCGGCGCTGGTGGTGCTCGGCACCCTGAACCTGCCGGTGGCGTTGGCGGGACTGCTCATCTCCATCGAACCACTCATCGACATGGGCCGCACGGCGATCAACGTGAGCGGCTCGATGACCGCGGGCGCCGTGACCAGCCGCCTGCTCGGCGAGACCGACATGGAGGTCTTCCAGTCGGACGGGGAGCCGGCGGACCCCGGTGCGGCCGGAGCCAGGGAGCGCGGAGTACGGGAGCCCCGAGCGCCGGACGGAGCCGGGGCGGTGGCGGTGGCTCGGAGCTGATCAGGAGGTCGGCCTCCACCAGTCGGCACGCTCGTCCGGCCCGGCCGGCCCGATGCGCCCACGAGCCTGCTCGAGCAGCGAGCTCGGCTCGTAGGGCGTTCCGGCCCGCATCACGATCACGACGTTGCGGGTGTTCGTGATGTCGGCGAGCGGGTCGCCGTCGACGACGAACAGATCGGCCCACTTCCCAGGCTCGATGGTTCCGATCTCGTCCTCCATCTTCACGGCCCGCGCCGCGTTGACGGTCCCGGCGCGGAGGGCGGCGATGGGCGGGAGGCCGGCGAGCACCATGGCGTGCAACTCCCGGTGCGCGGAGAAGCCCGCCAGGTACTCTCCGGCGCTCGGGTTGTCGGTGCCGAGCGTGATCCAGGGGCCGCCGCCGGCATTGTAGAACGCGAGCAGGCCACGCTGCATCGATTCGTACAGGCTCGACATGAGCTCGCTCGAGCGTGGCTCCCGCTCCGTGACGATCCCCTGGACGTACGGAGTGAAGAGCGAAGGCTCCGCGAACCAGAAGTCGAAGCCGTCGACCTTCTCGGTCAGGTAGATGGGAGCGGTGACGGTCGGGTCGTAGTAGACCTCGTTGTCGAGGAAGAGCTGGACGGTCCGGCGGAAGCCGGCCGACGTCGTGTCCACCTGATTCCACACCGGATACGCCGACTGCTCACGGTCGAGCACGTATCCGCCGAGGATGTGCTCGATGCGGTCGATGCCCGCCTCGATGGCGTCGACCGAGTTGGTCGAGCCGCGCGCCCCTGAGTCGACATGGCCGGTCACGGTGCCGCCGTGGTGGTGCGCCCTCTCCACCAGCGCGCGGATATGCTCTGGGCCGGCGTTCTTGGCTTTGAAGTGGCGGACGCCCTCGGCCCAGAGCGCATCGACCTCGGCGTGGATCTGCTCGGCGGTGATCTCCGGGTCCCAGTCGAGGCGCGTCGAGCCGAAGTACTGACCGGAGCGGAGGAGTCTGGGCCCGACCTGCTCGCCCGACTCCAGACGCTCCTGGAGCGCGCGCATGACTTCGGGATAATACTCGCCGGCCGGGAAGGTGGTCGTCACGCCGTTGGCCAGGAACACCAGCGGGTTGTAACGCGTCTCCTCCACTCGCCCGTCCCCGGTGAGGTCCATGTTGTAGTGCGCGTGCAGGTCGATGAGCCCGGGGAGGAGCGTCTGCCCGTCCGCCAGCTCCACCAGTGTCGGCTCGACGCCCTCCGGAGCCCCCGTGCCGTCCTCGCCGACGCGGGCGATCCGGCCCTCCGGCGAGATGAGCACCCCGGGGTTCGGGATCCGCTCTCCGGCTTCGATGTCCACCAGCCATCCACCCTCGATGGAGCGCCAGGCAGACACGTCGTCGGACGTGTCGCCGGACGGACCGCCACACGCGCTCAGCACGATCGCCGAAGTGACGAGGAACCACGAATGCTTTTTCATGCCGTCTTGGACTCCCTGGGGAACGTGTCGCACCTGACGTCAGTATCGCACATTCACTGGCCCGATGCCTGTTGCGGCTCTCCGCGGGGTCCGGGCATCTTGGGCGGCACGCCGAACCCTCCCAGCACGACGAGGAAGACCATGCAGAAGCGCACGATCCTGGCTCTCACGCTGACCGCCGTGGCGACGTTGGCGAGCGCTCCCGGGGCCGCGTCCCAGGAGCCGAACTTCGGACGTGCCGTCGCAATGG
This sequence comes from Gemmatimonadota bacterium, assembly GCA_040904945.1. Lineage (GTDB taxonomy): Bacteria > Gemmatimonadota > Gemmatimonadetes > Longimicrobiales > Gaopeijiaceae > JAWLHJ01. Next base: position 27,519 of record JBBDSM010000039.1, read on the forward strand.
CGGGCGCGGACCTGCTCATCGGGCAGCCGGTGAACTGGTACGGTCCGGGGGCCGTGTACGCGTATCGACTGGACGCCTCGGGCGATTGGGTCGAGCGGTCGATGCTGACGGCCTCGGACTCGGCTCGTATGGACGACTTCGGACGGGCGTTGGCGTTGGACGGCAATACCCTGGTGGTCGGCGCCCCGCGGAAGCGCGACGGATCGGGTGTGGCGTACGTCTTCGACCGGCCGGGCCCGGCCGGTGCCTGGAACGAGATCCGTGTGCTCGAACCGCCGCGGGGAGGTGACCACGCCGACTATGCGGCCGCATTGGCGCTGACGGGCGACGACCTCCTGGTCGGCTCCCCGGCCGTGGACGGTACAGGGGTCGTGTACCACTTTCGGCGCGCCGACGGAGGCTGGGGCTTGCACGGGACCATCCGTCCCCCCGCCGGGGACGGGGCCGTCACATTCGGTCGCGCGCTCGGCCTGGACGACGGCCGCCTCCTGGTCGGCGCGCCCGCAGCCGACTCTGCGCGCGGTCGCGTGTACGCGGTGAGCCGGACCGCCGACGGTGGGTGGGGCCAGCCCCGTGCCGTCGGACTCGGAGTGGACGCGCTGCCGCCCGGCGCGGCGGCAGGATGGGCGCTCGAGGTCGACGGAGGCCGGGCGTTCGTCGGGGCTCCGGGGGAGGCGCGGGTATTCGCCCTCGAGCTCGGTGGCTCGGGAGACTGGACGCCCGCCGGAACCCTCCAGCTCGACCAGGCGCCGCGAGGCACCCAGTTCGGCTACTCCGTGGCGAGCGTCGGCGAGGAGGTATGGGTCGGCGCTCCGGGCGAGCAGGGCTCGGACGGACGCGTGTACCGCTTCGCCGAGAGCGCAGGAGGGTGGGGCTCGCCGATGCGCCTCGATCCCGATCAGACCGACGGCACCTCCTGGCCGCTCGGCTTCGGATACGCCATCGCTGCGTCGGGGGATGCGGCGCTCGTGAGCATGCCGACCCGCGACTTCGGTGAGGGCCGCGCGATGGCGCTCGCCCGTGCCGCCGGCGAATGGACGCCCGAGCAGATCCTCGAGGGCCGGATTTTCCGGATCGGGAGCGGGCTCGAGACGGGCGATCGCTGTCAGGAAGGACGGATGGGCGAGTTCGGCTGCACGAACATGGAACTCGTGGCGCACATGCCCATCAGCGACCTCGGCGGAGAGCGTGGGGTGTGGGTGAACGACGTCTGGGGGTGGACCGATCCCGAGACGGGACGTGACTACGCGCTCGTAGCCCGGCGGGACGGTGCGTCGTTCGTCGACGTGACCGACCCCGCGACGCCGCGGCTCGTGGGCAACTTGCCGCGGACCGACGGATCACGGCCCTCCGTATGGCGGGACATCAAGGTGATCGACCAATACGCATACGTCGTGTCGGACGGGGCGGGGGCGCACGGCATGCAGGTCTTCGACCTGGGCCGGTTGCGTGAGGTGGGAAGCGAGCCCGTGGACTTCGAGCCCGACACGACGTACCGGGAGATCTTCAGCGCGCACAACGTGGTGGCCGACACGGCCTCGAAGTTCCTGTATGTGGTGGGCGCCAACAGCGGCGGCCAGACCTGCGGAGGCGGCTTGCACATCGTCGACGCCTCGAGCCCGCTTGCGCCCAGCTTCGCCGGGTGCTACCACGACGCTTCGAGCCCGAACGCCCGCGGCTATACGCACGACGCGCAGTGCCTCATCTACGAGGGGCCCGACGAGCGGTACCGGGGACGCCAGATCTGCGTCGGCTCGAACGAGTCGGAGATCAACATCGCCGACGTGACGGACAAGTCGAATCCGGTCACGCTCGGGCGGATGAGCTACCCGAACGTGGCCTACGCGCATCAGGGTTGGTTCGACGAGGAACAGCGGTACTTCTACATGAACGACGAGACGGACGAGCTGGCCGGGAACGTAGAGGGGACGCGCACGATCGTGTGGGACCTCACCGAGCTGGACGACCCGATCGTGGCGAACGAGTACATCGGGCCCGTCATGGCGTCCGACCATAACCTGTACGTGAAGGGCGACCGGATGTACCAGTCGAACTACGGGAGCGGGCTGCGCGTGCTCGACATCACGGACCGCACCAACCCGTACGAGATCGCCTTCTTCGACAGCGCGCCGTACAACGACGACGGGCCGGGGCATAGCGCGGGCCAGAGCGGGGCGTGGAGCAACTACCCGTTCTTCGAGGGCGACTTCGTGATCTTCACCAGCGTACGCGAAGGGCTCTTCATCATGCGGGTGTCGCCTCCGCCGGTGAGCTGACGAAAGGCGTGGCCCGCGCGCTCGGACGACGGCGCGCGGGTTGGTCGTCCGCTCAGAGCGTCGCGAAGAGGTGCGTCCAGTGGCCGTCGACCAGGCCGACGCCGTGCTCCTGGAGCTGGCAGTTCTCGATGTTGGTCCGGTGGCCCGGACTACCCAGCCAGGCGTCCAGCACCGACGCGCCCGTCTCGAATCCCCTGGCGATGTTCTCGGCCATGCGGCGGTAGTCGATCCCGGCCGAGCGGAGTCGGTCCGCGGGCGAGTCGCCGTCGGGGTTGGTGTGGTCGAAGAAGTCGCGGTCGATCATGTCGTGGCTGTGGGCGAGCGCCACCTCCGCCACGTCTCCGTTCCAGCGGAGTGTCGAGCATCCCACCGAGGCGCGGTGATCGTTCAACAGCGACACGAACGCTTCGACCTCGCCCTCGAAGTCGGGCTCGAACGGTGAGGCGGCGTCGCATCCTGCCATGAGAGCAGGCAGAACGAGGACGAGGGCGCGCAGGCCTGGGGCCAAGGGACGCATGCGGTTCAAGCCGGAGGGGAATGGAGACAATACCGGGACGCCATTCCCCTGGGAAGAAGCGTGCCGTGTCAGCTATCCGGGCGCCCGAGGACCGCACGCACACCCGGATTCATGGGCTCGGGCTGGAGCGTGAGTGCATAGAATCGCTCTACGACCCCTTCGGCCGGGCCCAGCACCTCGACTCCGTAGCGGGCTCGGATCTGCTTCGACACCAGTTCGGGTGCCGCGAACACCCCGCGCCCCTGCTCTCCGAGCAGCTGGAGGAGGCCGACGTCCTCGACCTCGGCGGTGATCCGCGGGCGCAGACCGTGCCGGGCGAGCCAGCCGTCGAGGCCGCGCCTGAGGGGGGTGTGCTCGGTGTGGAGGATGAGCGGAGCTTCGTCGAGGCTGTCCGGGAAGCCCGGGGCGAGGCGAGCGGCCAGCTCGGGCGCGGCGAAGAGGAGCACGTCGGACTCCGCCAGGAGGTGCGTCTCCGTCCGCACCGGATCGGTGGGACTCCCAGGGGTGTCGGTCAGCACCATGTCGAGGGTCCGGGCGGTCAGGGCTCCCAGGAGCGCGGCGGTTTTGTCGACCCGTAGGATCACCCGCTGCTCGGGAGTGGGGAGGCCGAGCGCGGGCTCGAGGAGGTGGTGTGCGCTCAGGAGCGGGAGCGAGTCGGCGATCCCCACGGCGAATCGCGCCGGCGCGGAGCCACCTCCGGCCGCCACGGCGTCCAGGAGGTCGCTGGAGAGCGCGAAGATGTCCGATGCGTAACGCTGGACGATGCGGCCCTCCGTCGTGATCTCGAGACGATTCCCGACCCGCCTGAAGAGGCGCACGTCGAGGGCCTCCTCGAGGGCGGTGACCTGCATGCTCACCGTCGACGGCGTCACACCGAGCGCCTCGGACGCGCCCGTGATGCTGCCCTCCCGGGCCACGGCCCAGAACGATCGCAGATGATGGTGGTTCAGCTTCGTCACGTGGACAGGTACTTCTCCCCGCGGAGCACCTCGGCCCGGGTTACCCAGACGATCACCGCGTAGTTCGGAAAGTACGATTCCTGGATCCAGCCCAGGATCCGCTCGGAGGTGGGCGCGTCCACGACGACCTCGATGCGCACGGACTCGCCGGGCACGTCTCCGGAACGTATGCCCCGGGACCCCCGGCCATGAGTGGGGGTCACGGTGTACCCGGTGGCACCCCGCTGCAGAAGTCCTTTCGTGACGGGATCCTCGAGTACCGTCTCCGCGACGATCGTCACGACTTCGAGTGGAACACGATCCATGCCTCAGCCTCCGATCCAGGTCGCGATCTGGTAATAGATGGGGATTCCAATCACGATATTGAAGGGAAAGGTGATGGCCAGGGAAGCCGTGATCGAGAAGGTGGGGTTGGCCTCCGGAAGCGTCATGCGCACGGCCGGCGGCGCCGCAATATACGAGGCCGAGGCCGACATCGTACCGAGCACCGTCGCCCCGCCGACAGAGAGCCCCGCCAGATGCCCCATCGCCACGCCCAGGGCTCCGTGCACGATCGGCATCAGGATACCGAAGGCGAGCAGGAAAGCGCCTACCCTCTTCAGATCGCCCAGCCGCTCACCGGCCACCACGCCCATCTCGAGCAGGAAGAGGACCAACGCGCCCTTGAAGATGGCGCCGTCGAAGAAGGGTTGGACTTCCTGCCAGGCGGCCGGCGTCACCGCGTACCCGACGAACAGCCCCCCGACCAACAGGATCATCGTCCGGCCGGTGAGCACCTCGTGGAGGGCATCCCTGGTAGAGCCTTCCCGGACCGTGGTGTTTCGGTGCAGCACCCCGACCGCCAGGGCGATCTGGATGCCGGGGCTTTCGAGCAAGACCAGGAGGGTCGGGAGGAACCCCTCGGCTGGCGCTCCCATGCCGCGCACGAAGTCCAGCGCGGCGATGAACGTGACCGCGGACACCGAGCCGTAGTGAGCCGCGATGCCCGCGGCGTCGGGTACGCCCAGCCGACCGAGCCGCCTCAGGACGAAGTAGCTGGTGAGCGGCCGGACGCACCCGAGCGCGAGGGTGACGACCATGGGGAGCCAGATCCCCGAAAGCGGTGACTTGGCGAGCTCTACCCCGCCCTTCAGCCCCAGGGCGAAGAGCAGGTAGATCCCCAGGGCCAGGTAGATGTCCCGAGGCAGGTGGAACTCACTCCGGACGAGGCGCGACAGGAGCCCGAGCGCGAAGGCGAGCGTGATCGGCGAGAGAAGGTTGACCAGAAGAACGTCGGTCAACGGTCCACTCCCACGGTGTCGAGGATGCGCACCCGAGCGTCGTCGAGGTCATAAACCGCGGCTACGATCCCGAGTCGGTCCTCGGCGGTCGCCTGCGCAAGCAACGGAGATCCGCGCCGCACGACTTCCATCTGATGGCGGGCATTGGCCTCGACCGCGGCCATGACATTCGCCTCGCCCACCGGCAGCGCGGGAGTGATGTGCTGGAAGAGGGTGGAGATCTGTCCCGGGGGAACGTCGGGCGCCATCGCGGCCTTCACTGCGCCGCATTCGCTGTGTCCGAGCACCACGACGAGCGAGGCCCCGAGGGCGGCGACGGCGAACTCGAGGGATGCCAGCTCCTCCGGCGTGGCGACGTTTCCGGCCACGCGCACCACGAACAGATCGCCGTATCCCTGGTCGAACAGGAGCTCGGGCGGGACGCGCGAGTCGGCGCATCCGAGAACTGCCGCGAAGGGAGCCTGCGACGGGGCGACCGCAGCCACCCGATCGAGGGTGCGATTCGGCCCCGTAGGCCGGCCCTCGACGACCCGGGCATTGCCTTCACGGAGGCGCGCCAGGGCGTCGACCGGGGTCAGAGCGCGATGGCTCGTGCCCGATACGGAGCCGCTCGCGGCCGTGCTCGGTCGTAGGGCCGCGGCGGCAAGGGAAGGAGAGAATACCGTCGCCGCGGCGCCCATCAGGCCAGCGGTGAGGAAGTCACGGCGGGACGTCGAGTGGTCGAGCTTCATCATGGCTCCCGGTCGGAGGTTGGGGTTGGAGGGGGATGATGTGATGGCGGTTACGGATCGAGAAGACAAAAAAGTAGACATGTATATTCGATAAAATCGTACCTCTTGATGCCTCCTCGATAGCTCCCGAATGGCGTCTCGGGATGTCACCCATGATTGACATGGCTGTCGTGTCGACATTCCATTGTGCGCATGGCCTCATCGTCTCCCCTTCGCTCCACCGTGCGGACGCTCCGCACACGTGCGGGCTGGTCCCAGTCCGAGCTCGGCGACCGCGTCGGGCTGACACGGCAGAGTCTCGCAGCCATCGAGTCCGGGAAGGCCGTACCGTCCACCGACGTCGCGCTGAGGCTGGCGGCGGCATTCGGAGTGCCCGTCGAGGAGCTCTTCCGCCTGCGGGACGCCCCGGGTCCGGTGGAGCGAGCGGAGCGGTCGGGGCTCGGGGGCGCGCTGCCCGGTCGTGTGCGGCTGGCCACGGTGTCGGGCCGGACGTGGGCGTACGGGCTCGACCTGGCCGACCCCGGGGGAATGGACGCGGCCGACGGCATGGGCGAGGTCGCGGCCGACGGCCGGGTGCTGGTCCGCCCCCTGGCCGAGCGTCCGGGGCGCCCGGACCTGGTGGTGGCTGGATGCGACCCGGCGTTCGGCCTCGTCCGGGAACGGTTGCGGCGGGAGCACGGGCTGGAGGTGCTCTGGCTCCGTACCGGGAGCCGGGCCGCCCTCGACGCGCTCTCGCGGGGCGCGGTGCACGTCGCGGGTATCCACCTCCGCGACCCTGCGTCGGGGGTGTACAACGGCCCCTGGGTGGAGCGGGAGGTCCCGTTCCGCACGACTCGCGTCGCGTTCGCCACGTGGGAGCAGGCGATCCTCGTCGGGCGGGGCAATCCCCTCGGCATCCGGGGGATCGCGGACCTGGCCCGTCCGGACATGCGCTTCGTGAACCGCGAGCCGGGCTCGGGAAGCCGTGCCCTGGTGGAGAGCGCCCTCGCCGAGCACGGCCTCGACGCCGAGGCCATCCCCGGCTTCCTCGAGACGTCCGCGGATCGGCACGAGACCGTCGCGAGGGCCATCGCGTCGGGTGTGGCCCAGGCCGGTGTGGCCATCCGGGCGGTGGGCCACGCCCTGGAGCTCGGAGCCGTGCCCCTCGCGATCGAGCCGTACGAGCTCGTGGTGCCGGACCACTTCCTGGACCTGCCCGCCGTGGACGCCCTGTTGAGCCTTCTGCGGCGTCCCGCCATGCGCGAGCAGGTCGAGGCGCTGACGGGCTACGACGCGGCCTCCATGGGTGTGCCTCTGTGAGGGCGCCGGACCGTCGTGCGGGCACAGGTGGCGGGCGAGGCTCCGGCCGGGGTGGCGTCGTCGCTCTCGCCGTCCTCGCTCTCGTCGTGTCGATGGCGGGCGGGTGCGGTGAGGACCGGACGGCTGGAGAGGGAGCTCGAGCCGACGCGCCCCTGCTGGTCCTCGCGGCCTCCGACCTGACGGCCGCGTTCGAGGTGCTCGGGCCGGCCTACGAGGCGGCCACCGGCGTAGCTTTGACCGTGGTGTTCGGCTCGTCCGGCAATCTCGCGGCCCAGATCCGGAGTGGGGCGCCGGCCGACCTCTACGTCTCGGCCAACGAGGCCTTCGTGGACGGGCTCGTCTCCGCCGGATGGATCGATCCGGAGACGCGCGTGGAGATCGCCGTGGGCCGGCTCGCCCTCGTGGTGCCGCCGGGCCGAACGCTGCCGCGGGCCCTCGACGATCTCTCGGACCCCGGCTACGGTGTCATCGCCATCGCCAACCCGGAGCATGCGCCTTACGGACTGGCCGCCCGGACGGCGCTCCAGGAGGCCGGCGTCTGGTCCGAGCTCGGCGACCGCGTAGTCATGGGTGAGAACGTGGTCCAGGCGCTGCAATACGTGCGTACGGGCAATGCCGATGCGGGGCTGGTGGCGCTCGGCCTCGTCCTCTCCGGCGACGTCGAGGGCGGCTCTGCCCTCCCGCATCGGGTCGTCGACGCCGACCTCCATGCCCCCATCCTGCAGGCCGCCGGCGTCGTCCGGGCCAGTCCGCACGCGGCCCGTGCGGGGGACTTCCTCGCCTGGCTGACCGGCCCCGACGGCCGCGCCATCCTGCGGCGCTTCGGCTTCGAGCCCCCGGAATCATGAGCCCGCTCGCTCTTTCCTTCTGGGTCGCCCTCAACGCCACGGTCCTGGCCACCGTGGTCGGCCTTCCCCTGGCCTGGCTCCTTGCCCGCAAGTCGATCCCCGGAAGGGACGTGCTGGCCGTCCTGGTTCTCCTGCCCATGGTCCTCCCACCCACGGTGCTCGGGTACGGGCTCTTGCTGGTGCTGGGGCAGGGCGGCGTGGTCGGTGGGTGGGCGGAGTCGCTCGGGCTGGGCCGGATCGTGTTCTCGCGCACCGGGGCGATCATCGCGGCCTTCGTGGCGTCGGCCCCCTTCATGATCCGGGCGGCCCAGGCCGGATTCGAGCAGGTCGATCCGGCGTACGAGGAGGCGGCGCGCACCCTGGGCCGGGGCGAGATCGCGATCTGGCTCACCGTCACCCTCCCGCTGGCCTGGCGGGCTGTGCTGGCGGGGCTCGCGCTCACCTTCGCACGCGCCGTCGGGGAGTTCGGGGCGACCGTCATGGTGGCCGGCAGCATCCCGGGACGAACGAGGACCGCGAGCCTGGCGATCTACGATCACGTCCAGGCCGGCCGCATGGACGAGGCGGGCATGCTGGCGCTCGTGCTCACCGGCGCGGCCGGGCTCGCGCTCCTGGTGCTGACCCGCGTGGGCCGGGGGCCGGGCTGGTGAGTCTCGATGTCTCCCTCCGGGCGACCCTCCCTGACTTCCGGCTCGACCTCGCGTTCGAAACTTCGGCCACGGGCATCACGGCGCTGTTCGGTCCGTCGGGTGCGGGTAAGTCTCTCACGCTCCGACATCTGGCCGGCCTCGAGCGCGCCGAGGCGGGTCACGTCCGGCTCGGCTCACGCACGCTCTTCGATGCGTCGGCCGGGTTGTTCACGCGGCCGCGGGACCGGCGCATCGGGCTCGTCTTCCAGGAGTACGCTCTTTTCCCGCACCTGGACGTGCGCGCGAACGTCGCGTTCGGCCTTCATGACCGTCCGCGTGACGCCCGGTACCGACGGGTCGACGAGCTGCTGTCGCTGATGGATCTGGAGGGATACGGCGGCCGGAATCCCCGAAGCCTCTCGGGAGGCGAGCGGCAACGGGTCGCCATCGCGCGGGCGCTCGCGCCCGAGCCCGAGCTGCTCCTCCTGGACGAGCCTTTCGCCGCGCTCGATTTTCGGGTCCGGGGCGATCTCCGGAGGGCGCTCGGAGAGATCCAGAGGCACACTTCGGTGCCCATGATCCTGGTGACCCACGCGCTCGACGACGTGCGGGCTCTCGCCGATACACTGGTGTTGATGGACCAGGGGAGGGTCGTGACGACCGGCCCGACGGTCTCCGTCCTGGAGGATCCGCCGTCCGCCGATGCGGCGGCTCTGGTCGGGTCGGCGCTCCGCGCGACTTGAGCGCGTTTCGCCTCCGCCGGCGCCTGGGTGAAGTCAGCGCCGTCGCGTCCCCGACGTCGCGACCGATGCGTCCGGCTCCACCGTGGGACCAGCCAGGGGTCCGCTGAGCCGGAGCCCGATCTCGAGCGGCGTGCCATCGGCGCGGAGTCCGTCCAGCACGTCGGAGCCGATACCCGTACGCCGGAGCGACAGCCCCCCGAGCTCGGCAGCCGGAATCGACAGCCCGAGTGACAGATCCGTCCCTCCCTCGAGCGCGATCGTCCCCGTCAGCCGCGCGTCCAATCGGGCTCCCGTGAGCTCGCTCCGCTCGATCTCCAGGAAGGTGTCGCGGATGGTGAAGTCCGTCGCCCATCGCTCGAAGGGGAGCGACTCCCAGTCATCGGCCGACAGGAAATCCGCAACCGCGTAGTTGATCCCCGTGCGCGACACGGAGCCGTCCCCGAGCGTGAGCGTTCCAGACCCCGTGAGCCCTGCACGAGTGGGAAGCAGTGTCCGCTCGGTCGTGCCCTGCAGGTCGATCTCGAGGTCTGCCACCCCCTCGAACGTTTCGCCCACCGGGGTGAGGGTGGAGAAGAACGGCGCGGCCGCGACCTCGCGCAGCGCGAGCTGGAGCGTGAAGGGCGCGGTGTCGTCGGCCCCGACGCCCAGTGTCAGGGATCCGGCGGCCGTTCCACCCCAGGTCTCGAACGCTGCGTCCCGCACGACGAGCTCGGACGAAGAAAGCTCGACGACAGCCGAGAGATTCTCGAGAGAGAACGGCGCGAGCGAGAGCGTGTCGAGGTCCAACGCGACCGACCCCAGGACCGGAAGTCTCGTGGGGCGTGACAGACCCTGATCGCGCACCGCGACCCCGGCACCGAAGCCGCCCACGGTCCGCCGACCGAGGTGCGCGAAGGCCGCCTGCGCGTAGGTCGCTTCCGTGCGGGGGGCCGGCCTTCCGAGGAGCGCGTCGAGGTCGAGGCTCCCGCCGTGGAGGGCGGCTTCCAGTATGGGGGGGCGGTCCGCTCCTCGGGTGGGTGGCTGCGGGGGAGCGCTCCAGGGTGTCGCCAATGCACTCACGAGCGTGGACACAGGGAGCGGGATGCGATTCAACCGCCCGGTGGTCTGCAGCGGGTCGGTCCCCGCCATGATGGTCACATCGCTCCAGAACATGTCGCCGCCCCGAAACGATACGGTCCCACTCGGCACGTAGACGGGCACGTCGAGCCGGTCGTGCTCGACCCTGAGTCCCGCCACGATGCCTGTGCCGGTCAGGTCCAGTCGCTCCGGGACGTCGAGCGAGCCGGAGAGGACCACATCGACCGTCAGGCTACCCGCGAAGTCGGCCCCCTCCGGCGTCCACCCCAGCCGGTCGAGTACCGTCAGATCAGGGCGAGCCCAGGCCTCGACCCGGACCCGTCGGTCCTCGCCGGCGACCCGCCCGTACAGCTCGAAGGCGCCGTCCGCGAAGAAGCCGCTCACGGCGTGGAGGAGCAGCGTATCCGGTGCGAAGTCGAGCGTTCCGCTCACGGCTTCGGCGACGGGCTCTCCACCGCGGACCACATCCACGCCGAGGAGGGTGATCTCGCCCCGGAGAACCGGGCTCGACGTGCTCGGCCCGGGGGCCGCGAGTCTTGCGTCGAGCGCCACCGTTCCCGTGATGCGGGTGTCCGGTGAGGTCGGGGCTCGACCCATCCACGTCGCGAGGGTTTCGGCAGGAAGGTCTTCGTGGGTGAGCCGGAGTTCGAGCGACGGTTCGGCTCCCCGTGTATCGGAGATGCGGCCGGTCACGGTCAGGGCCTGTCCGGCGTGCGCGAGCACGCCGCTCTCGATCTCGACGCGGTCGAAGACCTCGTCGCCGTAGAGGGTGCCCCAGAGACTCGGCCCTTCCGCGTGGAGCGCGGGGCGCCCCGGGTCGCTGAAGTGCACGCGCATGGAATCCGACGTGGCCTCGACGGCCATACGCCAGCCACCGGATCCGCCTCGGTCCAGGTCGGCCTCGAGGCTCGCTCCGGTGAGCGTGAGGGCTCGGGACTCGGGCGCGTCCGCGTAAGTCACGGTCGCGCCCGCGAGACGAATGCGCCGGAGGGCGATGCCGAGTGCGCCGTCCGACTCGTCGGCGACGTCGCGTCGGCGAGGAATCAGGTCTCCGAAGTTCGACACCCCCTGTTCGTCGATGGCGAGGTGAACTCCGGGTCCGTCGGCCCTTAACCCGCTCACGCGAAGACGGCCGAGGATGAGCGGGAAGAGGGCGAACTCCAACCACACGTCGTCGGCCTCCAGGACCGGTGGACCCTCGAAGCCTTCCAGATTGTCGACGCGGACCTCGGAGATCCGCGCTCCCGGTCGGGGGAGGAGGACCAGGGATGCCTCGCCGATGGAGACGTTCCGATTCAGCGCTGCCGACGCGCGCGGCACCAGTCGGCTCGCCAGCTCGTCGGCGTCGACCAATACGTCGAGAGCGATGGCGACCGCCGTGACCGCTACAACCGCGCCGAGCGCGAGCGCGGCCGCGGTTCGGCCGAGGATCCGGATGGCACGCCTGTCCATGATGTTCCTCCTGGTTCGCGAAGCGGGTCCGGCTCTCCGGGGAGCGACGCGGTGGACGCGCCAGCGCCCCGGAGATCGGCGCCTTGCGTCCGCCCTCGTCGCAAGGAAGGTGCCAACCCCGCCCGAAATACCGCACCGAAGCGCTAGTATGTGTGTTGACAGTAAATGTTATAACATGTATGGTCGATCCATGTCGACGAATCTCAAAGAAGAGCTGCGCCAGAAGCGTCCGTTCGCCAGCACCGAACAGGAGGCGTTCTTGAGTCTAGGGCGGACATGGGCCGTCCTGGAGCACGCGTTCTCGGAAGCCCTCAAGCCGCATGAGATCACGCCGACACAGTACAACGCCCTTCGCATTCTTCGTGGGGCAGGCCCGGAAGGGTTGAGCAGGGGCGACATCGTCCATCGTATGGTCTCGAGGGTTCCGGACGCCACCCGGCTCCTGGACCGGCTCGAGGCGATGGGCCTGAGCGTTCGGGCGCGCGACACGCAGGACCGCAGGTACGTGCGGACGCGCATCACGGAGCAGGGGCTGGCCCTCCTCGCCGACCTTGACGATTCGGTCCAGGAACTCCATGAGCGGCACCTGGGCGCCCTCGGCGAGGACGATCTCGAGACCTTGATCGATCTGTTGTCACGCATCCGTTCGTCGATATGAGCGGGACCTCGCATAATCCAAGGAGTCGCATGTCATGAAAGCCAAGACGACCCATCACCGATCCGGCGCCCACGATCTGGCGCTTCTCGTTCTCCGTGTCGCCCTGGGCGCGATCTTCATCGCGCACGGCGGCCAGAAGCTCTTCTGGTCCGGCATCGCGGGCACGACCGAGGCGTTCGTAGGCATGGGTGTCTTCCTCCCCGAGCTGACGGCCCCAGCGGTCACGATCGTGGAGTTTTTCGGCGGCCTCGCGCTGGTGGCGGGCCTCTTCACCCGGCTGGCCGCCGCGAGCCTCGCGGTCGTCATGCTCGGAGCCATCGTCATGGTCCATCTGCCTGCCGGCTTCTTCCTGCCGAACGGCATAGAGTTCGCGCTCATGAACTTCTCTGCGGCAGTGGCGCTCGCCCTGCTGGGCGCCGGAGCGTACTCCGTCGACGGGAAGCGGGCGGTCGCCCGCGATGAAGCCCGGTCCCCGGCTCCGACCGCGCCCGCCGGGACGTCAGCTACCGGGACGTCGTCAGCTACGGGCACGTCGCCAGCGGCAGGGGCGGACGAGGGGTCCGACGTGCGGTGAACACGCCAGAAGCCCACGCGGGGTGGGCTGGCGCGCGATCCATAGGGGACGGCCCTGCGCGTTCGGGCCCCGGAGTGATATGATCGGCCATCGATTCCCGCCTCAACCGAGCTGATCATGAAGACCTATCGCACGCTACGCCCCGCCCAAGGTGAATACGCGCCCTTCTACGCCGGCTACATCGCCAACGTACCCGACGGTGACATCGTGGCGACGTTGGCCCACAGCGCGGAGCGCGCCGGCGAGCTTCTCGGTAGCGTCTCCGAGGAGGTCGCCGAACTCGCCTACGCCCCTGGCAAATGGACCCTCAAGGAGGTCGTACAGCACTGCACCGACGCCGAGCGGATCTTCGCCTACCGGGCGCTCCGGATCGGCCGCGCGGATACGACCGACCTGGCCGGGTGGGACGAGCAGGCGTACATGGAGCCCGCCCGTGCCAATGAGCGGACGCTGCAATCGCTCACCGGTGAGTTCCGGTCCACGCGCGATGCCACCCTGGGCCTGCTCGAGGGGCTCCCCGAAGACGCGTGGCCCCGCCGCGGCCGCGCGAACGGGATGGAGGTGAGCGTGCGAGGCATCGCCTGGATTACTGCCGGACATCTCCTGCATCACCTCGGGATCGTCCGAGAGCGTTACCTGGGGATGTAGCGTGACCGAATCCAATCCGCTCCTGACGGAGTCCGAGCTACCTCTCGGCTATCCGCGCTTCGACCTCATCGAGCCCGGTCACTTCGGACCGGCCTTCGAAGCAGGCATGGCGGAGCAGCGCGCGGAGGTCGCCGCCATCGCGAGCGACACCCGAGCTCCGACCTTCGAGAACACGTTCGAGGCCCTCGAGCGAACGGGCCACACGCTCCAACGGGTGAAGCTGGTCTTCTTCAACCTCGTCGGCGCGCACACGAACGACGCGCTCGAAGCGCTCCGCACCGAGCTGTCTCCGAAGCTCGCCGCGCATAGCGATGCGATCCTGCTCAACGCCGACCTCTTCCGTCGTATCGACAGCCTGCACGCGCGGCTGGACGACCTGGGGCTCGACGCGGAGTCGCGCCGACTGGTCGAGCGTTATCACGAGATCTTCGTGCGGGCCGGCGCCCGACTCGACGAGGACGCCAAGGCACGGCTCAAGGCCCTCAATGCCGAGCTCGCGGAGTTGTCGACGCGGTTCAGCCAGAACGTCCTCCATGAGGTGAACCACTCGGCGATCATCGTCGACGACCGCGAGGCGCTACGGGGATTGACTTCCAGCGAGATCGCAACAGCCCGCCGCGCCGCCGAGGAGCGCGGGATCGAGGGGCGGTGGGTGCTTCCGCTCCAAAACACGAGCGGCCAACCGGTCCTGGCTTCGCTGGAAGACCGCGACCTGCGCCGTCGAATTCTGGAGACGTCGCTGAAGCGCGGGAGTCGGGGCGGCGCCTACGACAACCGCGAGATCGTGAGCCGGGTGATCCGACTGCGCGCCGTGCGCGCCCACCTGCTGGGTTATGAGCACCACGCCGCCTACGTCCTCGAAGACCAGACCGCCGGCTCCGCGGAGGCCGTCAACGAGCGTCTCACCGAGCTCGTGCCGCCCGCGGTCCAAAACGCACACCAGGAGGCGACGGCGCTCCAGGAGCTGATCGACGGGGAAGGAGGCGGATTCCGGCTCGAGGCGTGGGATTGGGCGTTCTATGCGGAAAAGCGGCGGGCCGTGCTCCACGAGATCGACCAGAACGAGCTCCGAGCCTACTTCGAGCTGGACCAGGTGCTCGAGCGCGGACTCTTCCATGCCGCCCGGGTCCTCTTCGGCCTCGAGATGGAGGAGCGGACCGACCTTCCGACCTACCATCCGGACGTGCGCGTGTGGAACGTGCGGTCCGAGAACGGCGAGGTCATCGCGCTCTTCCTGGCCGACTTGTATGCACGCCCGTCGAAGCGCGGCGGTGCCTGGATGAACTCCTACGTCCGCCAGAGCCACCTCCTCGGTGACCGGCCGGTCATCGCGAACCACCAGAACATCACGAAGCCGGCCGAGGGCGAGCCGACGCTGCTGACGCTCGACGAAGTGAACACGCTCTTCCACGAGTTCGGGCACGGCCTGCACGGGATCCTGTCCGACGTTCGGTACCCGCTGTTCTCCGGAACGGCCGTGCCTCGGGACTTCGTGGAGTTCCCGTCCCAGTTCAACGAAGTATGGGCGCTCTGGCCGGACATTCTCGCGAACTACGCGGCGCACCACGAGACGGGAGCGCCGATGCCCTCCGGGATCGCGGACAAGGTGCGCGACATGCGGCGCTTCAACCAGGGGTACGCCACGACGGAGTACCTCTCGGCGTGCGTCGTCGATCAGGCCCTCCATCAACTCTCGCCCGACGACGTGCCGTCGGCCGACGAGTTGCCGGCCTTCGAAGCCGGGGTGTTGTCGGAGGCAGGCTTCGACATCGACGCGGTCCCGCCCCGCTACCGGATACCGTACTTCTCGCACATTATGGGCGGGTATGCTGCGGGGTACTACGCCTACATCTGGGCCGAGGTCCTCGACGCCGACGCCGTGGCGTGGTTCGAGGAGCACGGTGGCGCCCGGCGGGAGAACGGGGAGCACCTCAGGGAGACCGTGCTTTCGAAGGGTGGCAGCGTGGACGCGACCGAGATGTACCGGGCGTTCCGCGGACGCGACGCCGACGTGGCTCCCCTCCTGGAACGACGCGGGCTCGCCGGTCGCTGATCGATGTACAGGACCTGCATGTTCTGCAACGCGGTGCTCGGCGAGAACGAGGTCCTCGAGTCGTTTCCGGTGGGGAGGCGACTGGCCTTCGACGCGGCGCGTGGCCGTCTCTGGGTGGTCTGCCGCCGGTGTGAGCGCTGGAACCTCTCGCCGCTGGAGGAGCGGTGGGAAGCGGTCGAGATGTGCGAGCGTCTCTACCGGGATACCCGGGTGCGGGTGTCCACCGACCAGATCGGGTTGGCCCGACTCCGCGAAGGACTCGAGCTCGTGCGCATCGGGGAGCCGCTGCGGGGTGAGTTCGCGGCGTGGCGGTACGGCGACCAGTTCGGCCGGAGGCGGAAGAAAGCCCTCCTGTACGGGGCGGGTGGAGCGCTGGTGGTGGGCGGGTTCGTGGTGAGCGGTGCCGCGGCCGGCGTGATCGGCACGGCGGTGCTCGGACAGACCGGCAACATCTGGAACGTCTGGCTCAACGCCCGCACGCTCGTGAAGCTGCGTCCGGACGACGGGCGGGTCGTCCGTCTGAAGCGCATGGACCTTCTCGGCACCCGCCTACGGGCGGTGGAAGGTGCACCCGACGCGTTTCGCCTCGAGGTCCGGAAGGGAAAGCGCCGGGAGTGGTTCGAGGGGGACGAGGCGCGTCGCCTGGCCGGTCAGATCGTGCCGGCGATCAACCGTGGGGGCGCCAAGCGCGATATCGTCCAGTCGGCCGTGACCGAGATCGAGCGCATCGGCCACCCCGAAGCGTTCATGGCGGACATCGCGCGCGGTGACCGGTTCGCCGACAAGAAGGGCGTGCCCGGCTACATCAACAAGATGCCGAGGGAGCTCAAGCTCGCCGTCGAGATGGCGCTGCACGAGGAGCAGGAACGGAGGGCGCTCGAAGGAGAGCTCTGGCTCCTGGAGCGCGCATGGGAGGAGGCCGAGGAGATCGCCGAGATCGCGGATTCCCTGCTGCTCCCCGAGGGCGCCGAGGAGTTCATCGAGGAGCAGCGGAAAACCTCCCCCGAGGCCGAGCAGGACCGCGCCTGAGCCCCAGGGGAGATCCCAGGCCTACTGCATGGCCTCTCCGCGAAGCCGAGCAGCCAGCGCGTCCCGGTCGAGCGCCACACCTCTCAGGTAGACATCGGCGATGCGGCGGGTGTTCGTGATGTCGTCCAGCGGGTTGGCGTCCAGCACCACGAAGTCGGCCACATTCCCGTTGGCGACGACACCCACGTCCTCCAATCCGAAGAGTGCGGCGGAGCTGCTGGTGGCGGCGGTGATCACCTCGGCGGGCGTCATCCCGGCGCGCACCATGTCCTCGAGCTCGAGATGGGCCGCCCAGGGCGAGCTTCCGTCCGTCCCGAACGCGATGTGCGCCCCGGCCTCGTTGAGGCGAGTCAGGTTCTCCGCCTGGATCGCGAACCCGGCCTGCTGGGCCTGGAGCTGGGTTTCGGAAGGCTGCTGCGGCTGGGCCTCTTCCATGGAGGCGGTGGTGATCCAGGAGAGGTCCGAGGGCATGCCCGGGCTCGGCAGGTTGGGGATGAGAGCGACGTCTCCGCGCTCTTCCCAGAGCTGGAGCAGCTCGTCGTCCAGGACCCGGTCGCGGATGCCGTGAGCGAACATGTCGACGCCCGCGCGGAGCAGGCCCTTGGCGTCCTCGAGTCGGAAGATGTGCGCCGCGACTTGGAGGTCGTGCTGGTGCGCTTCGTCGATCACGGCGGTATAGAGCGGCTCCGAGAGGCGCTCGTACTGACCGCCGCGGTCGTCGACCCAGATCTTCACGACATCGACGTTCGCTTCCGCGAGCTCCTGGACGGCACCCCGGGCCTCCTCCGCCGTCGTCACCCAATAGGGGACCTCGGAGCGGCCGGGCTCGGGGGCGGTGATTCCGCTGCCCGCGACGAGCGAGCGGGCCCCGCCGACGATCGGCTGGTCGCGCATCTCGAACGGCACCGTGCCCTCGTCGAGTCCCATGCTCACCACGGTTCCCTGCCCGTAGTACGCCATATGCCGGAGTTGGTCCTCTCGCTCGGCGCGGTCCAACGAGAGGTGGATGTGCGCATTGACCAGCGCGGGGATGACGGTCTTCCCGGAGAGGTCGACCCTCGTGCCGCCGGCCGGCACGGTCACGCTCGCCGCCGGACCCACCAGCGTGAAGCGGCCGTTCTCGACCACGAAGACCGCGTTCTCGATGGGGGCGCTCCCATCGCCCGGAATCACGCGCGCACCCTCGTAGACGATGGCGGTCGGTGCGAGCTCGGCATCGGAGCCACCGCAGGCGGCCGCGACAGTGAGGAGCAACGCTCCGACCGCATATCGGGCGCGGGGGAGAGCGAAGGGGGCCTGGGACGATCTTGGGGCTGTCGGACGCATCGGACGCTCACGGTTGGGGATTCGCTGAGCGTCAACGCGTAGCACGCGCGGGTACGGGCGGCAAGGGTGGGGCGCCGCGGAGCCTCGCCGTCTCAGCCTCGCAGGAAATACTCCACCGTCGCCACGATCCGCACGGTCTTCTCGATGCGGTTCTCCTGGCTGATGCCGGGTGCCGGATCGCGTGGGAGGATCTCGAACACGCCCTGGTTCGCCCGCCGGATGCCCCCGAGCTCACTCTCGGAGTCACGCGCGAACTCGATGGCGGCCTCCCGGGCGCGGGCCGTAGCCTCGGCGATCATCTCCGGCTTCACGTCGTTGAGCCCGGTGAAAATGTAGGTGGGACCCCCTGGCCCCCACTCCTGGCCCGAGACCAGCACCACACCGGAGCCCACCAGGCGTCCGATGTCCTGGCTGGCGGACTGGACCCGCGGGGGATCTTCCGAGCGCACCACCACCGTCTGGGTCACCGAGAACCGGTTCTCCACGGGCCCCTGCTGGTACGGGTTCGCCGTGGCGTCGGTCACCCGGACGCCCTGCACCTGGACCAGATCCGCCGGAATTTCGTGGCTCTCCAGGAACTCGAAGGTCAGCTCGAGATTGCGGGCCACCGTCTGCTGGACGACCGCCAGGTCGTTGCCGCCGGCGGAGAACTGGAGCGTCCAGACGGCGAGGTCCGCCTCGACCTCCCGCTCGGCCACCCCCTT
>JBBDSM010000039.1:46421-51266 GCA_040904945.1 Gemmatimonadota bacterium
ACTGGAGCGTCCAGACGGCGAGGTCCGCCTCGACCTCCCGCTCGGCCACCCCCTTCACCGTCACGAAGCGATCGCCGAGGCGTGCCTCGGCCACCCCCTTGCCGGCCATGAGGCCGCCTACGGAGAGGCCCATGGCGATCAGGTCGGCGGGAATCCAGAAGCGAGCGGTGTCGGGTATGGGATCTCGGGCGGAACAGGTGGACGCCGGTGGTGATTGAAGCCGAGCCTTACACCGGAGCGCTCGCGGGTGCTCCCGTGTCGCTGTAGCCTACGGACACCGTCGTTGGATTCCCCTTACGCACCGAGTCCGTCCCGCCATGCTCCGACACCCATCGATCCGGACCTCGTCCGCAGCGGCCGCGCTTCTCTGCGTCGTCGCGCTCGCACCGACCGTGACGGCACCGGCCGCCGCCCAGGAGCCCACCACACGCGAGATGAACCTCCTCGGCTGGCAGGAGTTCGCCGAGCTCGTGCCGGGTCGCATCGAGACCGTCCTGGTGCCGACCGGCACCCTCGAGGCGCACGGCGTCGCACCCAACGGCTCCGACAACCTGGCGCCGGAGGCGATGGCCCGCGCCCTCGCGAGCCGACTGAACGCGCTCGTCGCCCCCACGCTCAACTACGGCGTGACGGGCGATCTGGACGCCTTTCCCGGCACCTTCCGCATCGGCGAGGAGGCATATGAGGCCTTCATGGAAGACCTCCTGTCGGGACTCGCCCGGAACGGGTTCCGCAACATCATCGTGCTGAACGGGCACGGGGGACCGCAGACGGCCATCCTGAGCCGCGTGGCCGGCAAAGTCGGCCGGGACCACCAGGTGCGCACGCTCGTGACCAACTGGTGGACGCTCACCAGCGACATCACCTTCGACGTGTTCGGCGAGGACGGTGGGCACGCGGGGAACAACGAGACGGCGTACATGCAGGCGGTCACGTCGGATCATGTCCACCCGGAGCGCTACGACCGGGACATGGCGTCGGCCGGTATCGCCGGTGCCACCCCCTACCCCTTCCCGTCGTCGATCATCTTGTACCAGGCAGGCCAGGGGTATCCGACGTTCGACGAGGAGCAGGCCCAGACCTACTTCGAGCGCGTGAACGAGCGCATGGGCGACGTGATCGAGGAGACCATCCGCCGCTGGGACCTCGCGGGGCTGTTTCGGTAGCGAGCCCTACTCTCCCAGCGCCGCCCGGAACACCCGGTCCAGCTCGTTGAGCCGCGTCGTCTCGTCCCTCAGCTCCAGGAGCTCCTGGTGCCAGGACGGATCGACGCCGATGGTCTGGGCCAGCCGGAACGACGCCTCTCGGTCGGGTCGAACCTCCGGCAGCTGCTCGGGCTGCTCGGGGAGTGATGCCAACACGGCTTGGAAGAGGTGGATCGACTCCTGGCGGCGGGCGGCGAGGAGCGCGTCGGGAAGCCGTTCGTTGTCGCGGTAGGGGCTCACCAAAGCCTCGTAGTAGAGGCTCTTCGACTCGATCCCGTCGACGATGCTGAAACGCTCGGTACCCCGAACGGCGATCAAGGAGCGGCCGTCGTCCAGGCCTTGATGCTCGAGGATCTCCGCGACGCATCCCACGCGGCCTTCTTCGCAGAGGAACGGTCCCTGCCGATCCGAGTCGTGATACACGAGCCCGAAGTGCCCATCGGAGGCGAGGCAGTCGGTGACCATCTGGCGGTAGCGGGGCTCGAAGACGTGGAGCGGCATCGAAGCGCTCGGCAGCAGAACCACCGGGAGCGGGAAGAGCGGCAGTCGGTAACGGCGCTCGGGCTCGAGGATGGAGTCCGGATCGAGGGCGCTCACGTTCCCGCCCCGTCGTCATCACCCCGATCGTCCGTGACGCGCTCCACGCCGGGGAGCCCGAGCACGAAGTCCGCGCCGAACGCGGCGGATGGCGTGTGGACCCCCGGAGTCGGGCCTACGTCGCGCCCGAGCACGCGCTGCACCGCGGCGACCGCGGCGGTGGCCGTGAGCGCGTAGGCGTTGGGCGTGACGATCTCCACCGCGGCCGAGTCGCCTCGATCGTTCCGGACCTCGGCGCGCACCCGTGCGTGGCCCGACGCGAGCTCCTTGCTTCCGGGGCCGGTCACGAGCTGGTCCACCGCGCGCTCCGCCAGCCGTCGGAGCGGCTCGGCGCGGAGGAGCAGTCCAACCCCCCGCCCCAGCCAGGTCAGCCCGGGAGGGAGCGTCGCATAGACGGTGATGTTCGGGATGCCGGTGGACCGGTACGCCGTGCTCACGTCGCCCCAGGGGATCGCAGTCCCGCGCCGCGGCCGGTCCGTGAACGCGATCGTGCGGTGCTCGGAACCGATGGCGACGGGCACGATCCGGCCGTTCCGCCGGACGGCGCCTCCCTGACCGAGCCGCTCCAGCGTCGTCCGCGTCGTTCCCCGGCTTGCCCCGCCGCTCACGCTCAGGGCCAACACGAGCTCGGTGGCTTCGTCCACCATCTCGGCCGCCAGCGCCGCCGCGCAGTCCGTGGGCACGACGTCGAAGCCGACCGCCGGCACGACGTGGACGCCGGCGTTCCGGACCTCGTCGGCTCGCTCCTGCATGGCCTCGAGAACGCCGATCTCCCCCGTGATGTCCAGGTAGTGGCAACGCGCGGCGAGGCACGCCTCGAGCACCGGGCGCCACGTCGCGGAGAAGGGGCCGGCCGCGTTGAACACGAGCCCCACGTCTCTGAGCGCCGCGGACAGGGCTCCGGGCTGGTCGAGCTCGAAGGCCGCCCACTCCAGCCCGTGCTCCTCGGCCAGCGCCTGCGTCCTGGCGCCGTCCCGCCCGGCCACGATGGGCCGTAGGCCGAGGTCGATGGCGCGCTCGACGATGAGCCGACCCGTGTAGCCGTACGCCCCGTACAGCAGCCAACGGGTGGACGGGGGCCCGGTCTGCCGAGCGGGCCCGCTCATGTCGCGTCGGCCGAGAGCTCCGACCAGCGCTCGAACGCCCGCTCGATCTCCTGCTCCAACTCCTGCGCCCGCTCGGTCACCGCCGCGACCCGGTCGGGGTCGCCGGTATAGAAATCGGGGCCAGCAAGCGTCTGGTGGACCTTGGCGAGCTCCGCCTCGAGTCTTTCGATCTTGCCCGGGAGGCTCTCGAGCTCCCGCTGGTCGTTGTAGGTGAGCTTGCGACGGCGCGTCGCGGTCGCCGCCCCGGCCGAGGATCCGCTTCCCGTGGACCCGGACCGTCCGCCGCCCCCGCCGTCGGAGCGGCCGGCCCTGGCCCGGTCACTCTCGGCGGTCTCGGCCGCTTTCCGGTCCGCCACCCGCTTCCAGTCGGAGTAGCCGCCCGCGTACTCCTTCACCCGGCCATCGCCTTCGAAGACGAGGGTGTTGGTGCACAGGTTGTCGAGGAATGCGCGGTCGTGGCTCACGGTGAGCACGGTGCCCTGGAACGCGACCAGCCGGCTCTCGAGCAGCTCGAGGGTCTCGGTGTCGAGGTCGTTGGTGGGCTCGTCGAGCACGAGCACGTTGGCGGGCCGGGTGAACAGCCGGGCCAGGAGAAGCCGGTTCCGCTCGCCCCCCGAAAGCGACCGCACCGGCTGCCGGGCGCGCTCCGAGGTGAAGAGGAAGTCCTGCAGGTAGCTCATGATGTGACGGCGCTCGCCGTCCATCTCCACGTGGTCGCTCCCGAAGCCGACGGCCTCGGCCACGGTGTCCGCCTCGTCCAGCTGCTCCCGATGCTGGTCGAAGTATCGGACCTCGAGCTGGGTGCCGTGCTCGACCGTCCCGGTGTCCGGCTCGAGCCGCCCGAGGAGAAGCTGGATGAGCGTGGTCTTGCCTGCGCCGTTCGGGCCGATGATCCCGATCTTGTCCCCTCGGGTGATCGTCGTGGAGAAGTCACGGATGAGCGGCTCGTCTGCCCCGTATCCGAAGGACACCCCCTTGGCGACGATGACCCGCGTGCCCGACCGCTGCGCCTCCTGGATGTTCAAGCGCACCTCTCCGACGCGTTCCCGACGCGCGGAACGCTCTTTGCGCATGTCCTGCAGCGCCCGAACCCGGCCTTCGTTCCGGGTGCGTCGTGCCTTGATCCCCCGGCGGATCCACGCCTCCTCCTCCGACAGCTTGCGGTCGAACTCGGCCCACCGCTTCTCTTCGGCGCGGAGCAGCTCCTCTTTGCGCTCCAGATACGTATGATATCCGCAGCTCCACGAAGTCAGCGTCCCCCGGTCGAGCTCCACGATGCGCGTCGCGAGCGCCTGGAGGAACGTCCGGTCGTGCGTGACGAAGAGCAGGCTGCCGTCGAAGCGCCGGAGGAAGCCTTCGAGCCATTCGATGCTCTCGAGGTCGAGATGGTTCGTCGGCTCGTCGAGAAGCAGGATGTCGGGTTCGCCCGCGAGCGCGCGACCGAGGAGCGCCCGCCGCTTCTGGCCGCCGGACAGCGACTGAAAGGGCGCGGTGCCGTCGAGCTCCATCAACGACACCTGACGCTGGACGTCGTGGTGGTCGGCGCCCTGCTGGCTCCGGAGGTGCCCCGGAATCCCTGACGCGATCACGTCTTCGACCGTCTCGGGGAGGTCTTCGGGGATGTCCTGCGGGAGTAACGCGATGCGGGCCCCGGACTCGAGCGCGATGGTGCCGTCATCGGGGGTGACGTGGCCCGAGAGGATCTTGAGGAGCGTCGACTTGCCTTCGCCGTTCCGACCGACCAGCCCGATACGCTCGCCCCGCTCGATCTGGAGCGTGGCGTCGTCCAACAGGGGACGGCCGCCGAAGGCGACGGTGAGATTCTGTGCGCTGACCAGGGCCACGGGACGGAGCTCGATGGGAGGAATGTCGGGAGGGGAATCTAGTGTAGTGTGGCCGAAGTCTCTTGGCATTCGAGCGCCGCTGCATCTCCTCCG
>JBBDSM010000040.1:0-17488 GCA_040904945.1 Gemmatimonadota bacterium
GTGCCGCGGCCAGCGTGTCGCCAACCCACAGTGCGGAAAGCACACCCGCGAAACCGTCGCAATCGACGCGACGGAGCCGCTCGACCAAGGCGCGCGCCCAACCGAGTTCCAGAATGTTCGGGGTTCCGGTCGCTTTGCGTTGGGCCGCCTTCCACGACAACAGTGTGTCGAAGACGGAGTCGTCGTCCGTATGCCACTCGAACCGCCAGGGTCCGACGTCGCGCGTCAACTTTCGAGCCTTGCGCTCGATCTGGCTCATGATGCTCGAGCCGGAGTCGATCCTCCCCTGACGGTACGCATCGAAGCCGTCGGACAGGTCGAGAACCGGTGCCGTGGCCCCGTCGGTTTGGAAGCGCTCGAACGCCTTCATCGAGGTAGGCACGCCCGGTAGCCTCAGCGTCCGTAAATTCGCGCCCCTGACGAGCGCCTCCGGGCTCCATGAAACGTCGGGCTTCACGAACGCTCCAGCCACATCGCACAGACGTGAGCCCACCGGCCCCCCGACGCCGAACCGCGATCGTTGAAACGGGAGGAAGCCCACGACCTCCTCCTCGTGCGTGATCACGCCGACCTCGACGTCGTCGCGCACCTGGCCAACCGTGCGTGTATACGCCGGATGGAGGAAGGGGCCGCTGAGCCCCTCGTCCGCGTCGTACAACTCCCCCCAGAGGGCGAAGAGCTCGGGGGAAAGCGTGCTTACGGGCTCGGAGTACATGTCGTTCGTTCCAGGTTCGAGATCAGTAACCGAAGTGCAGCCATGCTTCGCCCTCCAACCGACTCAGGAAGACGTTCGACGTAGCGAACGCGTGCTCGATGCGCCGGTTGGACGTCTGTAAGAGCATCCAGGTTCGACCAGGGCGGATCCGGCACGAGGTAGCCTTGAAGGCCGCGCTCCAGGCCGGATCGGATTGACCGGTGACCGCGACGTTCCCCTCGCTCAGGGCGTCGGCGAATAGATGCTCCAGCACTCGTTCCTGCGCCGTCGGATCGGCCCCGAGCTGCAGCACGCGGCCGACTCCTCCCGGGCGCGAGTAGTAGACGTACCAGCCCACGATCTCGTCCCAGGCCCTGACGGTGACGACCCTCAGGCTCTGGTCACGCCGGGTCCTGCGCAGCACCCCGAGCAGCCATCCAAGCGTTTCTGCGGTATAGACCGGCCTTAGCGTCAGGTGCTCGTTCAGTCGGTCCATGATTCCCACGAGTTCTCTCGCGTCCGGGCCCTCCTCCTCGTCGGCAGGAGCAACCCGGACCGGTGGGCTGGACAGCGCCCGCTCGATCGTGCTCGGGACGGCCGAGAGACCGGTCAGAGCACGATGGAGGACGGGCGGAGCCTTCCATCCTGCCAGTACCTCACTCACGAGGTGAGCGCCCAGGCCGGCCGGGCGGAGGACCCGAAACCATCGGTTCGACCGGTCCTCGAGCATCTTGGCGCCGAGCGCCTCCGAGAGCTTCCGCGCCGTGGCGTTCCCGTCCGACAGCGTCAAGTCGGGCGATCCCGCTTTCAAGGCCCGCAGGAGCTGGATGGCCGCCAGGCCGTCCCGCTGCCCGGGCGCGACGATGAAGTTGTGCGAGATGAGGGCGCGAATCGGCTCACCACCGAGCACCATGGGCCTCGGCATCGACCCGATGCACCCGACGAGGTCACCCGACTTGCCGACGTATGCCCAGGACGGAAGCGTATCGTCGCGCCACGGATGATCGAAGAAGATGTCGTTGAGAAAGGTCCGCAGCTCCTCACGAGACGTACCTTCTCCGAAGCCCTGGCGATGCAACTCGACCACCTGATCCATGTCGTCGGGCGTGAGCGGCCGGACGTGGGCCTTGGCGACGGGACGCGGGCGGCTCTCTCCCCCAGGGGAGGCACTGTCCAGCGTGGGGCGTAACAGTTGCGAGCTCCTTCAAGGGGCGTGGGCGAGGCCGGGACCGACGAAGAATATTGGGCGCAAGCTCCGTACCGCTGGCCTGCCACCCCGAAATGCTCCCCCGCCATTGGCTTAGCGGCCCGTCAGCCACTCGAGCTGGTGTCTCGCACACGCGTCACCCGCCGAGGACCGTCGCTCGTCCGCGGCACCCGCAAACCCTTGCGACGGGTCACCTGATGCCGTCCCGCACCCGTTGCCGGATGGGCTGCCCCGGTGGCCCGGATCGTGCACCCGGTCCCAGAGGATTCACGCGTCTACCATACACTCACGCCCCGGCATTTCTCCTTGACCAAGCTCTTCTAGGTGCGCGCCCCGGAACCGGAGGCGAGCCTGAAGCTGCTCGGTATCGAGCCGCTCGAAGAGCACGCCCGCAGTCTCGCCGCACTCCTCACCGTCGGCCGGCACGGCAGGGTACGCGGGAGCCCACACCTCGACCGTCTCGAAGATCACATGCGCGTGCTGCGCGGCGTGTATGTCGACCTGTCGGAAGACGCGCGGAACGGGCTGCCTTCCTCCCCCGCGGCCGAATGGTTGCTCGACAACTTTCACACGATCTCGACCGCCGCCCGCGACATCCGACACGATCTTCCACCGGCGTTCTACCGCCGACTTCCTTCCATCGTCGCCAAAGAGTCCGCGGGGCTTCCGCGCATCTATACCATGGCGCAAGAGCTCATCGGACTCAGCGCCGGCCGTCTCGACCCGCAGCGCCTCCATCGATTCATCAACGCATTCCAGTCGGTCACGCCCCTGACCATCGGAGAGCTATGGGCGTGGCCGAGCGTGTTGAAGCTGGCACTACTCGACTACCTGAGGACCCGCGCCGACGTCCTCGCGGGAGATCGAGTCAGCCGCCTCGAGGCGGACCGCATCGCGGCCTCCCCCGCCATCGCGGCCGATCGTCGTAAGTGGCCCGACGAGCTGCATCCGGCGCTCATCATCCAACTTCTGCGGCATACGCGCGAACAGGGGCTGGCTGCGGGCATCTTGCGCAAGGAGTTGGACGCCACGCTGGCCGTAAAAGGTCAAAGCCTCGAGGACGCGATCAGGTCGGAGGGCCGCCATGAAGCCACGGAACAGGCGTTCATGTCCAGCCTGGTCGGTAGCTTGCATCTGATCTCGACCTTCGACTGGACGGAGTTCTTCGAGAGCGTGAGCCTCGTCGAGCAGGTGCTCCAGCGTGATCCCGCCGGAGTCTACGGACAAATGGACTTCCGGAGCCGTAACCGGTATCGGAACGCCGTCGAGGAGCTCGCCGAGCCGACCGGCGATGCTCAACTGAGGCTCGCTTTGAAGGGGGTGGAGCGAGCGCGCCAGACCGCGGAACGCTCGCCCGATGAGCGGGGGGCCCACGTCGGCTACCACCTCATTGGCGGGGGCCGGAAAGCATTCGAGGAGAGCATCGGGTGGCGGCCCGGCTTCGTGGCAGGGCTCCGGCGACGGTTCTTCCAGTACGCGACGCCCGGCTATCTCGGCACGATCGCGCTTGGTACCGCGATTCTCGTCGCGGTGGCAGTCGGCGTCGCCTACGGGAACGGGTGGCGAGGTGGCTTGCTGGTCGCCGTCGCACTTCTCGCGATGGTGCCGGCCAGTGAGCTGACCATCCAGGTGCTGCAGCGGGTGATCAGCAACCTGATTCCGCCCAGGCGGATTCCGCGCCTCGAGCTCGCCACGGTGCCGCAGGGCGACCGCACCATGGTGATCGTCCCCACGATGTTCGACAGCGTGGAAGGCGTGGCGGACCTCATCGCGCATCTCGAAGTCCAGGCCCTCGGAAACGTGGACGAGCGGATCCACTTCGCGCTGCTCAGCGACTTCCGGGATGCTCCCGCGGAGACCCTCGAGCGCGACAGGAAGCTCCTGGCCGCGGCACGGTCCGGTATCGAGGCGCTGAACCAGAAGCACGCGACGGGCCGCCACGACCGGTTCTTCCTCTTCCATCGCAAACGGCTATGGAACGAGCAGGAAGGACACTGGATGGGTTGGGAGCGGAAGCGCGGAAAGATCGAGGAATTCAACCGCCTGCTCCGCGGCGCCACGGATACGAGCTTCGAGCTCCATGTGGGCAATCTCGAGATCCTTCCGAGGATTCGCTATTGCATCACCCTGGACAGCGATACACGCCTCCCCCGCGACGCCGCGAAGGAGCTGATCGGCATCATCTCCCACCCACTCAATCGCCCGGAGTTCGATGCCGAGGTAGGGCGCGTCACGGATGGATACGGGATCCTCCAACCCCGTGTCAGCGTAACCTTCGCCAGCGCCGCGGGCTCGCTGTTCGCGAGGCTCTATGCAGGTCACACGGGTGTCGATCCCTACACGACCGCCGTGTCCGATACGTACCAGGACCTGTTCAACGAGGGGATCTTCACGGGCAAGGGGCTCTACCACGTCGACGCCTTCATGGCGTCTCTCGAAGACACGGTTCCCGAGAACGCCCTGCTCTCCCACGATCTGTTCGAGGGGCTCCACGCGCGCGTTGCACTCGTTTCAGACGTCGAGCTCGTCGACGAGTACCCTTCGAGCGTCCTGGCGCACGCGAGTCGTCAGCACCGGTGGACGCGTGGCGACTGGCAGATTTTGGCGTGGCTCTTTCCATGGGTCCCGTCACGCCGAGGCCTGAAGCGGAATCCCCTGCCCCTCATGGGGCGGTGGAAGATTCTGGACAATCTTCGCCGCAGCCTCGTCACGCCCACGCTCCTCGCCCTCCTCCTGGCCGCGTGGACGGTGCTTCCCGACCCTCGCTGGTACTGGCTGACCGCCGTCATCACGGTCATCGCATCACAGCTCTTGCCCATCCTGGGACGTCTGCTGGTGGGCCCGCGGCGGTCGCAGTCACTCCCGGTCTTCTGGCGCAACCTGCAAAGGGACGCCGCCACCGCCCTGGCCCAGGTGCTCCTCGGCGTGACGTTCCTCGTCTACAATGCGTGGAAAACCCTGCACGCCATCGGTGTCACCCTCCTCCGGCTCGCGGTTACGAGGAGACGCTTGCTCGAGTGGGAGACGTCCGCCACCACCGCGCGCTCAGGAGCACTCACGGGGCGAGCGGGTTTATGGCGCGCGACGGTCCAGATGAAGGTCAGCCCGCTGACGGCAACGGGGGTGGGCCTGGTCCTGTCCTTCGCGCAGCCGGCCGCGCTTCCGTCCGCGGCGCCGTTCCTGCTCCTGTGGCTCCTCGCCCCCGTCGTGGCGTATTGGCTGAGCATTCCGGTGGGACCGCGGCAACGGCCGCTCACCGCGACCGAGCGCGCGGTCCTGCGGCGCACCGCGAGGACCACGTGGCGTTACTTCGAGACCTTCGTGACGGCCGAAACCGGCTGGCTGCCGCCGGACAACTATCAGGAGGCGAGGCAGGCGACCTCCACGGAGCCTCAGCTCGCGATCCGGACGTCGCCCACCAACATCGCGATGGGCCTGCTCTCGACCTTGGCCGCCCATGATCTCGGCTACATCTCCACGGGAGGCCTCATCGAGCGTCTCGACCGGACGCTCACGACCGTCGAAGGCCTCGAGCGCCACCGAGGACACTTCCTGAACTGGTACACCACGGACACCCTGGAGCCTCTCGCTCCGCGGTACGTGTCGACGGTCGACAGCGGCAATCTGGCCGGAGCGCTCATGGCCTTGGCGCAGGGTCTGTTGCAGCTCCAGCACCAGCCGCAAACCGAAGCTCGACGTCTCGAGGGCGTGCTCGACACCGCCGAGGTGCTGCAGATCGTGGCGGCCCGCGACAAGGCAGCTCAGGCACAACGGTTCGCTCGGGAAGCGGTCTCCGCCGTGAAGGTCGGGCTGAGCACCGGTTCCCTCGATGAGCTGGCCACGACCAGGCGGCGACTGTCTACCGAAATCGCCGTCGATCCTGCGGGCGACCTCGGCTTCTGGGTCGGGGCCCTCGTGGAAGCCATCGACGGGGTGAGGAGCCCCGAACCAGGCGCAGACGGCCACCCCGCGATGTTTGCGTCGCTATCTGCACGGATGTCACGGCTGGCCAACCAGATGGGGTTCGGCTTCCTGTACGACCGGCGGCGGCGACTCTTCACCATCGGTTACCGACTCCCCGACGCGAACGGCCCGGGCGGGCCCGACGCCGCGTACTACGACATGCTGGCCTCGGAGGCCCGACTCGCGAGCTTCGTCGCTATCGCCAAGGGCGACGTACCCCAGCACCACTGGTTCCACCTGAGCCGCATGGTGACGAGCATCGACGGCCGGGCCTCCCTCATGTCCTGGGGGGGCACCATGTTCGAGTACCTGATGCCCCTCCTGGTCATGCGGAGCTTCCCGGGCACCCTCCTCGACCAGAGCTGTCGCGCGAGCACCGTGCGCCAGATCGAATACGGACGGCGCAGAAAGGTTCCCTGGGGAATCTCGGAATCCGCCTATCCCCTAACCGATCGAGCCGGAACCTATCAGTACAAGGCGTTCGGCGTCCCCGGCCTCGGCCTCTCCCGTGGGCTCGACGAAGACCTGGTGGTCACACCGTACGCCACGGCGTTGGCGAGCCTGGTGGATCCCGGAGCGGCGGCGGACAACCTGGAGCGCCTGACGAGCGAAGGGGCCGAAGGACGGTACGGCTACTACGAATCGATCGAGTACGGGAGCTCCCGGCCGAACGGGGGCGATCGCAAAGAGGTGGTGAGGGCGTACTTCAGTCATCACCAGGGCATGTCCATGGTCGCGCTGGCCAATGTCATCGGGGACGACGTCTTCGTGAGCCGCTTCCACATGGATCCCCGGGTTCAGGCGACCGAGCTGCTCCTTCAGGAGCGCGTGCCGCGCGAGGCGATCGTCTCCGAGCCTCGACCGGCCGAAGGCGTGGCGGTGACACCGTCCGCTCCGGCCATGGCCTCGCGACGGTTCCGGTCTCCTCACACGGCGAGCCCGCATACGCATTTCTTCTCGAACGGACGCTACACGACGGCGGTGACGCACGCCGGTGGGGGTCACAGCATGTGGCAAGGCCTCTCGGTCACCCGGTGCCGCGAAGACCGCACCTCCGATGCGGGCGCGCACTTCATCTATCTGCGCGACCCGTGGTCCGGAGAGGTCTGGTCGCCGACCTACCTGCCCACCCGCCGCGAACCGGATGAGTACGAGGTCGAATTCGAGCTCGACAAGGCCACTTTCCGGCGTCGCGACGGAGATTTCGAGACCCGGCTCGAGGTCGCCGTGTCACCCGAGGACGATGTGGAAGTGCGCCGCCTGACCATCGCGAATCACGGCGAGGTGGCCCGGGAGATCGAGGTGACGAGCTACGCGGAGATCGTGCTGGGACCACCCGAGGACGACCTGGCCCACCCGGCGTTCGGGAAGCTGTTCATCGAAACGGAGCACGATGCGCAGAACGCGGGGCTCCTCTTCAGCCGCCGCCCCCGCGCCCACGACGACACACCGGTCTGGGCGTTCCACGTTCTCGGCGTGGACAACCGTGCCGGAGGGGCCGTGGAATGGGAGACGGATCGGGCCCGGTTCCTGGGCCGTGGACATTCGACATACGATCCGGTCGCGCTCGACGGGCGTCCGCTGTCGGGAACCACCGGAGCCGTGCTGGACCCCGTGGCCGCCCTGCGTGACCGGATGCGTCTCAAGCCGGGCGCGTTCGTCAGCGTGACGTTCGCGACCGGTATCGCCGCCGACCGGGAGGCGGCCCGGGCCATGGTGGCCAAGTATCGCGACGGCAGCGCAGCGACACGGGCCTTCTCGATGGCGTTCACGCATGCCCGCGTCACCCTCGAGCACCTGGGTCTCACGGACGACCACGCCATGCTCTTTTCCCGGCTGGCCTCGCGTGTGTTCGGTGCGGACGCCTCGTGCATCAGCGCAGACGCACTCGAGCGGAACAAGCTCGCACAGTCTCATCTTTGGGGCCACGGGATCTCCGGCGACCTCCCCATCGTTCTGGTGTGCATCTCCGAGATGAGCGAGATGTCGCTCGTCCGGCAGGTCCTTCTGGCACAGGAATACTGGCGCGTGAAGCATCTCCGCGCCGACGTGGTCATCATCAACGACCATGGGGCCGACTACGCGGACGAAGTACAACGTCGCCTCACGGAGATCGTGCAGGAGCCGCGCTGGGCGGGCTTCCGGGACGTACCGGGCGGCATCTTCCTCATGCGGGCCGAAGGGATGGCCAAAGTGGACCGCCATCTCCTGGGGGCCGTCGCGCGCGTCGTCTTGCGGGGGACATGGGGCGGACTGTCGCCCCAGCTCCACCGCTCCGCGCCCTGGCTCTACGAGGAGCACGGCCCGCCGCCCGAACTAAAGCACCAAGCACCCGGTCTGGCCGAGGCCCCCACCCCGGTGCCACCCCTGGTCATGCGGAACGGATTCGGAGGCTTCACCAAGGATGGCCGGCAGTACGTAATCGTCCTCGAGGGTGACGAAACAACCCCTCTCCCGTGGTCGAACGTGATCGCCAACCCGGGTGTCGGAACCATCGTGAGCGCCTCGGGATCCGCATTCACGTGGTCGGAGAACAGCCGCCAGAACTGCCTGACACCCTACGCCAACGACCCGGTCGCGGACCCCACCGGCGAGGCCATCTACCTCCGCGACGAAGCCTCTGGCGCGACGTGGGGAGCAACCCCCGGCCCGGTCCGGCGCACCCGCAATTCGGGGCGTTGGGTGGTGCGCCACGAGGCCGGCGTGACGCGCTATCAGCACTCCACCCGCGGACTGGCACAGGAGTTGGCCGTGTTCGTCGACATCGACGACCCGGTCAAGCAGTCCATGCTCACCCTCACCAACAGCTCCGACGAGCCGCGCCACCTCAGCGTATTCGCCTACGCCGAATTGCGCCTCGGGCCACCTCGACCAGGAGAGAAGCGGTTCGTGGTCACGAGCGTCGACGCGTCGACGAACGCGCTCCTCGCACGCAACACGTACAACGAGGAATTCAGCGAGCGCGTGGCTTTCTTCCATGCGACGGAATCCGCCCGATCCCATACGTGCGACCGTACCGAGTTCATCGGGCGCAACGGGACGCTGGCGAAGCCCGCCGCGCTGGGACGTGAAGAGCTCGAGGGGCGCGCGGGCGCCGGATTGGACCCGTGTGCCGCACTCCAGATCACGGTAGAGATCCCCCCCGGGGAGTCGCGCCGCATCGCGTTCGTGCTCGGACAGGCGTCGCACGCAGAGGCCGCATCCGCCTTCGCGGCGAAATACGGGTCATTGGCCGAAGTCGAGGCGTCGCTCGCGAGGGTGGACCATTTCTGGGACGACACCCTCGGAGCCGTCCAGGTGCGGACGCCGGACGATTCGTTCGATCTCATGGTGAACCGTTGGCTGGTCTATCAATCGCTGAGCTGCCGTATCTGGGCCCGAAGCGGCCCGTCCCAGCCGGGCGGCGCGTTCGGCTTCCGTGATCAGCTCCAGGACGTGCTGTCCCTCCTGTTCACACGCCCGGATCTGTGCCGGGCCCACCTGCTGCGCGCCGCGTCGCGTCAGTTCGTCGAGGGCGACGTGCAGCATTGGTGGCACCCTCCAGCCGGCCGCGGCACACGCACTCGGTGCTCCGACGACCTGCTCTGGCTGCCCTACGCCGTGGCCGCGTACGTCCGCCACACCGGTGACACGGGCGTGCTCGACGAGCCCGTCCCGTTCCTCGACGCGCCTCGCCTCACGGAAGAGGAGCAGGAGGTCTACATCCTGCCCTCGGTGTCGGAAGAGACCGCGCCGCTCTTCGAGCACATGTGCCGCGCCATCGATCGATCGCTGCAGTACGGGACGCATGGCCTGCCCCTGATCGGCTCGGGAGACTGGAACGACGGCATGAACCGCGTGGGTGAAGGCGGGCGGGGTGAGAGCGTATGGCTCGGGTGGTTCCTCGTGGTCGTCCTCGATCAGACGGCGGACCTCTGCGATCTGCGCAGCCGACATGACGTGGCGCAACGGTACCGAAGTCAGGCTCGCTGGCTCACGGGCATGGTGGAGTTGGCGTGGGACGGCAGCTGGTACCGCCGCGCGTACTACGACGATGGGACCCCTCTCGGGTCGGTGCAGAGCGACGAATGCAAGCTCGATTCGCTGACCCAGTCCTGGTCCGTCATCTCGAATGCCGCCGACCCCAGGCGCGCAGTCCGTGCCATGGACGCCGTCCGAACGCACCTCGTCCGTCGCGAGGCGCGGCTCGTTCTGCTCCTCACGCCCCCCTTCGATCGAACGCCAAAGGACCCCGGCTACATCAAGGGTTACCTGCCTGGCGTCCGGGAGAACGGAGCCCAGTACACGCACGCGGCCCTCTGGACGGTGATCGCCCTGGCGCGCCAGGGCCTGGGCGACGAGGCGATGGCGCTGTTCCACATGATCAATCCGATCAACCACACGCGCACGCCCGAAGACGCCGAAGAGTACAAGGGAGAGCCCTACGCCGTCGCGGCCGACGTCTACGCGCACGCCAGCCACGCCGGGCGGGGGGGATGGACCTGGTATACGGGCTCCGCCGGATGGATGTACCAGGCCGCCATCGACAGTCTCATGGGACTCCGGCGTCATGGAGACACGTTCACCATGGATCCCTGCATTCCGGCCATGTGGCCGGAGTGCGCCATCGATTGGCGCCACGGGACCAGCCTGTACCGCATCGTGATCGAGAACCCCGAGCGGCAGCAGCGCGGCGTCCGCTTCGCCACGCTCGATGGGGACACCGTGGACGCCGGCCGTATCCCTTTGGTCGACGACGGTCGGGAGCACGACGTGGTGATCGTGCTCGGGGGACGGGACAAGCGCGAGATGGGGTGACGCAGCCGAGCGGTTGTGTCTCGTAGACGCGTCACACCCCGGGCACCGTCGCCCGCCCGCAGCACCCGAAACCCTTTATCCCAGGCCGTCTTTCACACGCAGGCACCCTCGTTGGACGGTGTGTCCCGATGGCCCGGATCGTGCACCCCAAGGCTCAGCAGATTCACGCGCCTACCGCACTCATGGAGTTGGGCATGACACACTTCGCGACCGTAGCGACCGCATGACGGGTCTTCTGCACGACTCCGTCACGGAGGCCGCTCTCTCGCGTCCTGACGCGCCCGCCATCATAGGCGAGGATCGGACGTTCACGTACGCCGAGCTCGATGACGCTTCGAATCGGCTCGCGTCGCTCCTGCAGAGCTACGGGTGTGAGCGAGGGAACCGGGTTGCGATCCTCATGCCCAATTCCGCTCGCACGGTTGCGACCCTCGTCGGGGTCCTCAAGGCCGGTTGTGCATACGTCCCTCTCGACCCGGCCGGTGGTATGAGCCGGATCGCGGACATGCTCCGCCAGTGCGAGCCGAAGGTTCTGCTCGTCGGCGGTTGTGACCCGGCCGTCGTAACGGATCTCGATACCCGGGGCATCGTGACGGGTTGGATCGGGACGGAGCCCGCCCCACCGCGCACGGACTTCGCTCTGGCCGACATCGACGCCGCGGCGGCGGACGCACCGAAGAGCGACGTCGGGCCGGACGATCTGGCGTACATCCTGTTCACCTCGGGAACGACGGGCTCGCCCAAGGGCGTCCCCATTTCTCATGCAAGCGCCCGGGCTTTCACGGACTGGGCCGTCAAGCAGTTCGAGTTGGAGCCCGACGACCGCATCTCGGGACATACGGCCCTCACGTTCGACCTGTCGATCTTCGACATCTTCGTGACCTTCGGCGCGGGAGCGCAGCTCCATCAGGTGCCGAAGCGGGTTCGGCTACTGCCCCACGAAGTGGCACGCTTCATCGAGGAGCGGAAGCTGACGCTCTGGTTCTCGGTGCCGTCCCAGCTGGCCTATGTGGCCCGTTTCGACGCGCTGGGGGACGAAGATCTGAGCTCGGTCCGACACGTGGCCTGGTGCGGCGACGCCCTTGCTACCGCGAGCCTCCTTTATTGGAAGCGGCGGTTGCCCGGCGTCACGTTCACGAACCTCTACGGACCGACCGAAACGACGGTGGCGAGCAGCTACTACGTGGTCCCCGAGAGCTTCGACGACCCTGGTGCACCCATCCCCATCGGGACCGCATGCGCCGGCGAGGAGCTGTTGGTGCTCAATGAGCACCTGGCGCCCGTTCCCGAGGGAGGGGTCGGCGACATCTACATCGGTGGTGTCGGCCTGAGCCCGGGTTACTGGCGAGACCCCGGGCGTACCGGGAAGGTCTTCGTTCAGGATCCCAGATCGCCGGGCGGACCGGAGCGCCTCTACCGAACCGGCGATCGCGGCAGGCTGGGGCCCGGCGGCACGGTGGATTTCCTCGGCCGGG
Source organism: Gemmatimonadota bacterium (assembly GCA_040904945.1). GTDB lineage: Bacteria > Gemmatimonadota > Gemmatimonadetes > Longimicrobiales > Gaopeijiaceae > JAWLHJ01. Next base: position 12,137 of record JBBDSM010000040.1, read on the forward strand.
CCGACTTCCAGATCAAGACCGGAGGGTACCGGGTCGAGCCGGGTGAGGTCGAGAGCGCCGTCCTGGCGCTCCCGGAGGTTACGGCCTGTGTGGTGGTGGCGGTGACGGTGGACAACTTCAGCGGTAGCGCCGTTGGATGCGTGTACGTCGCGTCACCCGGGACGACCCCTCGCGTCGGTGAGATGAAGAAGCGACTCGGCGACGCACTCCCCGCCTACATGGTGCCCTCGAAATGGCTCGCGCTCGACGAGCTCCCCCTCGACAGCCGCGGCAAGATCGATCGCGTTCGCGCCCGATCGCTTTTGGAAGCCCCCCCGGCGCCGGCCCCCAGGCCGACCGCCGCCCACCGACCATTCGACGAGCTTCAACGCACATGATAAATCCATCCCAACAGCAACGCGCCCCCTCGCCCCACGCGGGCGTCGAGGCCAGCGTACACCGAATCTTCCGCAACGGCCTCGAGCTCGACGTGGACGTGGACACGGACGTGATCGCCGGTGGTATGCTCGACTCTTTGGCGTTCGTCCAGCTCCTGCTCGCCCTCGAGGAAGAGTTCGGCGTCAAAGTCGACCTCTCGGACCTCGAGCTCGACGATTTCAACTCGGTGGCGAGCGTGGCCCGTCTGGTGAAGGAAAGCACGAAGGGGGCGGCATGACGCTCTGGACAGGGGCCCGCCCGGCACCGGGAACGACCGATCTGCTGGAGGTCCTCGACCGTGCCCTCACCGGAGGAATCGCCATCGCCTCCGACCGGCGGATCAACGTGGTGGCGTTGGGACGGGCATCCGACCGCGCGAGGCTCGTCGTGAAGGCCACGGACATCTACCTTCGGCATCCGGAGCCGGAACCCGGAGAGCGTGCTGTCGCACGAGTCGGTGCGCAACAAGTCGTCGCCGATCGGGTCCGGGAACAGCCAAAGAGGAGACACGGTTGAACGATCTCGGAAAGCGAATTCTGATCGTAGAGGACGACGAAGACAGTCGGGAGATCTACCGGGAAGTCCTGGAAGACAGCGGCTTCGAGGTCGACACGGCCGTCACCGGTCCCGAAGCGCTGCGCATGGCCCGTGAACGCCATCCAGACGCGATCCTGATGGACATCTCCGTTCCGGAAATGGACGGATGGACGGTCACGTCCGAGTTGGGCGGGGACCCCGAGACCGCCGAAATCCCGGTCATCGTCGTTACGGCTTACGCCTTCCACGCGGACCGGGTCCGGGCCGAGGAGTTGGGCTGCGCGGGTTTTCTCACCAAACCGTGCGAGCCCAGCCGGGTGCTCGCCGAAATCGAACGAACGCTCGGTGCGTAAGCACGCAGTCCATGGACGGCGGCCATCCGCCGTCCATGCGCGAGCGGCGGAGGGCATCTCGACGGCGATGGGCGATGGGCGATACGTGTACTGCATCGTCGACGCCGACGACCCGGTCGAGGTGAGTGCGCTCGGCATGGGCGAGGGCGAGGTATACACCGTGCATGAAGCCGGCCTGGCCGCGGTCGTGTGTGAGACCCCCCTCCAGCGTTACGAGCCGACGCAGGAGAACCTGCTCCTCCACGAGACCGTGAACGAGGCGGTCATGCGGGACCACACCATGCTGCCGATGTCGTTCGGCACGGTCTTCCGCTCGGAAGCCGACGTCGCAGCGATGTTGCGCTCGACCGCGCCCGCGCTCATGGAGGTCCTCGCCGCGGTGCGAGGACGGGTGGAGTTGGGGGTGAAGGTCTCCTGGGACCGCGAACAGGCCATGGCGGACCTCGAGCGCACGAACCCGGAGGTTCGGGCCCTCAAGGACGAGATCGGACGCGGCGGTGACGGATCGGCGTACTTCGCCCGGCTCCAGCTCGGTCGCGTGGTCGAGGAGGCCATGGAGGAGCGGGCGAACGCTTTGATGTGGAGCGTCTACGAACCGCTTCGCCCCCTCTCCGTGGCGAGCCGGAACGGGAAGCTCATCGGCGACGACATGATCTTGAACGTAGCGTTCCTGGTCGAGCGCGTTCGGGAAGACGAGTTCGATCAGGCGGTGGGGCGGCTGGCGAGCCGCCACGAGGGCCTGCTCTCCTTCAAGTACACCGGGCCGTGGCCCCCCTACAGCTTCGTGAGCATCCGTCTCGATCTGGAGTGGTCCGGACCGGGCTGATCCGGGCCGGGCGCGCCGCAGTCCGTCCGCTACTCCGCGAGGGGAAGCGTCATCTCGAAGCGTAAGGTCAACGCTCCATCGTCGGCGGTGTCGACCTCCAGGTCCGAGTCCATGGCCCGGAGGGTCTGCCGTCCCGCGGAGAACGAGAGCGCCTCTGGCGAAAGCGTGTAGCCGTCAGAGCCCGGATCCGTCCGGAACAGGAGGAACGGGTCTCTCTCCTCACGTGCCGACCCGGGCGCACTCCGACCGGTCAAGGAAAACGACACCGCGTCTCCGTCCCTGGCATCGGCGTCGAGCTCCACCGTCCCGTCCCGCGTCATCAGCGCCAGGCGCGTCGCCAGACCGAGGAGGGCCTGGGTCAGAGCGTTCACCGGTCCGCGCCGGGGCTGATCGACCTCGACGCGAACGTCCAGTCGGGAGTCACGCGCTTCCGTGAGCGGCCGGACCACGTCGGCGACGGTCGCTATTATGTCCGCGACCGAAAAGCGCTGTGGAGCCCCGTAGTACTCTTCGGGGCTGATCAATGTGAGGATGTCGCTGCTGGCCGATGCCGCGCTGGTCGCCGCGCGGTGGATGATGCCGAGCTGGCGATGCTGCTTTTCGTTCAGAGGCCCCGCACGCTCCTCGCGGAGCGTACCGACGAGCATGACGACCGACCCCAAAGGTGACAGGAGGAGGTGAACCACCTCGCGTAGGAGATTTCTGGAAAACGGGCTCGCCGCCACCCCCTCATCGCCCTCGCTCATCGCGCGTTCGGTCGTTTCGAACGCCCGCATGGTTTCGAGCAACGACCCGTCTTCGTCGGACCACGCATCCAGAACCGCGCCCCGCAAGGAGCGCAGCAGGCGAACCCGGTCGACCTGCGCCTTCTTCAACGGCGCGGGCTCTTGGCCCGCCAGGACGTCTCTGACACCTTCGACCACCTTCGCCAGAGCCGCGCGGAGCATGTCGCCGTCGGGCGAAAGGAGAGGCTCCGCGGGGGCATTCTCGACGACAGATTCGGCCGCGCGCTCGAGGAAGTCCGGCTCGACACCGTCGACGGCGGGCTCGAGCCTCATTTCGATACGGGCTCGCGCGACGGCTGCCGGGGGATCCACAACGTGAAGACGCTCCCCTTCCCGAGCTCGCTCTCCACGTCGATGTCTCCGCCGAGGACGTAGCTCAGCTCGCGCGCAGCGGCGAGACCGATGCCCACCCCACTGGCACTTCTGGTCAGCCCCTTACTCACCTGCCAGAAGCGTTCGAAGATGCTTTCCTGGTCCTCCGGCCCGATGCCGATGCCGGTGTCGTGGACTTCGAACGACACCCGGCTCTCGCCCTCTCTCAGCACGAGGCGAACCCCGCCCGTCTCGGTGAACTTGATGGCGTTCCCCACCAGGTTCACGAGGATCATCCTGAGGGGGTTGACGACCGTCTTGGCGATCACCGGGTGGTCGGGCATCTCGACGCTGAGCGTGAGGCCTCCTGCCACCGCCACGGGCTCACACATTTCGGAGACCTCGGCGACGATATCTCGCACATCGACGGGAGAGGCTCCCTCGAGGTCCGGATTGGTCTCGAGCCCCACGAGGTGGAGAATCTCGTCGATCATGCTGTTGAGGTGCCGGACCGAACCCTGGATCCGGTCCAACTTCCGCATGTGGTCGGGCTCCAGGCGCTCGTCCCGTGTCAGCAACTCCGCGTACCCCATGATTCCGTTGAGCGGGGTGCGGAACTCGTGCGAGAGGGCCGACATGAAGAAACCCTTGGTACGGTTCGCCGCTTCAGCCTCGATCTTCGCGGCGCGGAGTTCTTCCTCCGTCTGTCTGCGGGTCGTGATGTCGAGGAACGTCACGATCGCGCCCAGGACCTGGTCCTTCGTTCCAGGCTTGGTCGATCTCGCAACCCGGACCGGAGCCGCGTTCACCAGAAGCACGATCGTGCGACCGTCGGCGAACCGGATCTCGATCTCCTCGTCACGGACCGCCCGCCCGGTACGGATCAACCGAGAAATCGGCCACTCCCCTTCCTCGAACCGGGTGCCGTTCACCCGGAACGCCACGTAACGCGCGTCGTCTCCGAAGGTCGGTGCGGTCAAGGGAGTCCCGTCGTCCCCCCAGATGGCATGAGCGCGCTCGTTTGCGCTGAGAATCTTGCCGGAAGAAGCTTCCACGAAGAGGACTCCGGCCGGCAGCTCGTCCATCAGCGTCTGCAGGCGGGCTCCTTCGAACTCCGCGCGCTCCCTGGCCTCGTGCTCGGCATCCCGTTGGCGCTTGGCTTCGGTAATGTCATACAGCGTGATCACGACCCCGTCGATGCGGTCACCCCCGTACAGATACGGACGCATCCGGACGCTGAACCAGTTTCCTTGCTGATCCGGGACCTCGCGCTCGACCGGCTCGACCGAAGTCAGGACACGGTCCGCGTCGTCGAGCAGGTCATCGTACTGGAGACCATGGGTGAAGTGACGCAACGGGCGGCCCTCATCGCCCCGGTTCAGACTGAAGATGTCCGCGACAGTCGGCGAGAAGCGGCGCACGTTGAGGTGCCGGTCCAGGAAGAGGGTCGCGACGTTGATCGCCTCGATGAGGTTGGTCAGATCCGCCGTCGTGTGCTTCAGCTGTTCGATGGTGGAACGGTGTTCCTGGTTGACCGTGCTCAGCTCCTCGTTGAGGGACTGGAGCTCTTCCTGGCTGGTCTCCATCTCTTCGAGGGCGGTCCGGTGCTGCTCGTTGATCGACTGGAGCTCCTCGTTCGCAGCCCGCAGGCTTTCGACCGTGCCGTCACGCTCCTTGAGCACCGAAGAGAGCTGCTCCCGCGCCCGCCGCACGTCCTCCTCCAGGCGCGCGATCTCCGCCCCGCCGGGCCGGTCCTCACCGTCCTCCCCCGACGCGGGCGACACGTCCTCCTTGGTCTCGGCGGATTCGTCGAACACGACGAGCACGTAGGGCTTTCGACCTTCATCGCCGTCCACCGGGCTCAGCCGCAGCGCGACGATGCTCGAGCGTCCATCGCTGTCGACCCGCACGGATCGTTCTGTGTCCGTCCGTTCCTCCAGCACCTCGTGGAGGGCGGCGCGAAGCTCGACACGCAGGTCCTCCGCCACGAGCTCCAGGAGATTCCACTTGGGTGCACCGCCCTGCGGGCGCACGAAACGGCCGGCGTTGGGCGAGAGGTGCACCACACGGCCGTCTCCGTCGACGACCAGGCTCGGTGGCGCATAGGCTTCGAGCATGCGGA
>JBBDSM010000040.1:17588-51233 GCA_040904945.1 Gemmatimonadota bacterium
CTTCACCTTCACCTTCACCTTCACCTTCACCACGCCGGTACCGAGAAGGCGCCGCGCTCGGCAGGAAGCGACCTCTGGTTCCCGCGCGGGAGTAGATGCGATGCTTCGCGTCCACGGTTTCGAAGAGCCCCGAATCACCGGCGAACTCCGCCGTACCCAGAAAGAGGTACCCGCCGCGGCGGAGGCCGTAGTGGAACGTCAGCAGTACGCGTTCCTGCGCCTCGGGTCCCAGGTAGATCAGGAGATTCCGGCAGCTCACGAGATCGAGCTTCGAGAACGGCGGATCATGCAGCACGTCGTGAGGAGCGAAGAGAACCATCTCCCGGAGCACGTGCTTCACCCGATAGCCACCGGCCTCCGGCTCGAAGAAGTGCTCGAGCCGCTCTTCGGACACATCGGCGGCGATGGTTCCGGGGTAGAGCCCCCCCCGTGCGCGACCGCATGCCTCCTCATCAAGGTCCGTGGCGAAGATCTGGATCTCCGGGCTCGCCGGCAGTGTCTCCGCGTACTCCTGCAAGAGCATGCCGATGGAGTAGGCCTCTTCACCAGTAGCGCACCCGGCGACCCACACACGTACGTGGTCGTTCGTACCCTTCCCATCGAAGATCGTCGGGATCACCTCGCGTTCGAGCACGTCGAAGGCCTCGGGATCCCGAAAGAAGCTGCTCACCGAGATCAGGAGATCCTGGAAGAGCCGGTCGGCTTCGCTCGAGTCCTTCTCGAGGAGCCGCGCGTAGCCCGGCAGCGTGTCCACCTGCCGGAACGCCATGCGCCGCGCGATGCGCCGCAGCAAGGTAGAGCGCTTGTATCCACTGAAATCACGACCCGTTCGCTTCGCCACCTGTCGCAGAATCATAGCGAGGGGCTCCGCGGCTTCGGCCTCCTCCGGCTCGGAGGCGGTCCTCGGGAGTTTAGGATGAGCCCCCTTGAGGTCGATGATCCGCGCCGGCATGTCGGGAATGGACAGAACCAGGTCGATCTGGCCCGTCTGGATCGCCGACTTGGGCATGGAAGAGAACTCCGCCTCGGCGGGGGTCTGCGCGATCGTAATGCCCCCGGCCTCCCGGATCGCCCGGATGCCCATCGTGCCGTCCGAACCGGTGCCGGACAGCACGATGCCGACGGCCTGGGCGCCGTAGGTCGCCGCGAGGGTGCGGAAGAACAGGTCGATGGGCGCATGGTGGTCACGCGGCGCGAGCTCGACCCGCCCGTGCGCCGCCGACAGGTTCTTGTTCGGTGGGATGACGTAGACGCGGTTCGGCTCGGGCCTGAAGCTCTCGGTGATCTGCTCCACCGGGATGGCAGAGCTGCTCCCGAGCAACCCGGCCATCTGGCTCTCGTGATCGGGGTCGAGGTGCACGATGACCACGTACGCCATCCCGCTGTCCGGGGGGACTTCCCGGAAGAAGGTCTTCAAGGCCATCAGCCCGCCGGCCGAAGCCCCGATGGCGACCAGCGTAACCTCGGGATTGTAATCCGGCGTTCGGGGATTCGTGGGATCGACCTCCGCCTCAGCCCTGCCGGAACCGGCGGGCACGGCAAAATCTTGCTCGGTCACGTCGTTCGTGATCCTCTTCGGGGGGGCGTTGCCAGGCTCCACCATCGGTGAGGCATGTCAACGAGGACCGTCAACGATGGCGTAGAGATTATGAGTGAGCCACGATTTTGTCCACAGAGGCAACCAGTCAGGTCGGATCGTACCGGTGCTCCCGCGAGACCGAGCCGTCGGCCCTGTGGATGACCAGCTGGCTCGGGGCGGCTTCGGCGGCGGCGGCCCGCGCAGCGGTGAGTGCTTCGCGCTTGGTTGAGAACGAGCTCAACGTCATGGTCGAGCCCCCGTCACGGATCATCCATCCATCCTCACCATCGGACACGACGTGCAGCGTCGCGGCGCCGTTCGGGCGTCGCAGGTACCGGTACGCCGTCACGCCCGCGGCGCCCACGAGGGCCACGCCCAGTGCCGCCGCGGCGGATCGGCCCGGATGGGACCGGGCTTCATCCGAGACGGTCTCCACCGAGTCTCCGACGGCATTCCGGACCGCCTTCGCGCCCTTGTTGAGCCGCTCCTCCATCTTCTTGGACATCTTCACCATCAGGTCACTCCCTTGGGGGTCATGGATCGATGCGTCTTCTGGCTCCACCTCACGCACCAATCGTGCCGCTCCGCTGACCCCGATGAACGGCCCCCTACGCTACGGCAAGGGTCCGACGGTGTTAGCTTGTGTTTACCTGACCCAGCATCGTCGCGGTCAGGCGGCACATCCCCGGCTACGAGAAGCGTCCGAAGAGCCCCGAATCGTCACTGGCGTGGATCGTGCGCCTTCAGTAACGGTGGCCTCCGTCGGGGCTTTCCCACGATTGCAGCAATGCAGGAGCCACACTTGTCCCATTCACTCCACTCGATCCGATTTGCATTCGCGTGCGCGGTGATGCTGCTGGTCCCCCCGTCGACGAGCGCCCAGGAGACCGAATCACCGGCGCCCATCTCGCTCGAAGAACTCGCGGAGCGGGTGACCCAGGCTGTCGTGCTCATCGACGTCGAGACCGCCTCGGGCTCGCGCCAGGGAAGTGGATTCCTGATCGACCCCTCCGGAATCATCCTCACGAACTATCATGTCATCGAGGACGCCCGGGTTGCGCAGGTGAAGCTCGCGTCCGGTGACATCTACGACCAGGTGTCCATTCTCGCAGAGGACGAGCGTCGCGACATCGCGGTCATCCGCATCGCGGCCTTCCAGATGCCCACCCTCCCGCTCGGAAACTCCGACAGCGTGCGGACAGGAGCTCCGGTCGTCCTGGTCGGGAGCCCGCTCGGCCTCGACAATACGGTATCGACGGGCATCGTCAGTGGGCGCCGGCAGGAGCCCGAGGGCTTCCAGCTGCTCCAGATCACCGCCCCCGCGTCGCCCGGATCGAGCGGCGGCGCCGTGCTTTCCGATAACGGTGACGTCATCGGCATCGCGGTGTCTCAGATGGCCTCGGGCCAGAACCTCAACTTCGCGGTTCCTATCAACTACGCGCGCGGGATGCTCCAGAGTCTCGGAGATACCCCAGTGGCTACGCTCGGCCCGATGACGGTCTCGGAAGAAGACAGCGCCAGCCGGTCCATCGCGAGGGCAACCACGGTCAACCAGGGGTTGGTGTTCGAACTGGATGACCTCGACTATGTCGTTGAGTCGTCGGTGGACCTCGGCGACGAAGGGGTCCGGAGGACGCGGGTCAGCTATCGCGTGATCGAGACCGTGGGAGGCGTTCCCCCTCGCCTCGAGCGGTATATGGAGAGCGAGACGACCCGCGTCACCGAGCCGTTCGGAACGCAACAAACGACACGGCGTGAGCGCGTGCGCTCGCTGGCGGGGTTGGACGGGCTCGATCCCATTTCGTCGACCGGCGAGGTGACCTGGTGGACGGCCGAGGGGTGGCAGACCGCGTCGCACAACGTCCGCTTCGAGGGGGACCGGGTAGTGGGTGCGGTCCGCGACAGCACCGGGAGCGCCCAGGAGCTCGACGAGACGTTACCCCGCGGCATCATCATGCGGAACATGCGCGACCTCGCCTTCGCAATGCTCGATGCCGACTCGCTCGTGGGTAAGAGCGTGGAGTTCGTGACGTTCGACCCATGGACGGGCGAGACCGCCAACGACCGGTACGATATTCTCGGCGAAGAGAAGATCGACGTGGCCGGATCCGAGCGCGAGGTCCTGCGTGTGAACGTCGCCACGGGGCTGATCAACGAAACCGTCTTCTTCGAGCGACAGAGGCCTCGCATCACTGTCCGGCGCGTGAGTCAGGACGGAACCCGAATCGAGGACTCCACGAACACCACGATCACCGGAAACGTAAGGTAGACAGTATGTTACGCGGTCCTTAAAGGACGCGGCACAACGGGGTACGAGGGTTGCACCTTCCCAATGTGAAGAGGAACGCACCGCTCGATTGGCGGTTGCTTTCGAACTCACAGCAGGAGAAGCACAACATGCAGACCCTCACTTTAACTTCTGGCGCCGTCCTTACACTGGCCGCAGCCGTAGCGCTGATGCCGTCGAATGCGAACGCGCAGGACATGCCAGACCTCGAGTGCACTGCGCAGGTTTCGCCGGCTCAGGTCGAGGCCGGGACCGAAGCAGTACGAGTGACCGTCACCTTTTCCGAAGACATCGGAGACGTGACAGGAGTGGACCAGGCGTCCGCTCACGGTATCAGCATCGCATCGCCGATGGATGTGCCCCGCACAGAGATGGCCGTAGGCGACGAGACTCCGACCCCGATCCAGATGGGGGACGACGCGACGTCCTGGACGTTCTGGTTGAACACGTCCGAGGCGGAGGAAGGGACTCATTCCCTGGTCTTCGTGGCCGGTGAGAACCGCTGTGAAGCGGAGCTCGAAGTCGTTCCGACTGGTTGAATTCGACCGCCCCTCCCCTGGCGCCGCCAGGGGAGACGGGCGGGTCGGTGACGATCCGCCTGCTGTTCGCGCTGGCCTCGTTCGTGTTCCTCGCGGACGGGGCCTTCGCACAGGATCTCGCGGGGAGCTTGGCGGCTTGTGAAGGAAGGGTCGTCTCGGAGATCGTCGTCACGGCTCGGGAGCCCGTACTCCCCAGTCTCCCGTCTCGGCTCAACTGGCTGACGGACGCGGTCGGGAGTCTGCACACTACCACGAAAGCGGAAGTGGTCGAGGGATTCCTGCTGCTGAGCCCGGGCGAGCCGTGCACGGAGCGCCGAAGGGCCGAATCGGAACGAATCCTCAGGTTGCAGCCCTTTCTGGCCAAAGCGACGATCCGCGCGATACCCGACCCGGTCGCCGGGACCACCCGCATCGAGGTCGAGACCACGGACGAGATATCCCCCGTGGTCGATGTGCGCTTCCGCGGCGCAAGCCCTTCCTCGGCGCGTCTCGGCAGCACGAACGTGGCGGGCCAGGGACTCACGCTGGGTGCAGGCGTCGAGCGCGGGTTCGCCTACCGGACCGGCTTCCGTGTCCATGCCACCGCCTACCAGGTCTTCGGGCGCCCCTACACCTTCACGTTCGACCTGGACCAAGCACCGCTCGGTCGCACCCGAAGCTTGTCGCTCGGATACCCCTTCCTCACCGACCTCCAACGCGGTGCCTGGTTCATGGGCTACGACGAGCTGCACGCGTACACGTCCTTCGCCCGGCCCGGCCTCGCTGATCTATCGCTCGAAGTCCGCCGACGGTTCTGGGGTCTCGGAGGCGTTCGCCGGCTCGGGATCGGTCGTGAGAACGCCTTCGTCGGGGCGCTCATAACCCAAGAGGACATGGCGCCCGCTCCGTACGCAGTGATCGTCTCCGATTCCGGTCTGGTGGCCGACACGACCGACGCTCTCGGCGGCCCGCCCCCGTCGTACCGGAACGTGCGCTTCAACGCGGTGGTCGGGGCCCGAGTCCTGTCGTTCACCCGGGCCCGAGGCTTCGACGCCCTGCTGGCCAGTCAGGACATCGCGACCGGCGTCCAGCTCGGCATCCTGGTCGGTCGGGGCATCCCGCGCCTCGGCTCCGCGGCCGACGACGTCTTCGCCTCCGCGGACCTATACGCGGGGCTCGGTTCTCCGCGGTCTTTCGCCTCCATGCGCATCGGGTTCGAGGCACGCCGCGACCTGCGGCCCGACCGCTGGGACTCGATGGTCGGGAGCGGTCGGGTGGCCTGGTACACCAAGCCCGACGAGGCACACCTCCTCATCTCGAGCTTCGAGATGGCCGGAGGATGGCGAAGCCGGGTGCCGTTCCAACTTCGCCTCGGAGACCTCGAGGGGGGTGTGCGCGGCTACGCGGGGTCTCGGGCCGGAGGAGCCGTTCGTGGCGTGGGAAGGGTCGAGCACCGATGGCTGTTGGGTGAAGTCGCCGACCGAGCCGCCTTCGCGTGGGCGACCTTCGCCGATCTCGGTCAGGTATGGGCCGGAGACGCACGCATCGGCATGGACACCGGCCTACGAGCGGGGGTCGGCGCTGGCCTGTTGGTGGCGTTTCCACCGGAGTCGAATCGCACCTGGCGCCTGGACGTCGCCATCCCCCTGGCGTCCGACCCCGACGCACGCTGGGAGGTACGGCTGACCGGCACACGGGTGCGTCCGTTCTGGCGCGAGCCGGACGACGTGGCCCGGGCGCGAGCGGACGCCTCGCCGGCGACGATCTTCACGTGGTGGTGAGGTCCCGTGGCGGCCCCCGACTTGCATGTGATGTAGGGTGAGGACCCTCGATCTCTCCTGCTTCGGAACCACCATCATCGAGACGGCCGCGACAGCACGACGCTCGGACTCCGCTCCCACCAACGCGGAGGCCGAGCGGCGACGGGACACCCCTGCGGCGTCTCCGGAAGCCGAGGGCGTCGATTTCGGTGTCGCACACGTGATGCGGGTGATCGTCCAGGGCGACAGTCAGGACGATCGCGACGCGGTCGCTCGTGACGTCGGGAGGTCGGACAGCGTGCGCGACCGCGTGCCCGACGTGACGATCGAATTCGTCGATGAGATCTCGCCGTCACGCCTGCGCGTGCTCGACGGTGGATGGACCGGCTACGGTGACGACGGCGTGTACTTCCTCGATCCGTCCACGCACACTCCGCTCGCCAGCGTCTCGCAAGGCGAGCGGTGGGGTGAGGCGCGAATCGTCTGCCGCCGCGGTGTCGGACGCGTCCCGTTCCTGTCTGCGGCCTTGGACCTCGCGGCCCTGTTCCACCAATGGACCCCTGTCCACGGCTCGGCGTGGGTCACACCCGAGGGAAAGGGCGTGCTCGTGGCCGGATGGGCCCACAGCGGGAAGACGGGCGCTCTTCTCTCCGCCTGCGAGGGCGGCGCCTCCCCGGTCGGTGACGACAGGATTCTGCTGGCACGCTCGGGGGCGCGCATGGTCGGCATGGGACGCCCTGTCGGTGTGAAGGATTGGCACATGGCCCAACTCCCTCTCGCCTCGCTCGGCCGGAGACCGTTCCGACGGGCGCTCGCCCGGACCGCACCCGCATTCGACGCCTTGTCGGACGTCGCCCCCCGCGGACCCGGGTTCCGACTGGCCGCCAAGGCCCTCGACCGACTCCGACGTGGGCTGGAGGTAGAGCTTCCTCTCGAGCGTCTCGGGGCGCCCGCGGTCGATGCCCGGGTCGATGTCCTGATCATTCTCGAGACGCACCGGCACGCTTCCATCGTGGCGGAGCGCGCCGCGCCCGAGAGCACCGCTCGGCGGCTCGCTGCCCAAACCGAAGGCGAACTGCTGCCCGCCCTCCGCGCGCAGCTGGCGTTCACGTACGCCGTGCCGACCGGTGGCTGGAAGTACGTGGGGCGAGCCCCCGCGGAGGCCCGCAGCATCCTGGAGGACGCGACCCGCGACGTGCCGGCCTACCTCGTTCGCCACCCCTACCCTTGCCCTTTGGAAGAGCTCGACGCCGTCATCGCCGGTGTCGTGGCCGAGGTCTGACACGATGGTCACGACAGGACGGATTCTTACACTGATCGGCGCCGACGGCGCCGGAAAGTCGACGCAGGCGAAGCGGTTGTGCTCTGCGTTGAACGGCTCGGCCAGGTACGTCTACATGGGGTCCAACCCGGCTGCCTTTACGCACACTCTTCCTACCACGAAGGCGTGGATTCGCATCAAGGGCTGGATGGGCAAGCACGTCCACCACTCCGGCCCGCCCGAGGAGCGCTCGACGCGCCGGCCGTCGAACCCGTTCGAGCGCGGTGTCCAGAACCTCAAATCACTGGCTGTGCTCGGGTTCCGCGTGAGCGAGGACCTGTACCGGTTCGTGGTGGCTGCCGTGTACGCTCGTAAGGGACACACGGTGATCATGGACCGCCATCCGTACCCCGACTACTACACCCGTCGCGTGCAGGATACGGACGCGTGGCTCCGGTGGGGCGATCGCATTCATGGATTCCTCCTTCGACACGTCTACCCTCGCCCCGACAACCTCGTCCTGCTCGACGCTCCCGCCGAGGTGCTTCATGCCCGCAAACCCGAGGGCTCGCTTGCCGCCCTCGAAGCCCGACGAAAGGAGTATCTCGACATGATCGGCACCCTACCCGCTAAGAGCGTCACGGTGATCGATGCATCCCGGTCCGAGGAGTCCGTCTTCGGCCACCTCCTGAGCCTGGCGGGCGCACATGCGCCACAAGCAGAACGTGGTCCGCGGCCTCGCCTGTCGCACATTCTTTCGGTCGCCGCGATATCGCTGTTGATCGCGTGCGACGGTCCCTCACCGAGCGACGTGGTTCCGCCCGAACCGAGGGACCCCATAGCGATCACGGTCATGACCTACAACATCTACCACGACGCGACAGACTCCGGTCGCGGCATCCTGCCGTGGCCCGAACGGAGAGACGCCGTAGTCGAGATGATTCGGAGTCGTTCGCCCGACGTCGTCGCCCTCCAGGAAGCCGAGGTCTGGCAGGTCGCGTGGCTTCTGGGGGAGATGCCCGAGTATTTGGCGTTGGCTCGCGGGCCCTATGCCGACGCCGGAATCACGGATGCGGAGACGGTCGCCGTCCTGTTCCTCGAAGAGCGGTTCGTGCTTCAGGAATCCGGGCACTTCTGGTACTCGGAATCACCGGACGATCCGGGCTCCTACGCCGACGCAGCCTTCGGCGGGACAGCCTTCCCCACCATGGCCACATGGGTTCGTATCGCGGAGCGGGATGCCCCACAGGAGGCGGGCTTCTACGTGTTCAACACGCACTTGATCGCCGATGAGCACGCCGATGATTCCGACCTGGCCCGCTTCAAGAGCGCCGAACTCCTCGTCGATCGGATCGCCGACCGAAGCCAGCGCGATGCGCCCTTCCTCGTGCTCGGAGATTTCAACACGGGTCCTGGTTCATGGCCTCTGCGATACCTGCTCGGGAGCCGATGCGAGTCCGGGGACCCGTGCTCCGAGCCCGAATCGGATCTCCGGATGATCGATGCCTGGGCGTCGAACCACCCCGGAGACACGGGAACGGGGACGCGCTGCAACGCCGAGACGGGTTCGGACGGCCTGCGCGTGGACTACGTCCTGGTATCGGATCCACCATCTGCGGATCGCCGCCCCGACATCCTGACCGCCGACATCATGGCCTCGGATGCGGGCTGCCCATCGGACCACCGGCCCGTGGCGGCAAAAATCGTGCTCGGAGCGCCCTGATCCGTCCGCGCGACATTGTCGCGCTCCGTAGGCAGAAACGACCCCGTTTCAAGCCTACGGATATGCAGCGGGAACCGAACATTCCGCACCGCGCCTACCTCCCAGGCTCCAAGGGAAAGGTGGTACAGCCCGTGCGTCGAATGAGAGAGCAGATACGCGAATCCACTCTCAGAATCGGTACCCGAATGAACCAGATAAGAATGACCAACAGGACCCGAGGATGGGTCGCCGCGCTGAGCGTGGTTCCATTCCTGACCCTCGCTGCGTGCGGGGACGATCCCGTTGGACCCGACGACGGCGTCCGCTACCTGGACGAAATGTTCGACGTCGCGACGGAGACCGATCTCCAGTACGGCCTGGCGATAGACGAGAACGGGGATGAGGAAGTCCTTATGCTCGATCTCTACGAGCCCGCGGACGACGACCTGGCGCAACGGCCTGCGGTCGTGTGGCTGCACGGCGGGAGCTTCCAGTTCGGTCACAAAGGTGAGACGGCCGAGTTCGCGCGCAGCTCCGCTCGCCGCGGCATGGTGAGTGTGTCTGCGAACTACCGGATCCGGGAGAACCAGACGTTCGACTACACGGACCCCGACGATCAGATCGGGGAGCAGGCCAAGCATGACGCCCAACACGATGTTCAGGCGGTCGTGCGTTGGCTGAGGGAGAACGCCGACGACCTCGGCGTCGATCCGGATCGCATCTTCCTGGCCGGTTACTCGGCCGGGGGCACCGCCGCGCTTCGCGTCGCCGCCGCCTCACCCGACGACTCCGGAACGAGCGGAAACCCCGGACCGTCCTCGAGCGTTGCCGGTGTCGTAGGCATCTCGGCGAGCATCGAGGAGGGCATGATGGAAGCCGCCATGGGTCGAACGCTCCTCATCCACGGAACGGATGATACCAAAGTGCCTTTCGCCAACGTGGAAGCGGCGTGCGCAGCGGTGGCCAGCTGTGAGCTCGTGGCCGTCGAGGGCGGGGTGCACAACATGATCAACTCGGCCAGCGGCGAGATCATCTCGGAGACCGCGAAATTCCTGCACAGTGAGGTCACGCCATGAGCTTCTTCCGCCTCGCGCTCGGCGCGGTCACGATCATGACCATGGTGCCGTCGGCCGTCCGGGCCCAGGCTACGCTCGGGCCCGCGGTCGCCTACCACGACGACTTCAAGCTGGGCATTGGCGCGGCTCTCAACGTCCCGATCCAGGAGTTCGACGAGGGCGTCGCGATCCTGGCCGACTTCTTCTACTTCTTCCCGGACGGCAGCGTCAACTACCTCGAGCTCAACGGGAACCTCACCTACTCGTTCGCGCTCGATCGGTCACCGGTGACGCCCTACGCGCTGGCCGGGGCCAACATCTCGAACACATCGAATGATTTCACCGACACCTCGAGGACGGAGGTGGGCCTCAACCTCGGTGCCGGGTTGACCTTCGCCCTTGGCCGGGTTCGGCCCTCGATCGGCGCCAAGATCGAGATCGGCGGCGGACGCGGATTCGTCGTGTTCGGCCACCTCCCCTTCGTGATCGGTCGATAGGAACGATCGCCCCGAGGAGTCCATGAGGAGACAGCTCGCGGTTGCGGTCATGGCGTTGGGGTCGATGGGAGTAGCCTCGGGCTGCCAAACCGAGGTCGTCACACCGGTCGTCGCGTCGAGCGTCGTCGTGGCGCCAGACGACGCCGGCATCGTGGAAGGCGAGGACCTGCAATTCACGGCGACCGTGATCGACGAATTCGACCAACCGGTCGTTCTAGCCGTCGTGACCTGGTCGACGGACAACCCCTCGATCGTGCGCGTGGATCCCGACGGACGAGCCTACGGGCTCGCTCCTGGATCGACCCTCGTCTGGGCAACCTTCAACGGCACGTCCGGCTCCGCCCTGATGACTGTGGCGCCCGCCGTCGACCTCGAGTGTGTCGACGACGTGCTCGCTCCCGAGCAGAAGCCCGGGAAGCGTGGCAAGAAGAAGACGACCTCCGATGACGACGATGATGACGACGATGACGACCCTGACCCAGACCCTCGCTGCGCACCTCCGACTGTTACGGGACCCTGATGATCGATCTTGAACGCCCAGCTTCGAAAACGAGCAGGGCCGCGGCTGGTGCCTTTCTCTGGATTCTGGCCACCGTGGTGCCCGCCGGCGCCCAGGAGTTGCCGCTACGACACGAAGTGGACAACGGTGAGGCCGAGACCTGCCGGAGTACGCCCGCGGTCGTAGTCGACCCGGGACCCGAGGCTCGCGCCCAGGCGGCGGAGCTCGCGTCCACCGCCGATCAGTCCGTGGTCCTCGGTGATCTGGAGCGGGCGGCCACCCTCCTGGAGCGAGCCACGGAGCTGGCCCCCTTCTCCGCGGAGCTGGCCTACCGTCGAGGCAGGGTCCTGGAGGATCTGGGACAGACCCAGGCTGCCACCTCGTCCTATTGCAGAGTGCTCGGAACCGTCCAAGCCGAGGGCATGCACGAGGACGTTCGCGACCGGATCGAAGCCCTCAACGAGAAGGAGAGCGATGCCTCCGATGCGACACGGTCGGCAGCCGCGGACGCGGTGACCGCAGCCGAAGCGGGTCAGCTCGCAGAAGCGCTCGGAACGTTCGACCAGGTGGTGCGCGACGCCCCGCTGTGGGCCGACGGGGCCTATAACCGGGCGGTGACGCTCGACCGAATGGGAAGGAACTCCGAAGCCATGCTCGCGTTCGGCCACTATCTCGAGTTGGCGCCGTCCGCGCCTGACGCGGTCATGGTCGCCCGTCGCATCGGGCAGCTGGAAGCGCTCCTCGCGTCCCTCCAGAACACGCCAAGCCCCTACACGGCTCTCGCCCTCGGTGCGCTCGTCCCTGGCATGGGTCAGTTCTACTCCGGCCGAGCTCGAAGCGGCCTGCTCGTAGTGGCTCTCACAGCCGGCACCCTCGCGGGCGGCTTCTTCATCACCGAGGTCGACGTACGCTGCCAGGTAGCCGTCGAGCCAGGCGCCTCCTGCCCTCCGGAGGCCGTCGCCTCGAGGAACAACGAACGGCCCCACATGTGGTCGGCGGTCGGAGTGGCCGCCGGCGTAGCCATGTTCGGCGCCGCCGAGGCGTTCATCAATGCGCGGCTCCGCAGGCGTGGTCAAGGCCCCTACGCAGAGCGAATAAGCGGACCCTCGATCACGACCCGTGGCAACGGTGTGGACCTGAATCTGTTGTCCCTCCGCTTCCGCTGAGCCCATGCGAGCCCCTGCACGGCCTCGACCCCGAGCACGCCCTGGTGGGGCGGCGCGACCGGTTCTCCGGGCGTTGCTGATCACTGCAGTGATGCAGGCGTGCGCGACGGAGAAGGTGACCGAAGTCGTGGTCACGTCGGTTACCGTCCTTCCGGACAATGCGGCCATGGAGCCAGGCGGTACGGTGGAGTTCGAGGCCGTCGTAGCGGACGACGTGGGCTCCATGGTCGGCGCACCGGTCGTCTGGTCGAGCGATGCACCCGACGTGGTCTTCGTGGATCAGTCGGGCACCGCCCAAGCACTGAGCACCGGCGTCGCGACCGTCGAGGCGACGTACCGCGGCGTGACCGGTTCGGCCAGCGTTCTGGTCGTACCCGGTCCGACCCTCGTCATGGATCCCGGGGTGGTGTCGATGGCCGGGGATGTCGATGGGCAGGGCCCGGCGACGAGTACCGTGCTCATCAGCAATGGAGGCTTGGGTCGACTGACCGCGCTCGCGTCCAAGGTGGAATACGAATCGGGAGGGGGAGAAGGCTGGCTCGAGGCAAGCCTCTCGGCGAACGCGACCCCGGCGACGCTCACGCTATCTCCCGATGTCCGAGGGATGCGCGCCGGAGTGTACGACGCGGTCGTCGTGGTGACCTCCGGGGATAACGGTGACCTCAGCACCTCCCTGCCCGTCCGTCTGTCGCTCGCCGGTATCACCGTACGGCACACTGGAGGTCGCACGTCCGTGGAGGAGTCCGGGTCCACGGATGCGTTCTCCGTCGTCCTCGACCTCGATCCCGGCGCGGAGGTCAGCCTTTCCGTGACAGCCGAGGACGAGGACGAGATCGACGTCAGTCGATCGCGCCTCACCTTCGATCCGTCGAACTGGTCCACCCCCCAGACCGTCACCGTCACCGCCATCGACGACCGAGTCGTGAATGGAGATCGGAGCACCTCCATCGTCGTCTCCGTGGAAGAAGCCGGCCAGACGCCGTACACCGTCGTGACCGATCGACAGCTCGAGGTCACCATCCGGGACGACGACGTCGCAGACTTTCTCCTGTCGGAGACCGAGGGGTGGACGTCGGCCAGGGAGGGCGGTCACACCGACACCCTCTTCGCCGTGCTGACCGCGGAGCCGCAGAGCGACGTGGTCTTCACCGCCCGCACCGACGACGCCGACGACGCGACGCTCGAACCCGACCGGCTGACCTTCACGCCGCTCAACTGGGACGACCCGAAGATCGTGATCTTCAGGGCCGTGGACGACGACCGCCGCGACGGATTCGGCTTCAGGACCGTGACCGTCGCCATCGATCCATCGCGTTCGGACCCGGCGTTCCACGGGCTCTCACGGAGCATCGACGCCGTCACCTTCGACGACGACCGGCGCCGGGACTCCGAAGACTCGGAACCGGGAAACTGACATGGTACCCGGAAGAGAGAGCCGCGCACGACGAGAGCGCGTTCCTGATATCGAGCTCCCACCGCTTCCCCACTCAGCCTATCGGGGACCGCAGGCCGCGACCGAGCCACCGGGGAACACCAAGGCTCCACGGTCCGGTCCAGGGCCCTGGACATGGGTCGTCGTTCTCATTCTGGGCGCGGCCGGTGGTTACCTCGGCGGGATGGGGAGCCAGAGCCTTCCGTTCGGACTGACTGCCGAGCCCGGAGGCACCCCCGGGTCGCCACCCGAGACCGTGACGGGTGGGACGGACACCGCACCGGTGGGGCCCGCGTCGCCTGGCTCAGCGGAGCCGAGCGGGGTCGGCGGTGCCGGCGTCCCGGCCCGGATGGACTACCTCCAGGGGGACGGCCAGGCGGCGGAGGCGGGGACGACCCTTCCCGGGCGATTCGGTGTGGAGGTCGTGGACGCGAACGGTCAACCGGTCGATGGCGTCGACGTGCGCTTCCAGGTGGTCTCCGGGGGCGGTATCACCACCCCTGCGCTGGCACGGACCGACTCTTTGGGGCGGGCCACGGCCAGTTGGCAGCTCGGTCCCAGCGCGGGCTTTCACCGACTCGCCGCGAGCTCGCCGGGTCTGGAGACCGTCGTCACCTTCACGGCCATGGCCCGATCGGCAGAAGTCGCTCGGGAAGTGCTCCCCCCGGACGATCCGCCGACTCGCGACGTGCAGTCCCAGGCCCCTCCCGTCACCGAGACCGTATACGAGCCGCCGCCTACCCGCTCGGCACCGACAAGGGTCTCGGTCGTGCCTCGCGACCGGGTCGTCGGAGGATCGACGGTGTGCATGTTGACCGGTGGCGGGGTCACCTGCCGTGGCGCCGACGACCGCGGGCAGCGCATTGAAGACGCGGCATACGGTACGCGGGCCCTGACCTCGGGCCTCTTCCACGCGTGTGCGCTGGACGCCGCGGGCATGGCATCATGCTGGGGGGCCAACGATGCGGGACAACTCGGAGACGGCACGCGCACGGACCGCGACCAGCCGACGCCCGTTGCGACGGACCTTCGCTTCTCGACGCTCAGCGCGGGCATCGCACATACCTGCGGCCTGACCGGCGACGGACAGCTGGCATGCTGGGGGCAGAACATCGGTGGCCAACTCGGAGACGGATCCCGGAACGATCGCACGACGCCGGTGCTCACTTCGACGCCCTCGCTGACGACGCTGGAGTCCGGTTGGAGCCATACGTGCGCAGCGACCGCATCCGGCGCCGTGTACTGCTGGGGCCTGAACCGCGATGGGCAGGTCGGTGACGGCACCCGCCTCGATCGACTTTCACCGCGACGGGTCGCGACGACCGCCCAGTCCCTCGCAGCGGGAAGCTCCCACACGTGCGCCCTGTCCTCGGGAAGCGTGCTCTGCTGGGGTGACAATCGCTTCGGTCAGCTCGGAGACGGCACGACGGAGGCTCATTCGAACCCGACTCAGGTCGCCGGCCTCCCGGGCCGAGCCACCGCGTTGGTGTCGGGGGCGGCCCACGCCTGTGCGCTGCTCGCGGACGGCACCGCATACTGCTGGGGTCAAAACCTGCACGGACAGCTCGGGAACGGTTCCACCGTCAACGCGGCGACACCGATCGCCGTCGCCGGCAGCATCACCTTCGCTCAGCTCTCGGCGGGAGGGGCAGTCACCTGCGGTATATCCATCGAGGGCCTCGAGTACTGCTGGGGACTGAACCAGAGCGGTCAGCTCGGAGATGGCTCGCGCACCAACCGGGCAGCACCGGCGCGGGTCGGGGGCTGACGAGAGGGTCCATCGACACGGCCGCGCGACGCTATGGCGGGGGATTCATTGACCATCTTCGGCTTCTCCCCTTACTTCCAAGGTCTCGCCACCCACGCCCCCAGCCGGACCCCGAGTAGACCCGTGACCCGACTTTCGCTGTCCAAGGACCGCATCAAATTTCTGTTGCTCGAAGGCATACATCCGACCGCCCGAGAGGCCTTACGTGAGGCCGGCTACACCAATGTCGAGGCGCTCCCGGGGTCCCTGACCTCCGACGAGCTCGAGCGAGCGATCGCCGACGTCCACTTCGTGGGGATCCGCTCGCGCACGCAGCTCACCTCCGACGTGCTCGCGAAGGCGGAGAAGCTCGCCGCGGTCGGCTGCTTCTGTATCGGCACGAATCAGGTAGACCTCGAGACGGCGGAGCTCAAGGGTGTGCCGGTCTTCAACGCACCCTTCTCCAACACCCGCAGCGTGGCCGAGCTCGTTCTGGCCGAGGTGGTGTTCCTCCTCCGCGGCATCCCCTCGAAAAATGCCGCCGCACACCGGGGAGAGTGGACGAAGTCCGCGTCCCACGCGTACGAGATGCGTGGTAAGAAGCTGGGCATCGTGGGGTACGGTCACATCGGCAGTCAGCTCGGCGTGCTGGCCGAAGCGCTCGGCATGCGGGTGATCTATCACGACATCGAGAGCAAGCTACCCCTCGGCAACGCAGCCGCCCGGGACCATCTCTCGGATCTTCTGGAAGAGGCCGACCTGGTCACGCTGCACGTGCCCGAGACGCCCGAAACCCGGATGATGATCGGCGCTGCCGAGCTCGCGACCATGCGCAAAGGGACCTTCCTGATCAACGCGTCTCGGGGCTGCGTCGTCGACATCGATGCACTGGCCGCGGCATTGGAGTCCGAGCATCTGGCCGGCGCCGCCGTGGACGTCTTCCCCGAAGAGCCGGAGTCGAACACCGACCCCCTGGTCTCTCCGCTGACGAAGTTCGACAACGTGCTGCTCACGCCGCACATCGGAGGGAGCACCCAGGAGGCCCAGAAGAACATCGCGCTGGAGGTCGCCGGCAAGCTCATCAAATACTCCGATAACGGCTCCACCACCCAGGCCGTGAACTTCCCCCAGGTGTCCCTGCCGGAGAACAACGAGCTGCGCCGGGTCCTTCACGTGCACCGCAACGTTTCGGGCGTGCTCGAGAAGATCAACCACATCTTCTCCGAGGAAGGCGTCAACATCTCCGCCCAGTATCTGCAGACCTCCCCGCGTGTGGGTTACGTGGTGATGGACGCGGAAGTGGAAGATGCCTGGGGCCTGGTCGACCGGCTCAAGGGGATCGAGGGCACCATCCGCGCCCGACTCCTCTACTGATCGCCGAACGATGAGCGATTCGGACCGCCAGCAGGCACTCGACCGCATTCGCCAGATCGTCGGCCCCAAGGGCGTGGTCGACGACGAAGCCACCCGCGAGGGCTACCTGGTCGACGAACGGCAGCTCTACCGGGGCGAGGCGGCCCTCATCGTGCGGCCCGCCAGCACCGACGAGGCCTCGCAGGTGATGGCGGCCTGCTACGAGGCGGGTCTGGGCATCGTGCCCCAGGGCGGCAACACCGGCTACTGCGGGGGCGCCGCCCCGGACGATGCCGAGGGCCAGGTGCTCGTCTCGCTGTCCCGCATGAATACCGTTCGTGGCATCGACCCGGTCGGCTTCACGATGACGGCCGAAGCGGGCGTGGTGCTCGCCAATGCCCAGCAGGCGGCGGCAGACGAGGGCCTCCTGTTTCCCCTCAGCATGGCTTCGGAGGGCAGCGCCGAGATCGGTGGTGCTCTGGCGACCAACGCAGGGGGGCTCGCCGTGCTCCGGTACGGCACCGCGCGGGAGCTCTGCCTGGGTCTGGAAGTCGTGTTGCCCGACGGCCGCGTCATCCACGGCCTTTCGGGGCTGAGGAAAGACAACACAGGGTTCGACCTGAAGTCGCTCTTCTGCGGCGCCGAGGGCACCCTCGGCATCATCACGGCGGCGACGCTCAAGCTCTTTCCGCAGCCGACGGCCCGCCAGACCGCGTGGCTGGCCGTGTCCGATGCCGCCGCGGCATGCCGGCTCCTCGGCCGGGCCCGGCGGGAGAGCGGTGACTGCGTGACGTCGTTCGAGTACGTCACCCGGCCGTCCCTGGAGCTGGCCCTCGGGTACAGCGACGGCCTCGTGGATCCCCTGGAGGAACCCCACGAGCACTACGTCCTGCTGGAGCTCTCCTCCGGCCAGAGCGAGGAACAGCTTCGCGAGGTGAGCGAAGCGATCCTGATGACCGGCATGGAGGAAGGCGAGATCCTCGATGGCGTGATCGCGGAATCGGGTCAGCAGCGCAGCCAGCTCTGGGGGCTGCGAGAGAGCATCCCCGAGTCCGAGAAGCACCAGGGCGGCTCGGTGAAGCACGACGTCTCGGTGACCATCGACCGGATCCCGGAGTACCTGGAGGCCGCGTCGAGCCGGCTGGCGGCCATCGCGGCATGCCGTGTCTCGATCTACGGACACATCGGCGACGGCAACCTGCATTACAACCTGCTGGCGCCGGCCGGCGAGGACCCCGAGGCCTTCAAGCGCGCGCACGCCAAGGCGCTGTCGGAGTGCCTGCACGATCTCGCCGCGGAGCTCGGGGGCAGCTTCAGCGCGGAGCACGGGGTCGGCAAGCTGAAGAAGGACGAGCTCGCCCGCTACAAGGATCCCGAGTCGCTCGCGGCTATGCGCGCCATCAAGGCCGCGCTCGACCCGAAAGGGCTCATGAATCCCGGGAAGGTGCTCTGAGCCGGAGCGTATCAGGCCTCGTCGCCCAGTACGCCCAGGCGATGAGGACAGCCTGGAGGGGAAGACGCGCGTAGAGTGCCGCGGGGCTCAAACCGGGGAACAGGTCGGGATTCAGGGCCATGTGAAGATTGGCTGGAAAGATCGCAACCAACAGCAGGACGAGACCCCAGCCTGCTGCATCACGAATCCCCGGAACCAGGACTGCGACACCTCCCAGGATTTCCAGCACTCCGCTCAGATACACGAGCTCGCGGTGCGCTGGAAGGTAGGGTGGCATGATCCGGACGTAGAAGTCGGGGTTCACGAAGTGGTTGGCCCCGGCCGCCACGAAGACGAGGGAGAGTCCGACGAGGGCGATGCGCTTCAGCATATTCCACTCCTTTGTCTGCACCCTACCCGCCTGGAGGCGAGGTGGTGCCACGGACGAGGCCCCCCTACTGTGGTCTACGTTGACCCCAGGGAGGGAAGCCGATGAACGTTTCGACTCGTCTCGTCAAGCTGTTGGCGCTCGCGCTGACGCTCTTCGCCGCCGCCCCATTGACGGGCCAGACATCTGGCGAGGCCGATGGGGATCCTGAGCTACGACAGCTGATCCGGCAGCTCTACGTCCAAGGGGAATTCCACGGCGGCATCCTCATCGCCGAGGGTGAGACGGTCGTCCTGGTGGAAGCCTGGGGCATCGCCGACCACGAGGAAGGCCGAGTGCTGAGCCCGACGGACCGGTTCAGCATCAACAGCCAGGGGAAGATGTTCACGGCCATCCTGGTCATGCAGCTGGTCGAGGAAGGTAGGCTCGCACTGGACGATCCGCTCAGTCGCCATGTCCCGGAGTTCGCCCACCCCCGCGCCGGGGACGTGACCCTTCACATGCTCCTGTCCCACCGCTCCGGGGTGCCCGACTACTTCATCAACCAGCTCAGGGGCTTGCTTCCGATGGAGCTGGACATGCCCACCATTCTCGACACCGTCGCGGGTATGGAGCTGGATTTCGAGCCGGGCACGATGTTCCACTATTCCAACACCGGGTACGTGCTGCTCGGCATGATCGTCGAACGCGCGTATGGAAGGCCGTTCGCGGAGGTGCTCGAACAGCAGCTGTTCCGGCCCCTCGGCATGGACGCCACCGCCCACGACCCCGACCTGATTGGTGATCGGGTGCCGGACTACTACCTGCAGGACGGCGCCGTCGTCGAGCACAGGAAGGGAATCTTCGTCGGCGACGGAGGTCAAACGTCGAGCCTGCGTGATCTGCACCGCTTCATGCTCGCCCTCGGTTCCGACCGATTGTTGGACGAGGAAAGCTGGGACCTCATGTTTACGCCCCACTCGCTTCCTTCGGAGGTCCCGGAGGGCGCCTGGCCTCCTGCCCACCAGGATCCCTACGGGTACGGCTTCACCCTGCCGCAGCTGCCCTACTCGGGAGCCTCCACAGCCCTGGCCGCCGGCCATGGTGGCGCCGGGCTCGGTAGCAACTACGCGGTCCGGTTTCTCGACAGCGGCCGCATCGTGATCATCTGGAACAACATGGCCAAAGTCCCCAGGCGGATGGAGATTTTCGAGTACCTGGCAGGCGGTCGCTGAACGGGCCGCCCCTCCTGGCTAGGTCCCGGTGCTACACGAATAGGTGATGCTCTCCCCCTGCACTACCGACAGATCAGGGCTGATTCGGAAGTCGACCTGGAACGACCTCTCGACCGTGTTCTGGTCATCGTACGGATAGTTCGACACCGATACAATGCCGGTAGCGGACCCCTCCACGAGGTCAGCACTCGCCTCGAGCAGAGACACCGTCACCAGGGGGTTCCCATCCACGGTGAAGAACATGGTGGGGCTTCCGCTTCCGAACGAGCCCGATACGATCGCTTCGAACGTGCCGGGGCCCAAAGGCGCGCCGACCCCCACACCTTCCAGCGTGAGACCGAAGGAGCCGGTCTCTCCCCCCGTCGTCGTGCCGTTGCCGTCGATGACCATAAGTTGCGTCCCCGAAACGACGAAACCCGCCACAGCGTCGGGCATGGTGGCGGTTCCGAACGTGGGAAGCGAACCGACGCTCACGGACCAGGTGCAGCTGCACCCCCCGATGGTGAGACCGATGGAATCGTTCACGGCCGGATTGTCGGCGAGCTCGGCGGTGATGATCACGCTCCCCGGGGCATCCGGAGCGGTGAACGACCCGGTCTGCGGGTCGATGTCTCCCGCACTCGCGGTCCAAGCTACTTCGCTCTCTCCGAAGCCCTCCACCGTGGCCTCGAACTGCTCCTCTTCGCCGGGTTCCATGCAGGCTGTGCGAGGAGTGATGGTGATGGACCCGAATCGGACGGTCGCGATGGCCGTGCGTTCGGGGCCATTGGCACGGGCACCCGCTTCGGCGGTGTGACGGACCACGATGAGGTCCGGCTGACCGTAGTCGGGATTCAACGGCGGCAGGTAATCCACCTCGTGAACGTTGCCTCCGACGTAACGGATTTCGGCTTCTCCCTGCCGGGGATGCTCCGACAGATCGAGGTCGACGCTGTCTGGCGAGTGGGACTCCTCGACCGTCACCCGGAAGGTTACGAACTCCACGACCTCCGGGTCACCCGCTCCGACGATCGTATCCGCGGGGCTGATCGAGACATTGAGAGGGGCGACGGTGATTTCGACCTGTTCCGCAATCTGCTCCCCGCCGAACCGGCCGTCCTCGGTGCGTACGGAGAGTGTGGACGTCCCGGTCGCTCGCGGCTCGTAGGTGGTCTCCCCCACGAGCTCGACCGACTCCCCCGCCGCGATCCTCGCTTCGATCCACATCGGATCCGTCACCGTAACGGGACCGAACAGCTCGGCGGGTGAATCGAACGCCTCGATCTCCATATCGACCGCCCATGCTTCGATCGCCGCTCTGAGATCGCCTTCCACCTGGCTCACGACAGCATCAGCGTCCGTACCTGTCGAAAAGTCGAACTTGCCCGTGCTCTCCGCCAGCGAGATAGCCTGCTTCAACCCATCGATAATCTCCTGCTGAAGGTCGTAGCCCTCGCTCGTCGCGGACACCCGGGCAAGCGTCACACGGCCGTCCGCATCCTCATCCTCCGCGAATCGCTCCTTGTCGACCTCGATGTTCATGGCCGTGAAGCGCGAGGGAAAAAGCGCCGCCATCTTTTCGCGTTCGCTGTAGATCAACCAGAACAGCGCCCCGAAGACGGATTCGACGGCGCCGGCGATCGGCAGGCCTAACTGACTGACAACACTGAACGCCGTGCCGATGTCGTCGGCGACCTCCCTCGAGAGTCCATTCGCCGCCCGATCGGCCGCAGCGGCTGCGGACATGCACTCGTCCAGCAGGGCGGGCGTGTTCACGTAATCCGGCACGGGACAATCCACGAATGACGACTGCGTGGAGTGGCTGGTGGCCGCCGACCGTGACATCGCGGCCGCGCCTTCCAGGGCGGAGCGCAAGGCGGTGCGCGCCAGGATCCGCTCGATCCATTCCTTCGCCTCGCTCCCGTGCGCGCCGCCCGCCACCGCCCTCAACGAAAGCTCGTTCGAGGGATGATCGAGGACCGCCTGCGTCAACGCCATCGGCCAGAGTGCCGGTGCGAGGTCCGACGCCGGCGTCGACACCAGGTGCTCCGGCGTGGTGTCCAGCAGTGCCGCCTGCTCGGCGAGAATCTGTTGGAGCAGGTCCACCACGCTTTCGAATTCTCCGTCGGCCTCCGGGAGCGCCTCTACGGTGAACTCCACCGGTGCGCAGGCCTGCGTCCCGTCGGAAACAGTCAGTACCACGGGGCCGCCGCTCATGGGTTCGACCGGATGAAGGGGCACGACGAGCCGCAGGTCGTCCGCGCCGCTCTCCGCCCCGTCCGGGCTCCGAATGAACGCGAACCCGGCGTGGACGGAGTCGCCCAAGGAAACGGACGCGGCGACCGGGAGCGCGAACGATGGCGGAAATGCACCGATGGAAATCTCGTCCAATGGCAAACCGCCACTCGCAGCGAGGGCAAAATCGGGGCACGCGACCTGTGTGAAAGACGGCCCCGCAGGATCGGGATCGGGGTCGGGGTCGGGATCCGGGCCGGACTCGAGCCCGGTGCCCGCGTTCTCACCGCACGCGAGCAATCCGACGGCGATCGCGAACAGCGGGAACAGGCGGATGCGCCGACCGCCGCCCCCTCTTCGGCCGCTACCGCCCATCAGGCAGGTCCCCGATCCGCTCGAGCCGTCCACGGTCCTCGAACAGTCCGCTGAAGGTCAGAGCCATGGCATTCCCCGCGTCGTCGGTGTGAAACTCGACCACGAGGGGTGCGTCCTGGAACTGGCCTACGTACGCCTGCTCGAACCGCGTGTCCGAGAGTGACTTCATATGCCACGGTTGGACGTCGCCCCACGTGGTTCCGACCATGAGGTAGCCCGGCGGGACAGGGTTCTCACCCGCGGGGACACTCGCCTCCGAGACGAAGAAATTCCGTCGCTCTCCGACCACGCCGTAGACACCGTAGAAGCGCTCCAGATCGTCCCGCGGAGTCCCGAGTGGATGCTCTTGGGAAAGGAGTGGAGCAGACTCCGCGGATCCGGCGAGGACCGCCAGCGTGACAATCAGCATCAGCGGGGGAATCGAATGATTGAGCAAGGCTTTCTCCTTTCCGTTCAAGATCACGCGGCGGGCATGGCTCTTCATGAGGACCAACGGAAACGGTGGGCACAGCCCGACACACCGGGGGCGCGGGGGAGTCGGGTGTCGGCCGCTGTCGGGCTCCTGCGTTGGTACTCGTAGACGTCTTCGGTACCGACGTCGAAGCCTCGGACCCTCGGCCGCGGCTTTCCGGTGGCGTGGGATTCGACATGATCGGCGTCGGTCCGTTCACGCTCGCGCCGGAGATCTATTATGCGCAGAAGGGGGCGGACAACCTCCAGGCCCGACTGGCGGCGGGTGACGTCGAAGAGATCTCGCTGGCGTACGTCGAGATCCCGGTGCTGGTCCGGCTGGCGATCCCGCTGGGCGGGGCACGCTTTCAACCCTACGTGGCCGGAGGACCGGTTTTCGGCTGGCAGCTGGACTGCCAAGTGAGGGCGACCGAGGCAGGCGCCCAGCAGGCGTGCGACCAACTCCTCGGCGGCCAGGACCGGTTGGAGGAGACGCTGAAGGAGTTCGAGCGAGGCGTGATGTTCGGGGCCGGGTTCGCCTTCGAAGTGATCCGCGGGATCGGCGCCGTCACACTGGATGCACGCTACGCTCGGGGGCTGACCCGGCTCAGTGACACGGGCGCAGGTCCGGAGATTCGGAACCGCGCCCTCTCGTTGCTGCTCGGATATCGATTCGGGCTGGGAGGCGGCGGGGCGTTTCCGTAGACACGCGGCCTCAAGGGTCGAGCGCATCCATGGCCTGGCGGCACTCTTCGACGAGTCGCGCCGGTGCCTGCTCGCTGGCCTCCAGAGCGGCCAGCCCATCCCTGATCAGCGGGGCGGCATCGGCCAGGCGCCCCTGAAGGGCGAGCGCCGCGCCCGTTCGGCAGTGCGCAGT
Organism: Gemmatimonadota bacterium; assembly: GCA_040904945.1. Classification (GTDB taxonomy): domain Bacteria; phylum Gemmatimonadota; class Gemmatimonadetes; order Longimicrobiales; family Gaopeijiaceae; genus JAWLHJ01. The sequence goes on from JBBDSM010000040.1 coordinate 41,395, forward strand.
GGCGGTGGCGAAATGTTCATCCGGGAGCACACCTTCCAAAATGGCAGACGCTTGGCGGGCCAACTGCTCCGCACCGCCTCCGTCGCCCCGCTTCAGGGCGATCTGCGTACGGGTGAGCAGCGGAAAGGCGGTCTGCGGGTGCCCCGGACGCAGCCGCTGCCCGTACAACTTCGCCGCCTCGATCGCGAGCGAATCGGCTTCTTCCAGACGGTCCTGCAAAAGGACGGTCGCCGCCAGATTCTGGAGCGAAGCGGCGACGGCAAGTGTATCGCCGCCCGGAACCCTTCGGCGCCGAGCGAGAACCTGTCGGTGGGTTTCCTCCGCTCCGGACACATCTCCCGCATCGCTCAAGACGATCGCGAGGTTGTTGAGGCTGTTGATGGTGTTGAAGTGAAGCGGGCCCAGCGACGCCTCGAGGCTCGGAACGGCGTTCCGGTACAATTCGGCTGCGTCATCGAGGCGGCCCCGGGCGTGCTGCAGTTGAGCCAGGTGCACCTCGGCAAGAACGGTTCGTGGATGTTGCGCGCCGCTGAGCCTCCGATGGATCGCGACCCCCTCCCGCGCCGCCGCTTCCGCCTCGTCGAGCCGGTCCAGAAGCCGATACGAGTCGGCGAGCGCGCTCAACGCATCGGCCAGCGCCCCGCGACCTCCAGCACCGAGGGAGCGAAGGATCCGCACCGCTTCGATGCGGTCCGCCAGCGAATCCTCCCGCCGCGCAGCGGCTTGATGGATCGATCCGAGACCCAGCAGAGCGTTCGCCACCTGGGGTGTGCCCGCGGGGTCAGCACGCGCGAGCGCCAGCCGCTTCCGTTCGAGCACCTCTGCCGAGTCCAACTGCCCGGCACGAGCAAGGATCGACGCGGTCCGCCCGAGGTCCGCCAGCTGTTCGAGCGAGCGCTCCTCACCGGTGTCGGAGCGGACCTCCATGGCCTCCGCGAGTAGTGCGAGGGCAGGGTCTCGGAGGTCCATGCGATCGTAGACCGTCGCGATGCTCGACAACAAGTCGGCCCGTAGGAACGGACGATCTGCCAATTCGGTACGCGCCCGTTCAGCACCCAGGTCGAGCGCCTCGACGACCGTGATCTGGCGACTGCGCGCCGGGTCCGGCGCGTCGTACGGATCGGCTGCCCGGAACAGATCGACCAGAAAGCCCTTGATCTGCTCCGCGCGCTCGGCCTGCAGACGCGCCTCGTTCCGTTCGAGCTCCAGACGGCGCGACTGGACCTCCAGTGTGCCGACATATCCCGCGATCGCCAGAACCACACCCGCCGCCACGGCTGGAAACCAGGGATTGCGCCGTACGAACTTGCGCACCCGATAACCGACCGAAGGACGGCGGGCCGCGATCGGGCGCCCCTCGAGATACCTGCGGATGTCATCGGCGAGGGCCTCCGCGGAGCCGTACCGTTCCTCGGCCTCTGGCCGCATCGTCTTGAGCAGAATGGTGTCCAGATCGCCCTTCAGCGCCCCCCGCTTTACGGACACCGTCGGGTCGACAGCCTCGCTCGGTGGCACCGGCCGACCTCGGCCTGCGACGGCGTCGATCCCCGCCCCCGTCGCCGGAAAGGGACGCCGGCCCGTCAACAGGAGGTAGAGCAGGGCGCCGAGCTGGTACACGTCTGAAACCGTGGTGACCGCCTCGCCACGCGCCTGCTCCGGGCTCGCATACTCCGGGGTGAGAAGCCGCGAGCCTGCCCGGGTCAACTCCCTCTGGCGCCCCTCGACGGGGTCCACCAGCCTGGCAATGCCGAAATCCAGGAGGATCGCCCTTCCCTGCGCATTCACCAGAACGTTCGATGGCTTGATGTCCCGGTGCACCACCAGCCGCCGGTGGGCGAACGCCACCGCGTCGGCAACCTGCAGGAAGAGACCGAGCCGCGCGGTGAGATCCAGATCCCGTGCATCGGCCCAACTGGTGATGGGCTCTCCCTCCACCTTCTGCATGACCAGGAATGGTCGCCCATCCGCAGTAGTCCCGCCGTCCAGGAGCGAGGCAACGTTCGGGTGAGCCAACGATGAAAGGATCTCGCGCTCGTCGTGGAAGCGGCGAACCACTTCTTCCGTGTCCATGCCGCGACGCAAAACCTTGAGCGCGACCTTCCGGGTGTAGACCTCGTCGGCTCGCTCCGCCTCGAAGACCGTGGCCACTCCTCCACGGCCGAGCTCCCCGGTGATGCGGTAGCGTTCCACGACGTCGCCGGGCCGAAGTCCCACGTCTGGCTTCTCGCCCACTTTCCGCTCGCCGACCCAGCCCCGTAGCAGGTTCAATCCCGGTCCGGTGGGCGTCTCCGGCAGGGCTTCGGCATCGGCAAGCAACGACGTCACGGAGCGGAACAGCTCGAGATCCTCGCCACATGTATCCGAGACAAAGCGGTGGCGTGCGGCCTCCGGGAACTCGAGCGCCTTGGCGAAGATGGCGTCGACCTCCTTCCAGCGCTTCCAGACGACGTCATCTTGCGAGCGTCCGAGGATCACGTGCGTTCGCTCCCGGGTTCGAGCAGGCGGTGCAGGTAGACCCGCGCACGCGCCCACTCGCGCTCGATGCTTCGAGTAGAGACCTCGAGCGCTTCCGCGGTTTCGGCAACGGTGAGGCCTCCGAAGAACCGGCACTCGACGATGGTCGCCATTCGCTCATCGTGCTTGACCAGGCGTCGTAAGGCTTCGTCCACGGCCAGGACCTGGACGACCTCGGCGTCGAAGGGCCCCGGCACCTCTTCCAGCGGAACGCGCGTTCTCTCCCGGCCACGCTTCGCTGCTTGGTGACGTCGCGCATAGTCGATCAGTACGCGGCGCATTGCCGTCGAGCAGAAAGCGAAAAAATGGCCGCGACTCTTCCACGCACCGCCATGCACCCCATCCAGACGCAGGTAGGTCTCGTGGACGAGCGCGGTCGTGTGCAGCGTGGAGTCGTCCTCCATGGTGCGGAGGTGATGATGAGCGATGACCCGAAGGTCGTCGTAGACCAGATGCACCAACGCGTCGAGCGCTCCGTCTTCCCCGTCGCTCCATTGCTGGACGAGCCGCGTAATGCTGCCTGTGGAATCAGCCATCGGCTTCCTGACTACGGGGCATCCGACTCCGTTTCTCAGCGACAGGGAGCAGAGGACCCTTCGCCGCGCTGACCCACGTCAACCACGTGCTTCAGCCGTGTATGAGCAACGCTCCCTGTCTGGAGATGGTATAAAACTCGGCTCGAGTTACCGAAAGACCCCTACTGCCTTGCCCTACCCGCGGAATCCGGCACCGGTGTGCGGACTGGGGTGCAGTCGGCGCGCCCGAGCCCCCTGCGGCTGCTCGCCGGACCGACCCCTCCGAGGGGTGCCGGTGTAGGAAAAGCATGATTCGATTCCACAACGTTCGACTCGCCGCCGTAGTCGCGGCCGCCCTGGTCGTGGTCCTTCCGGCGTGGACCGCGTCCCCGGCGCCCGCCACGCCGGTCGCGGCCGCGCGCGACTCCGGGCGTCCCGTCGTTCTCATGCTTCCGGGCCGGGGGCTGGACGGAAGCGACACGGCCAGTCTGCGTCGCGCCTGGAACAGCGCTCTGGACCAGGGAATCGCCTCGGTCACGGGCGAGCGCCTGCTGGACGAGCACGACCTCCGCCTGGTCTGGTACGCCGACGCCCTGGAGCCCGGTACGGGGGCCTGCCCCGTCGAGCGCGGTGAGGAGGAGGAGAGGGCCGGGCCTCAGCGCGAGCGGAGAGGCCCGGAGTGGGCGCGAGACGTCGGCGCCGCCCTGAAGTCCGCCGGCACACTCATGGGGCTCGTGGCACAGTGGGTGGAAGGCCCCGAAGGAGAGGCGCTGAGGTCCATGGCGGGCGACCTCGTCTACCTGGGTGACGACGGCCAGCGATGCGGCGCCGAGGAACGACTCGCCGAGGCGCTGGCAGCGGCCGGGCGGGAGGGGCGTCCCGTCATTCTCGTGGCGCACAGCTTCGGCGCCCTGGTCTCGTATCATCACCTGGAGACGCGCCCCGACGGGTCTCCGCGCATCGAGCGATGGATCACCGTGGGATCACTCCTTGGTCATCCGGAGCTCCGTGAGGTCCTTCTCGACGGGGGCGGCGGACCCGGAGTGCCGGCCGGGGTCGGCTCCTGGGTCAACGTGCACGACCCCCGTGATCCGCTGGCGGCTCCGCTCGTGGGGATACGCTCATCCACAGGTCACACCGTGGCCATCGAGGACCGAACCACCGAAGGCCGCGGCGCCGGGAACCCCCACGACCCCGAGCGCTACCTCTCCGATCCGGCCACGGCCCGGGCGGTGGTGGAGGCGTGGTGCCGGGCTGCGGAGGCTACGCCGGTTCGCCCGCGGGCTTCGCCTGGAGCTCCAGCAGCTTGTCGATGAGCGCGCTTGCGGTTCCTTCGCGGCCGCCCGTCAGGCCCTCCATATCGGGCTCGTCGACGAGCGCCGCGGCTTCGGGCTCACTCAGACCCGCTTCCGCGCGCAGGCGCTCGATCAGCCCGATCTGCTTCCGGCTCGGGGGACGACGCTCGTCCCGGAGCGTCGAGAGCTCTTCGATGAGCGCGCTCGCCTGGGCGGAAGTCCGGATGTCCGTGAGGTCACCGAGCTCGATGAGCGCCGCCGCTTCCGACGCCGTCATGTCGAGCTGCTCGACGAGCGTCTGGAGGTAACCCATCTGGTTCGTCGTCGGAGCGGGCAGAACCCCGGCGTCGCGCAGCGCCTGGATGTGCTCCCTGGCCTCACGCTCCGACAGCGCCTCGAGGTCGTCCGGGTGCTCGAACTCCGCCGGTGCGTTCTCGAGGAGTCGCTCGAGCTGCTCCCTCGTGCGCGGAGTGGCCGCACCACGGTTCTTCCGCTCCCGGGCGATCTCGTGCAGGTCACGCACTTCGTCGCGCCAACGCTCCCATGTGTCCGGCGCTGGATCCTCCCCGCGGGCGACGCTGTCGAGCCGTTCCTCCATGAGCGCGGTGAAGTCCGCGCTGAACAACTCGCTTTTCTCGTTGTCCCTGCGGTAGAGCGGCGCGACCTCCAGCCACACCGCCCGACCACGCTCGGTCGGAACCAACGCGCCGTCCTCCAGGCGGACATACGTGCGGTCCTCGAGCTTTTCCACCGTCTTGGAATAGGTGGACGGCCTGCCGATACCGCCGTCCTTCATCGCCTTGATGAGTGTGTGCGGGCGGTAGCGAGCCGGGGGGCGCGTCTCGTCTTCGATCAAGGACGGGTTCGCTTGACCCTCGGTCTCCTCGTCGAGGTCCCAGACGGCGCCTTCCTCGAGCGTCTCCGGGGGCGGGCTCGTGGCGGGTGTGGCCCGGAACTCTTCGTACGCGGCCTCCCACCCATCGAACGTGCGCCACGATGCGGTCCCGGCGAGAGGCCGGGAGAGCCCCTCGGCAGAGGCACGCAGCTTGACGGTCGCGAACCGGGACGGCGCCATCTGGGCCGCGAGCGTGTGCGCACGCAGCAGTCGATAGAGCTTTCGCGCGTCCGCGTCGTCCACGGGCACGTCCTCATCCTCGAAGCGTGTGGGTCGAATGGCCTCGTGTGCATCCTGGATCGCCCCGGCAGTCGCGCCTTCGGGAGCCGGGCCGGCGGGCGCCGTCGGCCCGAGGTGGTCCTCACCGAACGCCCCGATCACGGCCTTGCGAGCGGATGCGACCGCGGAAGCCGCGAGGCGGGTGGAATCCGTACGGATGTACGTGATGTGCCCCGCCTCGTACAACAGGGACGCCAGCGCGGACGTCTTCTTGGGCGACCATCCGAACCGCGAACCCGCGGCCTGAAGCAACGCGTCGGTCGAGAACGGTGGCTTCGGGTTCGAGCTGCGCGTGCCCCTCGTGACCTCCGTCAGGGTGACGCGACCCGCCTCCCGCAACGCTCGCTCCGCACCCATCGCCAGGTCGCCGTCGAACGTACGCGTCGCAATCATCCGTCCGGCTTCGTCCCTCCAAGCCGCCTCGTCGTCGGACTCATGGAAGCGAACCTGCAGGTCCACCGTACCCGCCCGCAGGCGCACCTCGAAGTACGGGATCGGCACGTGGGCCTCCCGCTCGAGTTCGCGGTCCACCACGAATCCCAACGCGGGTGTCTGCACCCGGCCCATGGACGCGTTCCCGCCGGGGATGACGGCACGCGCGAGCTTCGAGGTGCGATACCCCACGATCCGGTCGAGAAACTTCCGCAGAAGCGCGCTTTCCACCATGCTCGCGTCCACGGGGCGGGGCCGCTCGATCGCCGCGCGAACCGCTTCCTCCGTGACTTCCTGAAAGCTCACCCGATGGGTAGGCCCCCGCTCGGAAAGCAGCCGCTCGAGGCACCATGCGATGAACTCGCCCTCGCGATCGGGGTCGGTCGCGAGCCAGAAGACGGGATCGTCACCGGCGCCACCGAGAATGTCGCGCACGGCGTCCTCACCCCGGTCGGTCCAGACCCAAGGGGGGCTGGGGAGCGCGCCCGCCTGGTTCGCCCAGTAGGCTTTCTTCGCGTCCTTGCCGTGCTGGGCACGGTCGTGGGGAAGCGTCTGTACATGACCGCCCGTGGCGAGCACGCGCCAACCTTCGCCGAGATAACGCTCGAGAGTCTTGGCTTTGGCCGCCGATTCGACGACGAGAACGTTCAAGCCTCGTCAGAGCCCTTCATGGCCCGCACGGCGATGGGAACCGCCACTGCGGTGGTCGCCACGGCGGCCGTCACCGCGGCCCGTTTCGGCGTGATCATCGACTTCGCGCCCTTCAGCGCGAGCAGGTTCCGTGTGCCATTGACCGGGTGGCGCAGCAGATACTTCATCGTCTTCCAACCTGCGAAACCCTTGAACGCGGTCGTCTTCTTCAAAGTCGATCCTTTTTTGGGAGTCGAAACGATGCCGGCCCGCCGGGTGCAATAGCCGCACACAACACGAGCGCAACAGGCAACTTGTTGTTATGCAATGTTTTACACTATCCGGTACCGCAAGTTCCGACGACATGCGTCGCCCCCCCTTTTCGACCCCGTGCTCGTGCCCCGTCACGAGCCGGCGAGTAGCCGACGCACGGCCTCACTCAACGATTCGACGGAAAAGGGCTTCCGCAAAAGCCCGCGGCGCCCGGCGAACGATCGGAGGCTGTCGCTTCCGTCCTCCGCATAGCTCGACACGAAGAGGACGCCCAGGCCGGGGTAGGAAGACTGGAGGCGGTTCGCCAGCGCCGTTCCGTCCATGCCGGGAAGGGTCAGTGTGGTCACCAGGAGGTCCGGGGTGTCCCCCGATCCCTCGAGCGCTGCCAGGGCCTCCTCCGCGGAAGCCCTGGAGATGACCGTCCATCCCAAGCCCTCGAGGACACGGCAGGTGGCACGCCGCACATCGTCGTCGTCATCGACCACGAGCACCCTGGGACCTCCACCCGGCGGCACGTGCTCTTCGATCGACGTGGCCTCTGCGGACGTCAGGCTGGACCTGGGCAGGAGAATGCGGAAGGTCGTCCCCGCCCCTGGCTCCGACTCCACCGTGATGAAGCCGCTGCTCTGGCGGACGATCCCGTAGGCCATCGAGAGACCGAGCCCCGTCCCCTGCGGCGCCGGCTTGGTCGTGAAGAAGGGCTCGAAGACCCGGGTGCGGGTGATCTCGTCCATCCCGGTCCCGGTGTCGCTCACGGTCAGCTCGGCATAGTCCCCGGGGGCAATCCTCGGATCCTTGCGGGCATCTGCCGGGGACACCGAGACATTGCCCACACGGAGGACGAGGGTGCCGCCCCCGGGCATGGCGTCCTGGGCGTTCACCGCGAGGTTCATGATCACGTGCTCGAGCTGGATCGCGTCGACGCGCACGGGCCAGCCACCGGGATCGATGCGGCTCTGGATCTCGATGTGGTCCGTGAGGACGCGCTCCAGCAGTTCCACGCTGCGCTCGACGACCTCGGCGAGCGAGCAGACCTCGACCCGCATCACCTGCTTTCGGCTGAACGCAAGGAGGTGCCGGGTCAGCACCGTCGCCCGGCGAGCCGCTCGCTGGATGACCTCGAGATCGGCCTGGGCGTCCGGATCGTCCCGGAACTGCTCCATGAGGAGCTCCGCGCCACCGAGGATGACGGTCAACGCGTTGTTGAAGTCGTGGGCGACCCCGGCCGCGAGCTGACCCACGACTTCCATCTTCTGGGCCTGCTGCAGCTCCCGCTGGATCTGCACACGTTCCGTCACTTCGTGGATCGTCGCGATTCGGACAGGTCGCTCGTCCACGACCGTGTCGCGCGACCAGACGTCGGCGGAGAACAGCGATCCGTCCTTGCGGCAGTGCGTGACGGCGGTGGTCTTCCAGAAGCCGTGGGGCATCTCGGACATCACCTGAATGGCCTCCGGCCGACCCTCGGGAGGGCGCACCTCCAGTGCCGAGAGGCCGACGAACTCGTCCCGCTCGTAGCCATACTGCTCGAGCGCGGCGGCGTTGGCGGCCAGGATAAGCCACGACGCGTGATCTATGACCAGAACGGGGAGAGCCACGCCGTCATAGACCTGCCGGTAGTCATCGATGACGAAAGGGACCGACGCCGTCATGAACCTCTCTCGGCGGGGAGTGTCGGCAGGGACCATGGCCCCATGCAGGATGGAGACCAATCTACGCCACAGCCGGCGCTGGTGAAGCTCGGCTACTCCCCGGCCGAGGGGGAGGCATCCCTCGGCCCTTCATAGCCGGGCGCGGTTTCCCGCGCCCGGCAGAAGTTCACGAGGTCGGTCTCACTGACCGGGGTCGGCCACGAGGAGTCGGAACTCTCCCCGGCGGTTCGCCGCGTCGGCCCGCTCTCCGGGGCCGTCGATGACCAGCTCGTTCTCACCACGGGTCGCGATCTGAATCCGCGAAGCGTCGACGCCCTGCGAGACGAGGTACGCCTTGGTCGCTTCGGCCCGCCTGAGACCCAACGCCATGTTGTAGCCCGCCGTGCCGGGCTGGCTCGTGTAGCCGGTGATGACGATCCGCATCGCCGGGTCGCTCTGGAAGATACCGACCTTGCTATCCAGAATGGCCCGCGCAGGGGCGCTCAGCTCCGACGAGTTGTTCGCGAAGTGGATCACCTCGGCCATGGTCACCGCGTCCGACCGGGCACCGGCCTGCGCGGCCAACATGGCCCGATGCTCGGCCTCGATGGCCCGGAGGCGCGCCGTCTCGGCCGCGCTGACGGAATCCGCACGCTGAGGCGTCGGAGCCGCTGCGGGCGCCTGGACCTGGACTTCACGGGTCACGGTGCGCGTGGCCGGATGCCGGTAGATGCTGATGCCGGCGTGGATGGCCCGGTTCCAGCCCCCACCCATGGACATACGATCCGTGATGGCGTCCACACGAAGAGCCACGTTGTCGGAGATCGCGTACTTGGCTCCGAGAAGCCCGTGGATGCCGTAGCTGACCTGGAAGTTCGTGTCGAAGTCATTGACGCCGGCGCCCACGAGGAGCGAAAGCGGACCGACCTTGACGGGCACCGCGGTCAGCCGCGCGGCGACCATGCCCACGTTCACATCGGCGAGCCCGAGGCTGCGGCTCGCGCTGCTGCCGCCGCCCTCGAACTCCGCCGACAGCCAGGGCGTGATGAAGACGCCAACGCGGCCGCCTGCGCCCAGGCTGTTGTCCATATCGAGAGAGTTGTCGAAGGAGGTGATACTGCCGAACCCTCCGACCTCCATCGTCCCGCGTACCTGCGAAGCCGCCGGGGCGGCCGATGCGGCCGCTACGAGCAGGGCGACGCCTATTGTAGTGGTTCTGACGAACATTGTGATTCTCCTGAGAAGTTCCTGGTCGCGGGCTGGTTCGCCCGCCCAGCTGGTGCCGGAGCCGGCCAGCTGGCCGGCTCCGACATGCTCGATTTACGGAAGGGTGATGGTGTTGTTCGTGCCCAGCGAGACGGCGCCGTTCCTGGCC
>JBBDSM010000041.1:0-1633 GCA_040904945.1 Gemmatimonadota bacterium
CACCCGGACGGCAAACTCCACGCCGCCCGCCGCGCCCGGCACCACCCCGACATCGATCGGGTCGGGAAAGTTCGCGAGGTGCGCCGACACGTAGGCATCCGCGCCGCTCAGCAGCATCAGGAAGATGCCGAGCGCGACCCAGTCCTCCTGCTGGCCTTCCCGTGCCTCGACGAGGCCTCTGATGTCCTGGAGCGCAGGGTCGGCGTCGAGCCGCGCCTCGATCTCGATGGGGTCCGTAAGCCCTTCGCGCTCCAGTCCGGCTCGTACGTTGCGCTCCCTGAGAGACGCCCGCTCCCGTGCCTCGTTCAGGCGCATCCGCGTGCGGATCAGCGCGTACCATGTGCCCGTCTCGGCCACCACGTAGAACGCGCCCCGCCCGTACGATCCGATGGCGGCATGGCCCCATCCGGGGACCGCGAGCGACCGGAGGAAGGCGCCTCCGGGGCTGGGCGGATCGAGCACCGGGCGCCCGAGCACGAAGTCGGGCGTCGGCGCGTTCGTGGGGCGCGGGGGCACGTCTTGGGCGGCCACACCCGTCGCGGTGACGAGCACCACGCTCACCGGCATGCGGGCCGAGCGTACGAGCGCCGCGAGCCAGGGCAGGGCCGTCATACGGAGATCTCCTCCCACTCCTCGAGGGCGGGGGGCTGCCCCCGCTCGAGCACGACGTACGTCCGCCGGAAGACCCAGTCTCCCGCGTTCACGTACCAACGCCCCGGGGCGACTTCCAGCGCCGAGGGGACGTGGGCGTGTCCCAGGACCACGAGGTCCAGGTCGGGCTCGGCGGTCAGCTTCGCCACGGCCCATTCCTCCAGGGCTTCGGCCCTGTCGAGCTGTCGCTCGTTGGGCTCCGTCCAGCGGGCCCCGGTTCGGGACGCGCGACCCGCGATGCGATCGCCGAGCTCGGGCGGGAGGAGCCCGAACGAGAACGACGTGAACCAGCTGCGCAGTATCGGCTTCACGAGCCGGTAACCCCAGTCCCCACGGCCGAGTCCGTCCCCGTGGGCGAGGAAGGTCCGGTGGCCCGCATAGTCGCGTACCACGGGTCCGTGCAGGAACTCCAGGCCGACGTCGTCCCTGAGGTAGCTCCCGCCCCACCAGTCGTGGTTGCCGCCCATCAGCGTGATGGGCACGCCGGACGCCACGATGCTCCGGAGCAGGTCGAGCAGCTCGCCGTATCCACGTGTCGGTCCCGTCCGGTACTCGAACCAGAAGTCGAAGAGGTCGCCGTTGACCACGATGTGGGACGCTTCGCCGGCCGCGTGCTCCAACCACGCCAGGAACGCACGCTCCCGGTCGCGGGAGATGGCGCCGTAGTGGACGTCGGAGGCGAGGTAGACGGGTTTGGAAGCAGTCACGTTGCGAAGGTAGGTAAGAACGGGCGCGCTTCGGAAGGGCCGCGCGTCGCGACGCCCCGGACGGTCCGCGATTTGCTACCTTAACAGCCCGTGGTCGAAGTCTGGTGGGTCGCGCACGAGGGTCTTGCGGATATCGGACAAGGAAGAGCGACGAATGCGATGTGGTGACATCGGGGAGGAGCTATGACGCAGTCCGGTGCCGCAACCCCCTCGTGCCCTCCGGGTTGGGGCGGCACAGCCCCATCTCCGTCGTTGGCACTCCTAGGCGTAGCGCG
>JBBDSM010000042.1:0-9857 GCA_040904945.1 Gemmatimonadota bacterium
GCACCCGTGCGCAGCATGGGTCCGGCCCGCCCCACTTCTTCAACACCCTTCTAGACGATGGCCGGTTTCGCAGAAGTTCGGTTCAAGGGCACGCGGAAGGAGTACTACTCGTATTCCGGACTCGACGTGCGCACCGGCCAGCACGTGATCGTCGAGGCCGACCGGGGCCAGGACCTCGGGCTCGTCTCCGCCATCGGCGTCGTGGCGGAGCGGAAGTGCTCTTCGTCGGGCGGCTGCTCAACGCCGACGCCCGAGAACCGCATCGTCCGGTCCGCCGAGACGACCGAGGTGGAGCGCATCGAGTCGCTCCGATCCGACGAGCACCGGGTGCGCGCCGAGACGAAGAAGCTGGTTGCGAAGCACAACCTGCGCATGAAGGTCACCGAGGCCGAGTGGCAGTTCGACCGCAACAAGCTGATCATCTACTTCACGGCCGAGAAGCGGGTCGACTTCCGTGAGCTCGTGCGGGACCTGGCGCGGACGTTCCGCACCCGTATCGAGCTGAAGCAGATCGGCGTGCGCGACGAAGCCGCGCTGCTCGGCGGCGTGGGCCGCTGCGGCCGCGAGCTTTGCTGCTCCACCTGGCTGCCAGAACTCAAGCCGGTCTCGCTCCAGCTCGCCAAGGACCAGCGCCTGTCACTCAACCCCGCGCAGATCAGCGGGTGCTGCGGCCGCCTCATGTGCTGCCTCATGTACGAGCACCGCACGTACGTGGAAGCGCGCCGCCGCTTCCCCCGAGAGGGGCGGAAGATTCGGACCGCGCACGGTGAGGAGAGGGTCATTGCGGTGGACATCTGGGCGGATACCGTCAGCTTGCGCGATGCCGAAGGTGAGCGCAGAGTCGTGGCGCTCGCCGACCTGAAAGAGGAAGTGAGCCAGGCGCCCGAGCGGGATTGACCCCGCTCGAGCGCGAACTGAGCCCACAAGTCGAAGCCCGGAACCGAGACACGCGATCGTGCAGCGCCGTAGCTACCTCACCACCCCGATCTACTACGCCTCGGGCGAGCCGCATCTCGGCCACGCCTACACGACCATCCTGGCCGACGTGCTCGCGCGCTTCGACCGTCAGGACGGCGCCGACGTCTTCTTCCTGACCGGCACGGACGAACACGGTCAGAAGATCCAGGACGAGGCGAAGAAGCGTGGCATGGAGCCCATCGAGCTCTGCGACCTCATGGCCGAGCGCTTTCGCGCCGCTTGGGACACACTCGGCATCTCGCACGACCGCTTCATCCGCACGACGGAGAAGGAGCACGTCGAGGTCGTCCGCGCCTTCCTCGAGCGCCTCTGGGAACGCGGGGAGATCTACGAGGGGAGCTACTCGGGATGGTACTGTGTCCACGAGGAGCGCTACTGGACCGACAAAGACCTCGGCCCCGATCAGACCTGCCCGGACTGCGGTCGCCCCGTCCAGCGTGTGGAAGAGAAGAACTACTTCTTCCGCATGAGCGCCTACCAGGAGCGGCTCGTCCGGCACATCGAGGAGAATCCGGATTGGATCGTCCCCGAGGTGCGGCGCAACGAGATCCTCGGCTTCCTGAGGCAACCGCTCGGCGACCTGTCGATTTCGCGGCCGAAAAGCCGGCTCACCTGGGGAATCGAGCTCCCGTTCGATGACGAGCACGTGGCCTACGTCTGGGTCGACGCGCTCATCAACTACCTGACGGCGTCGGGAGCGATCACGCCTGACGCGGAGCCAGGCTCGCGTGGCTTCGACGACCTCTCCGGCTCCTGGTGGCCTGCCGACCTGCACATCGTCGGCAAGGACATCATCACCACGCACGCGGTCTACTGGCCGACGCTGCTGATGGCGGTCGGGCTCCCCGTGCCGCGCCGTATCCTGGCGCACGGCTGGTGGGTGGTCGGCGAGACCAAGATGAGCAAGTCGCTCGGCAACGTGGTCGACCCGCTCGCCCTCCGCGAGGAGTTCGGGACCGACGCGGTGCGGTGGTACCTGCTCCGCGAGATGCCGACGGGCGGAGACGCGTCGTACACGCCGGAGCGCTTCCTGACCCGTTACGACGAGCTCGCGAACGTCCTCGGCAACCTGGCCAGCCGCGCGCTGTCGATGATCGGCAAGTACCGCGGAGGGGTGGTGCCGGCCGGACCCGACGACGGGCTCGACGAGCCGATCACGACGGCCCTCGAGGAGGCCCGGAGCGCCATGGCCGAGTACCGCGTACACGAAGCGCTGGCGGCCGCCATGGACCTGGCCCGGGTCGCGAACGGCTACGTGGAGGAGCGCCAGCCGTGGGCCCAGGCCAAGGACGAGGACGCCGCCCAGGCCCTCGACGAGACGCTCGCCACGCTGGCCCGGGCGCTCACGGTCCTGTGCTCGCTCTTCGAGCCGGTCACCCCCGAAAAGATGGCAATTCTTGCAGAACGCCTCGGTCTCGACGCAGTCCCCACCTTACGTGAGGCCCGGGAAATCACCCTCGCCGGCCGTGAAACAACCAAGGGCGACGGGCTTTTTCCCCGCGTGGAGCCATCCTGGGCCAGCGAGAGATGATTCCGACCCGGAGGCGGTACGGCCCTTGCTCCCCTAAGCCCCGCAGGCGGAGGCGTTTCTGTCGATCCGGCCCGTCGTGCTTGGTTGACACACGGTTCCGAAACGGCCTAGCTTCCGGGTTGCCGCGAAAGGGGCTCACCAGCACCGGGGCTGATCTATGAAGGGAGACAAGTGGACTTTTCTCGTCCTACGAGGTGAGGACGGACCAGTCCGGCAATACTCCGTCTCGGCGCGGGCCGTCCATGCCAGCGCATGGGTCGGTGGCTTCGTGCTCCTGGCCGTCCTGGCGTTCAGCTTCGGGATCGGTCTGGACGGAGCGGGTCAGATCAAGGCTGCGGTCCTCGAGGCCCGGAACCAGGCCCTTGAAACCGAGCTCCAGGAGTTCCAGCAGCGGATTGCGGGTCTCGAGTCGACGCTCGACCGGGTGGCCGCGAACGACGCCCAGTTCCGCACCATCGCCGGGCTCGAGGCCATCGAGCCCGAGGTCCTGCAGGCCGGCGTCGGTGGCCCCGGACTCGGTACGCCCGAGTCTTCGTCCCTCCACGCGACCGACCCGAATCTCGCCCGGTCCCTCTTCGCGGTCTCGTACGACCTGAGCGCGCTGGAGCGCCGCGCCCGACTGCTCTCGGAGAGCCTGGAGACGGTGACGGATTCGGTGCGCGCCCATCGCGACCTCCTCGAGTCCACGCCCTCCATCCTGCCGACGTCCGGGTGGCTGTCGAGCCGCTATTCGCGGTCTCGGATGCACCCGATCCACAACCGTCCCATGGCCCACACGGGCCTGGACATCTCGGCTCCCACCGGGACGCCGATCTACGCGGCTGCGAAGGGCCGGGTGACCCGGGCCGGCTGGGTCGTCGGCTACGGCCTGACGGTCGAGATCGATCACGGGTACGGGTACTCCACACTGTACGCCCATGCCTCCAAGCTCATCGCGCAGGTAGGCCAGGAAGTGCAGCGCGGCGAGATGATCGCCCAGGTCGGCAGCACCGGCATCGCCACGGCGCCCAACCTCCACTACGAGGTGAAGGTCGACGGACGAGCCGAGGATCCTGCACGCTACATCCTGCCCGAGACGCTCCGATACTGACCGGTCGGCGCCGGCCGGATGCACACCCGGCCCTGGCGTGTGGTCCCCCAGCATGTAGATTGCCCCGGCTTGATGTGGGTCCGACCCCACACTAGCTTCGCTTTTCGTACCCCCAAGCAAACCGACGGACGGAGATCAACATGAGGCGTAGGACACTCCCGTTCGCCATGGGCCTCCTCCTCGCAGCGACGGCCTGTGGCCCCGCCGAGGTGGTGGTGACGATGGAGATCGAGACCCCGAACCCCGAGGGGGAGGGCACGACCACGCGCACGCTCTCCGACATCGAGGTGCAGCTGCTCCCGTACGACCGTGACCAGATCTTCGACTCTCTGACGCAGGCGTTCGGCACGCCAGAGCCCGAGATTCCGGACGATCTGGAGGCGGCCCGCGATGAGGTTCAGGTGGCACAGCAGGAGTGGGATACGTTCCAGCGGCGCTGGAACACGCTCCGCGACACCCTCCAGACCCTGACCAGCGAGATGGAGCAGTTCTCGCGAGGCGAGGCGCGCTACGTGGCGCTCTTCCGGGAATGGCAGGACTTCGACACCGAGCTCGGCCGGGTCGAGCGCCAGATGAACGCGGCGTTCGAGCGGTTCGACTCCCTGCAGCGGGGCACGATCCGCGCGTCGGACTCGATCCGGATTCTCCAGAACAATTGGGCGGACCAGGCCTTCGAAGGCGTCGGTGAGATCTTCCTCGCCAAACAGCGCGAGTCGGGGCTCGACCTCGCGGTCGACACCACCAATGCGAACGGCGTCGCGCGAGCGAACGTCGCACCCGGCCAGTACTGGGTCCACGCACGTTACGACCTCGTGTACACCGAGCTCTACTGGAACGTCCCGGTGATGGTCGAGCGCGGCGAGCCGGTGGTCGTCGAGCTCACCCGGCAGAACGCCGAGGAGCGGCCCAAGCTCTGACGCCGGCTCGGGTCGACGGCCCGATAAAGGGCGTGAAAGCCGCCCGGACTCCCTGAACGTGGAGCCCGGGCGGCTTTCCTTTTGCGGGGACCACGGTATTGTGTGAGGGTCCCCTTTGCGCCGCTTCAACACACGCCCAGACATGCCCCACGACCCGACGAGCGACGAGCCTACGGATTCGGCCGGGGCGCGGACCGCCGCCAGCCCCACCTTCGAGATCGACGGCGACGGCATCGGTTGGATCACCTTCGACGATCCGGAGCGCTCGCAGAACGTACTGACCGAGCCCGTGATGCGACGGCTTGGTGGCGCGCTCGACGAGGCCCGGGCCGCGGGTCGTGAGGGGCGCGTCAGGGTGGTCGTGATCCGAAGTGGAAAGGAGGCCGGCTTCATCGCGGGCGCGGAGGTCGACGCCATCGCGGATATCGAGGATCCCGGCGACGCCGAGGCGAAGGTCAAGATGGGGCAGGCCGTGTTCTCGGACGTCACGACCCTTCCCGTGCCGACGGTATCGGCCATCCACGGCGTTTGCCTCGGAGGCGGGCTCGAGTTGTCGCTGGCCTGCACCCATCGAGTCGCCTCGGACGCGCCACGCACCAAGCTCGGACTTCCCGAGGTCATGCTCGGTATCCTGCCGGCTTGGGGCGGCACCACGCGGCTCCCTCGGCTCGTCGGACTCCAGGCCGCACTCGACCTGCTGCTGACCGGCAAGCAGATCGACGCCAGGAAGGCGCGCCGAATCGGGTTGGTGGACGAGATCTTCCCAGTCGCCCTCTTTCCCGACCTCGTGCGGGACTTCGCCATCGACGTGGCCCGTGGGAGCCGAAGCCGGAAGGCTCCCTCTAGGAAGCTCGTGAAGCGGCTCCTCGACGACACCGGGCCGGGGCGGCGCATCGTGCTCCACCAGGCGCGCAAGAAGGTCATGGCCTCGACCGGCGGCCACTACCCTGCACCGCTCCGCATGCTCGAACTCCTCGAGGAGCATCTCGGCGGCAGCGTGGAAGAGAGCCTCGCCGCCGAAGGCCGCGCGGCGGGCGAGCTGATCGTCTCGACCGAGTGCAAGAACCTTATCCACGTCTTCCACATGCGCGAGGCCGCCCGGAAGGGGGCGGGCGTCACCGACGGTGAGGATCCGGGACGAAAGATCGAGCGGATCGGGGTGCTCGGCGCGGGCGTGATGGGCGGGGGAGTCGCCCAGCTGGCCGCATACAACGGCATCGACGTCTACATGAAAGACATTCGTCACGACGCCGTCGGCAGCGGGCTTCGCCACGCTCGGCAGCTCTTCGACAAGGCGGTGAAGCGAAGGAAGACGAGTCGGCGTGAGGCCGATCGCGCCATGGAGCGGATCGCCGGCGGACTCGACGATCACGGCCTGCGCGGCTCCGGCCTCGTGGTCGAGGCGGTCGTGGAACGCATGGACGTGAAGCGCGACGTGCTCGCCGCCGCCGAGCGTGAGGTCGACGACCGCTGCGTACTCGCCACCAACACGTCGTCGCTTTCGGTCGAGGAGATGGCTTCGGCGCTCCAACGCCCCGAGCGGTTCTGCGGCATGCACTTCTTCAATCCGGTCCACCGGATGCCGCTCGTGGAGATCGTTCGCGGCCCCGAGACGTCGGATGTCACCGTCGCCACGGTCCACCGGCTGGCCGTCGAGCTCGGGAAGGTTCCGGTCGTGGTCCGGGACGGGCCGGGGTTCCTCGTGAACCGCATCCTGGGCCCGTACCTGAACGAGGGGGGCTTCCTCATGGCCGAAGGGGCCGCCATCGAGACCATCGACGAGGCGGCCACCGCATTCGGGATGCCGATGGGCCCGATACGGCTCATCGACGAGGTGGGCATCGACGTGTCCCGGCACGCGGGCGCCGCACTCCATGAGGCGCTCGGAGCCCGTATGGCGCCGTCACCCGTTCTCTCGCGCATCGGCGAGACCGACCGGCTCGGGAAGAAGGGTGGACGCGGCTTCTACCTCTACGAGAAGGGAGAGGAGAAGGGCGTCGACGAAGCCGTCTACGCGGAGCTCGGTCTCGCCACGCCGTCGACGGCCGTCGACGGCGCCGACGCTGACGCCGCCGGGGCACCGCCGGCCGAGCCGGCCCCGACGCTGGACGAGACCGCGATCCGGTGGCGGCTGGTGCTCCCGATGATCAACGAGGCGGCGCGGATCCTGGACGAGGGGATCGCGCCGGACGCCGCGGCCATCGATCTCGCCATGATCATGGGCACGGGCTTTCCGCCGTTCCGCGGTGGACTCCTGCACTTCGCCGACACCGTACATCCGCGCGCGGTACTGGACCGACTCCGCACGCTCGAGGCCCGCCACGGAAGCCGATTCGAGCCGGCACCGCTCCTCGTACGGCTCGCGGACGACGACCGGACGTTCTACGAGGCATTCCCGGGGTCGGACCGCGCGAACGGATGAGCCCGAGCGAGAGAGCGCCGGGCTCCACGACGAGACCCGGCGTCGTGGGCGTCGTGCCCGCGTCCGGAGCCTCGTCCCGCATGGGCAGGCCGAAGGGGCTGCTCCGCCTGGACGGGCGGACGTTCACGCGCCGTGTCGTCGAGGCGCTCGTGGAGGGCGGGTGCGACCGGGTGCTGGTCGTCGTGCGCGCCGGCGACGAGGCGATCGCCGGTGAGGTACGCACGGCGGGGGCCGAGGTTCTCGAGAACCCGGATCCGGGCGACGGACCGATCACCTCGCTCCGCCTCGCCCTCACGCACCTCACGAACGACGTCGGCTGGGTCGTCTGGCTCCCACTCGATCATCCGAAGGTGCAGCCGGGAACCGTGCGAGCGCTGATCGAGGCGAAGCCTCCCGTGCTCGCGCTACCCGTGCACCGGGGTCAACGCGGACACCCGGCGGTGTTCGGGCGAGCCGTCTTCGCCGAGCTGCTCGACCCCGACCTGGCGGGCGGCGCCCGCACGGTGGTGCACCGCCACCTCGACGCCGGCACCGCGCTCCTCCTGGAGACCGACGACCCTGGAGTTCTCGTGGACGTCGACACCCCCGAGGAGTACGAGGCGCTCGTCCGGGACGACGCCCGATGAGCAGGGCAGACCTCGAGGCGGCGAAGGCGGCGCGCCTCCTGATCGACACCTCGGAGGCTGGCGGCAGCGCGGCCGTCGCCCTCGTGGTGGGCGCGCCCGGCGGCCATCCCATGCTCGGGCAGCGTGTGGGGCTGACCCGTGTGGGCGACGAGGAGCGCACGCACGGCGCCGAGCGGGCCATCACCCCGGCGCTGATCGCCCTACTGAGGGAGGCGCTCGACGATCCACGGGCCGGGGACGGGCTCCACGCCGTGGAGCTCCCGTCCGAGCCGGGTGCGCGCCCGCTCGCCACCAGCGCGGCCGACGACGACGCGCCGGCCACCCTGGAAGTCTACCTCGAACTCCGGCGCCCCGTACTCGAGCTGGTCATTGTCGGAGCCGGGCACATCGCCCGACCGCTCTCCCGCACCGGTGCGTCCCTGGGCTTCCGGGTCTCGGTGCTCGACGACCGGCCGGACTTCGCCACCCGCGAGCGCTTCCCCGAGGCGGAGCGGCTTCTGCGCGCCGACTTCGACGACCCGTTCCGTGACGTGCCCATGCACGAGCGCACCCACATCGTGCTGGTCACGCGGGGCCACAAGTACGATTACGCCTGTCTCGTACGGGCGCTGCGTATGGACCCACCTCCCGCGTATATCGGTATGATCGGAAGCCGGCGAAGGGTGCGAGCGACCTACGTGCAGCTGCTCGACGACGGCATCGACCGGTCGCTGCTCGGGCGCATCCATGCTCCCGTGGGCCTCGACATCGGCGCCGAAACGCCGGAAGAGATCGCAGTCGCGGTCGCCGCGGAGCTCGTGCTCATGCGGCGGGGCGGATCCGGCCGGCCGCTGAAGGACGTGGAACGCATCGACGAGCGCTTCTTCAAGGAGGAGCAGAAATGACGGAACGGAGCCAACACGTGGAGCCGCAGGCATGACCCATCAGGACGACCGGGCCCTCGCGGACGCGCTCGCCGATGCCAGCGCCGAAGGACGACCGTGCGCACTGGCCACCATCGTGGCGACGCGTGGCTCCACGCCGAGGAAGGTGGGCGCGCGCATGTTGGTGGATCCTGACCGCGGGCTGGTCGGCACCGTCGGCGGCGGATGCGGAGAGGCCGAGGTCATCGAGGCCGCGAGCCGCGTCCTGACATCGGGCGCGCCGGAGCGGGTCCGCGTCGATCTGACCGACGACCTGCTCTCCTGGAGCCCCGCCGTGTGCGGCGGCATCATGGATGTTTTCGTGGAAGCGGTGCGCGCGACGACGGACGCGGCGGAACGCGCCAGCTCGTCTTGACCGAGCCCGGTGGGCGCGTCCGCATCCACTACCGCCGCATCCCCGACCGCGAGCAGATCTTCGATCAGCGCGTCGTAGCCGTCGAGCCGGACGGCGCGGTCGTCACCCTCGCCGAATCGGCGCCGATCCCCCACCCGGTCCAGGCGAATGGCGCGGTCATCCTCGACCCCGGCGCGCCCGCCGTTTGGCTGACCTTCCCCGGTGTCTGGCACGACATCGGCCGGTTCCACCGCGCCGACGGCACCATGACCGGCTTCTACGCGAACATCCTCACGCCGCCCGAGATGGCCGTGGGGGTCTGGCACACGACCGACCTTTTCCTCGACGTCTGGCAGCCCCTGGACGGGCCGCCGTCACTCCTCGACGAAAACGAGTTCGAGGAGGCGTGTGCCCGGGGACTTCTGGACGGCCCGACGGCAGCGCGGGCCCGGGCCGAAGCCGAGCGGCTCATGACCGCCGCCCGCGATGGCTCGTGGCCGCCGGAACCCGTCCGCCGTTGGACCCTCGAAGCGTGCCGCGGTCGCCTCGCGGAGTTGGACGGCGGCGGCTGAGCGGCCGCCCGCCCGCCGAACCGCCGCCATCAGCTCAGGCGCTTCGGAGCGCGTCCCGACTCAGTCGTCGACGCGGTAGGCCGCGCAGAGCCGGTCCATGTCGACGTGCAGGTGCTTCAGGACGCTCGGGTCCTCACGAATGAAGTCCAGTAGCCGCTCGTAATCGTCGATCCCGCCGGCGGGCACCACGACATGCTCGTCGTGGTAGTCGCCGTCATCCACGAACAGGAGACGGAGCTTCACCGTCGCGGCTTTGGCCTTCCCGGCCATCAGCTCCCCTCCCCGGGCGTGAGATCTTCGACGGCCTGCACGATCGACATGAAGTCACCGTTGACGCGCCGCACCTGGCCTCCGGCGTTGACCATCACGGTGGGCGTTCCGCTCACGCCGAGCTGTGCGCCGAGCTCCATGTTCGCGGTGACCACGTCCGCGAAGCGGTCGCTCTGGAGGCACTCCTCGAAGGC
>JBBDSM010000043.1:0-16547 GCA_040904945.1 Gemmatimonadota bacterium
GTTTCCGGCTCCGCTCACTTCGTTCGCTCCGACCTACATGGCCTCGAGCGTTCGGGCATCGTATGCTGTTTGCTGCACGCCGAAGGCCCAGGAACGATGAGCGTATATGCTGGGGGCATGTCGGGAGCATCTGACCGCGATCTGAAATTGAGCCTGGATCGGATGATCGGGCGGTTGCCACAGAGCTTCGAAGTACTAAATGCCCGAATCAGATACGAAGTCACAAATGCCTCTCACCGGGACAGCCCTCATGCCTGTTCTCCGCCTCGCCCCCATGGCAATTCTCACGATCGCCCTCAGCGCCTGCAACTCAGGGCCCCAGACCGATACAGAGTCGGCCGGCGTAGATTTGCCGGCAGAAAGAGAGACACTGATGGCGTTGGAGCGGGATTGGTCAAGCATGTACGGTCAACGCGACGTCGACGGCATCGCCGCACTCCTGGCCAGCGAATCCGTTCTCCTCGCCCCCGGCCTAAGTCCAGTCGTCGGGCGCGACAGTGTAGTGGCCGCGACGCGTGCGCTCATGGCCGCCGAGGAGGCCGACGGGATGTCGGTCTTGTGGGAACCTCAAGCCGCTTTTGTATCATCGTCCGGTGATATGGCCTACGACTATGGCCGGGCGAGGACGACGCTGGCCGACGGTAGCGTCGTTGAGGGCTCGTATCTTGTCGTGTGGACGGAGGAAGGTGGCGAGTGGAAGGTGGCGGCGGACATCTTCAACTGAACCCTCACTGGATTACAGGTCGTCAGGTTCGATGCGGCCCTGTCGCCCCTCGCCGGACACTCCTGGGCGCGCCGCTAGCTAATCGGCACGGTTCGAGCGGCCTGGATCAGTCCGCGGTGACCGGAGGCGTAGACGGAAGGCGGGCTGAAGCTACGACGGTGGCTCAACTTCAGATGACAAAGTGTTGCCGGCTCAGAGCGCTTCCCGTTGACGATCTCGTTCATCCTAGGGTAAGAGATACGCAAGCGCTCGGCCGCCGCCCGTTGGGCTTCTGTGGCCACGCAAGGGTTCAGGCGTTGGAGAGGGAGAGCGCCTATCACCGATCGCTGAGAGAGAGGTTCTGAATGCGCCGCTTTTCCGAACTCACGCAGGGAACCGGATTTCTTCGTGGCTTAGGGTTGCTTTGGAGTTTCGGATTCCTCGTGGCCGCGTGCGATGGAAGTCCTGTGGGCCTGTTCAAACCAGAAGTCTATCAGATTACTGAAGGAGCCTGTGGCGAGGTCGTCTTCTTGGAGAATCTCGGACTCGATTTGGCTTCAGCGATCGAGATCCTGAAAGAACGCAAGATCGAACAGTTCGGCGACGTTGCACTCGAGACGTATCGCCTCGAGCTGATGGATCAGAGCGGGAATACGCCGCAGGGGGTGTTCCACGCCGTCCGCGTCCTGGAGGGCGACACCCCCTTGCTTGCTCATTCCGTGGTGGATGTCGTCACGAGTGACGGTGACTTGTTCCACCTGGAATGGTGTCCGGATTGAGGCCATGGAATGCGTGCCCAGGCGTAGGGGCTAGGGCGATTGACCAGGAGCGATCTTCAGCCCGATTATGCCAGCCACGATGAGCCCGATGCAGAATAAGCGCATTACTGTCGCTGGCTCACGAAACAGCATGACGCCGAGCACTGCTGTTCCAACCGTGCCAATCCCAGTCCACACGGCGTAGGCAGTCCCGAGCGGAAGGGTACGTACCGCCCAGCCCAGCAGAAGCATGCTGGCGATCAGGGCACCAGCGGTTGCCACGGTGGGCCAGGGACGAGTAAACCCGTCGGTGTACTTGAGGCCGACAGCCCACCCGATCTCGAAAAGCCCGGCTGACCGCGCTCAACCGAGCGACCATGCCGGAAACGACGATGGACAATTTCCTGTTGCAGGCAAATCATTTTCGGAGAGGTGAAGATGAATTGAGGAGTCATCGCATGCGGCTTCACCGTGAAGGGCGACATACGTCAACCGCTGACCGAAGGAAACCGTGAAGAACGTGGAGAGCGCGACCGAGCAGCCGCCCCATGACCCGGCGGGAAGCCGAAAGAGGCGGGCCGTCTCGAGTCGGCCATGGACTCGGGAAGTAGCCCGCTGGATGTTCCAGGGCCACCTGTGGCTCGGAGTCATGGGGTCGATGGCCGTGATCGTCATCTGCATTACGGGCATCCTCCTCAATCACAAGCGAGCCTTGGGCCTGATGCCCGACGTGGAGAACAGCGGAGCCCAGCTGCTTCCCGACGCCCTTCCGCTCCACGAGTTGGTGGCTCGAGCCGGGGCGGCCGTGGCGCAGGGAGGTGAGCAACCCGAGGTCGACCGGATGGACGTCCGCCCCAGCGACGGCCTCGTGAAGGTACGCTTCGAGGATCGCGTGGTTACTGAGGTGACGCTGGATCTCGCGACCGGCTCGGTCCTGCATGTGGGAGAGCGGAACGATGTCTTCGTGGAGAAGCTCCACTCCGGCGAGATCTTCGGGGATCGCGGCATTCTCATCAGCGACGCCGCCGCGGTAGTGCTCACACTCCTTCTCCTCAGCGGGTACTGGCTGTGGCTCTACCCGAGGCGGCGGATATGACGCCCGTGGGGTGGTTCCTTGTCCTCGCGAACCTCACGATGCCGGCCGTCCTGCTAGGGGTTGGGCACGGCTACCGCAATCGGTCGCCCACGACCAAGCGACTCTTCTGGGGCGGGATCGTGGGCTACATCACGTCCATCGTGGTGGTGACCGCGCTGCTGCTGATCCCACCCGTCTTCTGGGGTCCGGACGGCGGTTTACGGTGGCTTGCGATTCAGTGGACGCCGCTGGTTCTTCCACTTTCAGCGGCCACGGTAGCCCGGGCGGTTTAGCTGGCGCACCTCTTGCCTGATAGGGAGGCCCTGGCCCGCATCCCTTCATGAGGAGCCCTGCACATGGAAGCGTCCCCCCGGCACCCCCAGGCCAGCCGATGGCAGCGACCCGCCGCCGAGGTGCCGAGGGACGGATGGACGGCCATTGTCGTCGGAGGAGGCCCGGCGGGCTCGACGACTGCTCTTCACCTGGCCGATGCCGGGTGCCGGGTGCTGATGCTCGAGAGGGCAGCGTATCCCCGGGACAAGGCTTGCGGTGATCTCCTGATCCCGGACACGCTGGCCGCGCTTCGCAGGGCCGGCCTCTACGACCGGGTGGCGGCCGAGGCACGCTCCGTGGATCGAGCCCTGGTCTCCAGCCCCTCGCGCATCGAGTGGTCGATCCCGGGTGAGTTTCTGCTCCTCAGGCGCGAGCGCTTCGACGAGTTACTCGCGGAAGCGGCCTCGGAACGCGGTGCGGTGGTGGCCCGTGGACGCGTCCAACGAGTGCGCAGCTCCGACGACGGGGTCGACGTCCATGTGGCCGAGATCGAAGAGCCCTTCCGGGCTCGATTCGTGGTTCTTGCCACCGGCTCCGACGTTTCCCTCCTCGATGAGTTGGGAATGCTCCAGCAGCCCGCACCCACGGCAGTGGCCGTGCGCGCCTACGTGCGGTCACCGGTCCGACTGAACGAGCTGTTCATATCCTTCGACCGTGCGATCGTGCCCGGCTACGCGTGGGTGTTCCCGCTACCGGGGCTGGAATGCAACGTCGGGGTCGGTGTCCTGCACGATCCGGACGAGCCGGCCCGGTACGACCTCCGGTCGCTCTTTGACACGTTCTGCCGCGAGGTCCCGGCTGTCCAGCGCCTCATCGACGAGGCCGAAAGGGTTGGACCATTGAGGGGTGCTCGCCTGAGATGCGGACTGCGTGGCGCCCGTGCGAATGGGGGCAATATCGTGGCAGTCGGCGAGCAGATCTCGACGACCTATCCGTTCACGGGTGAGGGCATCGGGAAAGCCATGGAGACCGGCGAGATGGCCGCGGCCGCCATCGCCGCCGCCGCGCAGGGACGTCCGGACGCATTGGCCGCCTACAGTACGGACGTCGAGGCCTCGCTTCGCCCACGGTACGAAGGATACGCCGCCGCGCAGCGATGGCTGTCCCGGCCCTGGCTGAACGACCTCGTCTCCTGGCGCATCCGGAAGGGCCGCTTCCTTCAGTCGGCGGCGGCCGGGATGGTGGCGGAGACCGTGGATCCTGCCCGGATCTTTTCGTGGCGGGGCCTCCTGCGCTCATTGGTCGGTTGATACGGCAGGGCACCGAGGAGGAGTCCGAGGGCCAGCGTGAATCCGCGGGGGAGCTCTCGCGGGTGCCCACGCACCTCACGGACGCCGCATCCGACACCCAGGAAACGGAGAAGGACCTCGCCAACGCGGACCGCGAGAGCCGTCAGTTGACCCTCATCGACGATGCACTGAGGCGGCTCCGCGAGGATCCCGACGCGTACACGACCGGCGAAGGCTGTGATGCTCCTATCGAGGACGAGCGGCTCGACCTGGTGCCGTGGACGCGCCTGTGCGCATCCTGTGCCCGCGAGACGAATGCCGGGGCGTCCCAGGATTGACATCCGTCCGGCAGTCGCTGTCCGCTGAGACCGTCGGGCCGGACGAACAGCAGGCCGGACACGTGTCGCACTGCGGAGACAGGCCTCGTCGAGTTCGTAGGCGCCCTCGGAAGGCTCGAAACGCTTGCCCGCGCAAGGCGGAGACGGTGGGACGGGAAGCTTGACCCGACCGCTCGGCGACCCGCGCTGAATGCGGTTTTCCAATGGAACGCCTCTTGCGCCTGGCAGTGGGGCGAACATCGCCGACCCATACGACAGAGGAGGCTACATGAGCCCCGATGCGAGCTCCACCAATTGGACGGAAGAGACGACCCAGCGACGCACCACGAGGCGCGCTCGGCGCAGCAAGAGTTTAGAGAAGACCATACGAAACGGCGCCATGGAGGCGCCCCCTCCCCAACAGGAGGAATCCGTCGTCCGACGCGGACTCACGGACGCGCAGATCCGTCGACTCCAGCATCGACTGTTGGAGGAGCGGGAGAAGGCGGTCCGAGCCATCTGGGTCAAGCGCGGGGACATGGAAGATCACCGGGCCCGAGGAGAGCTCGACGAGCTGGAATGGGACATCCGGATGGCAGAGCGCCAGACCGAGTTCATCGTCCTGATCGAGAACGCCCTGAAACGGCTCCGGGAATCTCCCCACAGCTTCGACATCTCGGAGGCCTCGGGAGCACGGATCCCCTTTGAGCGACTCGAACTGGTTCCCTGGACGAGACGTCTGACGGAGGAGGCCGATCCGTTCTCGTTCGGGAAGTAACCGAAGCGGCGGCTGTCCCACCCTGTATCGGCAGGAGCAGCCACGAACGCACAGCAGAAAAAGGGGCAAGCCGGTGGCCGCCATCTGCCACGATCCTTGGCTACTCGCTGAGGAGAGCGTCGCAAGGAGACGCCGACTGACTTCATAAGCGTCTTTGCGCACCGAGAACGCGGGACCGGAGTGGGTCGACGAAGAAGTCGTGGCCGGCATCCGTCCGAAATCGCCCACAAGCCTCGGGGGCCATGGCCCGAAGCGTGAGTCAGACGTATGCTGACTGCGGCGGTTCCGGATGAAGGGGCAGCCCGTGGTCGTGCGAAGTCCTGGATGGAGGCTCGGTTGAGACGACTCTCTTTGATTCTTGGGGGGCTGGCCTTCTTCTGGGCGTGCGCGGTGACTTGGTACGTGTTACAGGCATCAAGTGAGCCCGGGATGATGGTCTCGGCCGTGGCGGCGGGAATCGCGGGTGACGCGCATTCCGTCGCACCCCCGCTGGCCTCGGCCAAGGGAGTCTGGGTCACCGGCTTGCTGGTGGTCATCTCGGTGCTTTCGGGAGTGCCCATGGGCGTCGCCTTGACGCACCCTCCTGTCCAGAGAGTCACGGCCTGGACGACGGGCTCAGTGCTCTTGGTATTCTGCCTTCTGGCCGGGCTCTCTCTCGGCCTGCCGTACCTCCCGAGTGCGCTCCTGGTCTTCGGTGTGGCGGTGATCGCGAACGAGGAGCCGAGGCTCAGATTTCTCAGACCGAGAGTCTAGTCGAATGGCCACCAGTCTCCAGGGCGACGCCGGGACCGGTCAGCCCGGCCGCATTCTCCCGCCACACGGATCCGCCGCCGGCTGGCGAGCCAGTCCGGGGTCAGCGAATGCGCGTCACCGCAGCTGGAGGGTGGGGCGCCGACGCCGTCCACGATGCACGGCCCACTTCGGAGCCACAGGATGTCGTTCTCGTGGTCTGGGGTTACGACACGCGCTGTAGCCTGACGTACTACAATGGACCACTTCCGGCCGGGGTCCCCGGGGAAGAGGCATTGGTGGTGGCTCGGCTTCGAGACCCGGATCAGTGCGGGACCCCCTCTCGTTCGCAGCGAAGTCGACCATCGTGAAGACGCCCTTCCTGATGGATGAGCGAGAGCCGTTGCCCCATGTGCTGCGGGGCCTGGAGATCCGCGCTCATGGAGTTGAACGTCGCCGGCTCGCGTGCCTCGCGGATCGCCGGCAGCTGCCCTGGTAGACGGGAGCAGCATTACGGCGAGGGCGGTTCCGCCTCCGTAAGCTGATAGGCTCCCGGCGTTGCGGGATGGACTCTCCGCCGCGCACATTGACAGTCGCCGTCGGAAGTGAGGCGGCAATCCCCCGATGGGAGTGTCCGATGCGACTGCTCACCTTCGCCGTTTCGCTTTCCGCTTTGCTCGTCCCGGCTCTCGCTTCCGCGCAGACAACGAGTCCCGAGGAGATCATCCGCAGTGCCGTCCGGGCCGGGCCTTCCTCCATTTCGGACGAAGCCGCTGTCTGGGACTGGGGCATGAACGAAATCCGTCCCGGAACCAACGGGTGGATCTGCCTCCCCGACAGGAGCGACACCGAAGGGGATGATCCTTGGTGTCTCGATGGTCCCTGGCTGAATTTCCTCGACGCCTACATGAACCAGGCCGAGCCGAGCTACTCCGAGATCGGATTCGCGTACATGCTGATGGGGGATACTCCGGTCAGCAACAGCGACCCCTACGCCACCGAACCCACGTCGGAGGATGACTGGGTGACCCATGTCGGCGCCCACGTGATGATGCTGGTCCCGGACCGCTCCTACCTCGAAGGAGTGTCGACGGATCACCGCAACGGCGGGCCGTGGGTGATGTGGCCGGACACTCCCTATGCGCACCTGATGGTCCCGTTCGCTCCCAGGTAGGCGGACGGGTCCACGTCGGGCCGGCCATCCGCGAGCACGGCAGGATCTTTGCAACGAAGGGTTGGGTAGCAGGCCGCAGACCTTCGAGGGATTCTTTTTCCGGATGAGGCGGTAGATGGTGAGCATCGGACGCATGAGTACGATCGTGTTGGCACTAATCGCCTTAGCCGGGTGCAGAGACTCGATCGGCCCCGGCGACTCCGGCTTCGAGATCGACATTCTGGAGACGGCGACCGAGACGCCCGCGAAGGTCCTGGTCACGTTCCGGGTTTCCACGGAAGACGGGGAGCCCGTCCCCAACATTCCGGTGGACGCCTTCGAGCTTCTCGACAACGGGGTCTCGGACTCCGATTTCGAATCGTCCAAGGCCTTCCAGCCGAAGCCGGGCTTGTTCCAGACGAGCGTGGGACTCCTGCTCGACATGAGCGGCAGCATCACGCAATCGGACGCCCTGGAATCGCTCAAATCGGCGGCTGACGCCTTCGTCGACAAGGCCCTCGAAGCAGATGGCGTCGCGGTCGGCGTGTGGTGGTTCGACGGCGGTACCGACATCGTCCGGCTGACGGACTTCAGCGACGACGACGCGGCGATCAAGGACTCGATCGCCGCTCTGACGGAGGACGTGACCCGGGATGAGTCGACCAACCTGAACGGCGCGATCCGGCAGGGTATCGAGGTAGTCGAGGACCGGATGCGGGAAGGGGCGGCGACCGGGGTCAGTCAGGCCGGCGCGTTGGTGGTCTTCACCGACGGAACCGACCAGGCGAACCGGGTCCCGGCGTCGGCCGCGCTGGCTGCGGTCGACTCGAGCACCATCGCGATGTTCTCCATTGGGCTCCGGGGGGAGATCGACGAAACGTTCCTCTCCAGGATAGGGCGCTCGGGCTCCGCCTTCGCGGACAACAGCGACGCTCTCCTTTCGCAGTTCTCGGGTATCGGAGGCCGCATCGAGGCGCTGGCCAACAGCTTCTACGTGCTCGCCTACTGCTCCCCCCGGCGCGCCGGAGCGAACAACCAGCTCACGATCCGGCTGAGACTGGACGGGAAGCAGGCCGACGCTTCGACCACGTACCCGGCGGTGAACTTTGGCGGCGGGTGCACGATCGAGTAGAGTGCTGACTGAGGCGGCTCAGTCGTCCGATGTGAAAGAGGAGACCACATGACCGTGATCAAGGTATCCGACATCATGACCCCCGACCCGATCACCGTCGAGCCGGGCATGAGCCTGAGGGAGGCCGCCGAAATCCTTCGCGGCGCCGGCGTGAGCGGGGCCCCGGTGGTGCGGGGAGGTCGTTTGGTCGGCGTCGTTTCGACCACAGACATTCTCGAGTTCGAGGCGACGTCTCCGGGAATGCCGCCCAGGCGCGCCGAGAGGGCGGAGTGGAGCGAGCGTGACCGCGAGATCCCAGAGGAGGAGAGCGGCGAGGAATTCCCTTCCGCCTTCTTCATCGACTTCTGGGCCGATTCCAGGGGCGACGTCTCGAACCGCCTTTCGGAGACTGAGGAATGGGATCGCCTCGAGGAGCATACCGTCGAGGAGGTCATGTCTCGCGACCTGGTCACCGTCACCGCCGACGCCTCGGTGTCCGAAGCGGCCCGCCGCATGCTCGACCGCAGGGTCCATCGGGTGATCGTCGTTGAAGAAGATGACCCCATCGGCCTGCTGAGCGCGTTCGACCTGGTCCGGATCGTGGCCGATCGATGAGGCACGAGGGGCAGTGACACGCAGGTGATGACCCTATGACGAGGGCGCTGCTGCTCGGGCTCCTCCTTGGCCTTCTGTCCGGCTCGATCCCAGGACCATACTCGACCCTCGTGGTCACGACCGCGCTCGGCCGCGGCTTCCGCGCCGCCGCGAAGGTCGCCCTGATGCCACTCGTCTCGGAGCTGGTGGTGTTGTCGATCGCCGCCCTGGTCATCGCGGGCCTACCGGAGACCGCACTGCGCTGGATGGGCGTCCTGGGAGGGCTCCTGATTTTCTACCTGGCCTACCGGACCTGGCATCAAGCCGGGCGCACAACAGAAGAGATGGGCCCATCGGAGGGACCGCGACGGCTCCTCGAAGGCGTCGCGCTCTCGTTGATCTCGCCGACACCGTGGGTGTTTTGGCTCCTGGTCGGCGCTCCGATCTTCGTCAGCTTCTGGACCGCCAGCTGGTCGTACGCCGCCGCCTTCGCCGGCACCTTCGTCCTGACGCTCGGCAGCGTCCGCCTGGTCATAGCCGCGCTCGCGAGCTACGGGCACCACCGGCTGCATTTCAAGTGGCAACGACGCCTGATGAAGGGAGCGACCGTAATCTTCGTGATCGCCGGAGTCGTGCTCGTATGGCAGTCCTGGATCGGCAACTTCCACCGGATGGTCGAGGGCTCGATCGGGCTCACCGACGCGGTCAACAGAGCCACCGGGGGCGGTTCCTGAGGGTCGGGACGGTCAACCCTTCTCCTTGCCCCGGTGTCCTCGCCCTGAGCATTCCGATGGTCCATCTTGTCTGGCTGATCCGACCCTTCCCCGTTGCCCGCCGCGTAGCCGATATTATGCTGACCCTCTCCCGCATGGCCCTGGCGCTCGTAGTGTTCTACGCCGCCCAGGCGCAGCCCACGGCCGCCCAGGCCGTCACCCAGGACGATGGCGCGCAGGAGCGACCGACGACGATCGACGGATCGCCACCTCCCGCGGCGCCGGCCTCGATCACCCGCGATGCGCTGGGGCGCCCGACGGTTCGCGCCATCCGACTCGACGAGCCACTCGTGCTGGACGGCGTCCTCGACGAGAGCGTGTACGACGCGAGCGAGCCCTTCGGCGGCTTCATCCAGGTGGTGCCTCTCGCCGGCGCACCGGCGTCCGAGCGCTCGGATGTGTGGGTGACGTTCGACGAGACCCACATCTACGTGACGTGCCGCTGCTGGGACTCCGCGCCGCCCTCGATCTGGCTCGCCAACGAGATGCGCCGGGACGCCTCGGGCCTGCGGAACAACGAGAACTTCGGGGTCATGCTCGACACCTACTACGACCGCCGCAGCGCCTCGATGTTCTACACCAACCCTCTCGGTGGCCGGGCCGACTATCAGGTGATCGACGAGGGTGGCCCCAACATGGACTGGAATCCGGTCTGGGACGTGGCGACCGGTCGGTTCGACGGGGGGTGGACGGTGGAGATGGCGATCCCGTTCAAGTCGATCCGTTACCTGTCGGGACAGGACCGCATGTGGGGGATCCAGATGCGGCGTGGCATCCGGCACAAGAACGAGTGGGTCTACCTGAGCCCGGTGCCGTCGAACCTGGCGGGCCCGCAGGGGCTGAATCGGGTGTCGGCCGGCGGAACGCTGGTCGGCCTCGACCTGCCGGAGGCGGGAAACAACCTCGACATCAAGCCGTACGGGATCACAGGCCTGACGACCGACCGGACCGTCAGCCCCGTCGTCTCGAACGACGCGACGGCGGACGCCGGGCTCGACGTGAAATACGGAGTGACCGCGAACCTGACCGCGGACCTCACCATCAACACGGACTTCGCGCAAGTCGAAGTCGACGAGCAGCAGGTCAACCTCACCCGCTTCGGCCTCTTCTTCCCCGAGAAGCGTGAGTTCTTCCTCGAAGGTCGCGGCGTCTTCGACTTCGGAGCCGGCGGAGGCGGACGCTTTGGCTTCGGTCCCCCCCGAGACGCGCCCACGCTGTTCTACAGCCGCCGGATCGGGCTCGACGGCGGTGAGGTCGTGCCGATCCGGGCGGGAGGCCGCCTCACCGGGAAGGTCGGCGCGTTTGGCGTCGGTGCGCTGAACATCCAGACCGGAGGTATACCGGACGCAGGGGTGGAGGGCACCAACTTCTCGGTGCTGCGGGTGAAACGTGACATCCTGGGCCGGAGCTCCATCGGCATCATCGGCACCAACCGCTCGGTCTCGGTGGGGGGAGACGGCTCCAGCCAAGCCTACGGGGGAGACCTACAGCTCGCGTTCCTGACGAACCTGGAGGTGGGCGGCTACTTCGCGAAGACCGAGACGCCCACGCTCACGGGGGACGACGAGAGCTACCAGGGACGCACCGAGTGGAACGGGGACCGCTACGGTGGGAGCCTGTCGTTCCTCAAAGTCGGAGCCGACTTCAATCCGGAGATCGGCTTCGTGCGGCGTCGCGACTTCGAGAAGACGTCGGCCTCCGCGCGCTTCAGCCCCCGGCCCGCGTCCCTCGAGTCGATCCGCCAATTCACCTGGGACGGGCGCGTCGACTATTTCGAGGATGGTCTCGGGCGCGTCGAGTCCCGGGTCCAGAACGGCCGGTTCGAAGTGGAGCTCGAGAACAGCGATCAGGCCTCCATCCAGGCCACCCGCAACTTCGAGCGCATCGACCAGGCGTTCGACGTGACCTCGGAGCTGACCGTCCAGCCCGGCGCGTATGCCTTCACCGACTACCGTCTCCAGTACAACTTCGGCCCGCACCGCCGCCTCTCCGGCAACCTGTCCGTCAACTGGGGCGACTTCTACGACGGCACGCTAACGACGATCGGAGTGAACCAGGGCCGCGTGGTCCTCACTGACCGCCTCTCGCTCGAGCCGGGTGTCAGCGTGAATCTCATCGACCTCCCCCAGGGGTCATCCACCGAGACGGTGACCAGGCTGCGCGCCGACTACGCCTTCACACCGCGCATGTTCGCGAGCGCCCTGATGCAGTATGGCTCGGACAGCAATACCTTCTCGAGCAACCTCCGCTTCCGGTGGGAATACCAGCCGGGCAGCGAGGTGTTCTTCGTGTGGACGGACGAGCGGGACACGGGCCCGGGCGGCACCGGCCTCCGCAATCGCGCACTCCTCCTGAAGGTCACGCGACTCCTCCGATACTGAGGTTCGGCCATGACACCGACGCGCAGGGAGTTCCTCGAGACGATGGGCGCCCTGGGCGCCGGGCTGGCCCTCGGCGGCGCGGCCGCGTGCGACCCGAGCTCGGGTGACGCGGCGGCCGGCGAAAGCACGGCCGTCTTTCCCAAGCGCATCCTGATCTTCGGGGGAACCGGCTTCATCGGGCCCCACACCGTCCGGCACGCGGTCGCCCGAGGACACGAGGTGTCGATCTTCACCCGCGGGCGGAGCGACGCCGACATCCCGGACGTCGAGCACCTGATTGGAGACCGGAACGACGATCACGCGGCTCTGGAGGGGCGGACTTGGGACGTCGTGCTCGACAACAACGCCCAGGACTACCGATGGGTGCAGCAGAGCACGGCCCTCCTGGCCGACTCGGTGGAGCACTACCTCCTCGTGTCGTCCATCTCCGCGTATCAACTCGAGTCCGGCCGCTGGAGCAACCCGACCCAGGTGCTACGGGAGCGGATCATCGACGAGGACTATCCCCGCATCGAGCCGCCCGAAGGGTGGGCCGATGGAGACGACGCCCCCTACGGCCTCATGAAGAGCCTGTCGGAGAACATCGTGCGCGAGGCGTTCCCCGGCCGGGCGACCGTCGTCAGGCCCGGGCTCATCGTCGGTCCGGGTGATCCCACCGATCGCTTCACGTACTGGCCCGTCCGGCTCGACGAGGGCGGCGAGGTGCTCGCGCCCGGGAACCCGGAGCACTCGGCCCAGGTCATCGATCAGCGTGACCTCACGGAGTGGATCGTTCGCCTCGCCGAGGGCGGCATCACCGGCGACTTCAACGCGACGGGTCCGGCCGAGCGCATGTCCATGGCGTCCATGCTCGCGCAGGCCGGTGAGGCGGCGCGCAACCCGTACGAGCTCACCTGGGTGGAGGAGCCGTTCCTGCAGGCGGAAGGGCTCCGGGCTTGGAGCGACCTGCCGGCGTGGATGCCGGGCAGTCCGCTCATGTTCGTGGAGGTGTCACGGGCGAACGCGGCGGGGCTCACCTACCGCCCGCTCCCCAATACCGCCCATGACACGCTGGCCTGGGACGAGACCCGCCCGGCGGCCGAGCGCGCCGACCGTCAGGCAGGGCTCGGCCGTGAGCGCGAGCGAGAGGTTCTCGCGCGCTGGCAAGCGTCGCGAAGCTGACGGACGGCTGACCCCGGCGCCGGTCTCATGAGCCGGTGCGTCGGGTCCCGCGTCAGGCCGACGCCCCGGGTCGGCTCAACTCCCCGCGCCGTCCTGCGTCGTGCTCGCCTTGGCCTGGCGCACCATCTCGCGCACGTCGGCCAAGAGCTGACGCGCGTCGTAGACGATCCCGTCCTTGATGGTGTAGACGATCCCCCCGACCCGCTCGTTCTCACCGGTCTCGTCATTCAGACGCGGCGCCCCGGTGCCGTACAGCACCTTCAGATTCTGGAGCGGGTTCTCCTCGACCAGCACCAGGTCGGCTTTCAGCCCCTCACGCAGGATCCCGAAATCGATCTGGTCCTCAGTGCCGCTGGGCTCGTGCAGCTGATACGCGCCGTGGTAGGTCGCGGCACGGATGACCTCGAGCGGATGAAAGCCGGCCTCCCGCAGGAGCTCGAACTCACGGATGTAGTCGAAGCCATACAGCTTGTAGATGAAACCCGAGTCCGAGCCCGTCGTGACGATGCCGCCCCGGTTCTTGTAGTCGTTCAGGAAGCGCATCCACTTTTGATAAAAGCGGGCCCATTCCGTTTCGTCCTCGCTGGTCCAGTAGAACCAGTAGGAGCCGTGTGCCTCGCGCGACGCCTGATAGAAATCCCACTGACTCGGGAGCGTGTACTCGTCGTGCCACTCGGCCTGCGTCGCCCTCATCAGGTCTCGGCTCGCCTCGTAGATCGTCATGGTCGGGTCGATGCCGAAGCCGAGCTCGAGCATGCGGTCCAGGACCTCGTTCCACCGCTCCGATCCGGGCTCCGCGGACTGGCTCCACAGCCGGGCCACCTGTCCGAAGCGGTGCTGCTCGTTGTTGTAGTTGTAGTCGAGCGGGTAGTTCTGCACCGAGTAGTCGGTGAGCATCGACTCGAAGAGCCCGTAGAAATGAGTCATCATGTCGAGACCGAACTCGGCCGCGTCGAGGGCGTTCATCTCGCCCACGCCCATCTGGTTGAGGTGGGCGACGGTGCCGAGTCCATGCTGCTGCGCCTCGTCGAGGATTGCCTCCATGATGTGCGGCGGCATGGACCCGAGCTTCAGCCCGTCGACCCCCGCGCCGTCGACCTCGTACTCGGCGATGAACCGCACCCAGGCCCTCCCCTGCTCCGGCGAATCGATGTCTCCGCCGTCCCACGCCTCACCGGGGCGGGCGTAGGTGAACATGCGCGGGGCGACGATCTCGTTCCGCTCGGCGAGCGCCTTCTCCTGGAGAGCCCAGTCCACGGGCCCATGCCCGACGCCCCGCGACGTAGTGATGCCGTGTCCCATCCAGAGCTTGTAGACGTACTCGGGCTGCGGAGCCTTGCCCTCCCCGCCGGTGTGCGCATGCATGTCGATGAAGCCCGGAAGGACGAAGCGCCCTTCCCAGTCGATTTCACGCTCGGGATCCCCCGGGCGACGGCGCTCGTTGATGGGCACGCCCGGGTAGCCGACCGACCGGATCTCGGCGATGCGGTCGCCCTCGATGACGATATCCACCGGGCCCTGCGGCGGCGCTCCCGTCCCGTCGATCATGGTGGCGCCGCGGATGATCAGGCGGTCGTAGGGCCCGCCCCCCTCGTCGGAGCCCCGGGGCGTCGTCTCTTCCATCTGCCCGAGCGCCGAACCGGCCGTGGCCAGGGTAAGCAGCAGGGTGAGCAGGGCGCAGAAGGGCGTTCGGCGACTCATGACGTTCTCCCGTTGGTTATGGGGCGGTGCGTGAGAATGAGCCTCCGTGTGCGACGGCGCAATGCGGGCCCGGCGACGCATTGCCGCCACGCCATCGGTCGGGTACGGTATGACCACGGCACCTGGCCCCACCGGAGGAGATCACGATGCACACCTCGACCGCCGTCGGCTCACCTGAGCGCGGCTCTTCGTCCGATCCGGCCCGGCCCGTTCGTACCCGTCCTCGCACCCGCCCCGTGCCGCGGGTCGTCTCGAGCGCAGCTCTCGTGGTCCTCGCGCTGCCCGCGCTGTTGACGGCCCAGACCACCGCCTTCACGGGCGCGACCGTCTGGGACGGAACAGGTGCACCCGCGAGAACCGGCGTGACCCTGCTGGTCGAAGGTGAGCGCATTTCGGCCATCGGAGCCAATGTGAGCGTTCCGGAGTCGGCCACCGTCGTACCGCTGGACGGTAAGTTCGTCATGCCTGGCCTGATCAACGTGCACGGGCACGTGAGCGGCGCCTGGGCGACCGACCCCGGCGCCGACCCCCGCGACCGGATTCGCCAGGACCTCCTGCTCTACGCCCGTTACGGGATCACGAGCGTGGTGAGCCTCGGTGACGACCGGGCGGCGCTCGAGGTCGCGGGTAGCACGACCACGGTGTCGGGCGCAGCGGGTGGCGCCCACGCCCGCCTGCGGGCTTCCGGGCCGGTCGTGACCGCACGCACCCCGGACGAGGCACGACGAGTGGCCGAAGCCAACGTCGACGGGGGTGCCGACTGGCTGAAGCTCCGCGTCGACGACAACCTCGGCACCTCCGAGCCCATGCCGTGGCCCGCCGTCGAAGCCGTGCTGGACGTGGGGCGGGAGCGAGGTGTTCCCGTCGCCACCCACCTGTTCTATCTGGAGGATGCCCGGCGGCTTCTCGAGATGGGCACGGGTCTGGTCGCGCACTCGGTGCGGGACGTCGAGATGGACGCGAGCTTCCTCGAGATGCTGGAGCGCTCGGGCGTCTGCTACGTCCCGACCCTGACTCGCGAGCTCAGCACCTTCGTGTACGAGAGGCGCCCGGACTTCTTCGACGACCCGTTCTTCCAGCGCCACGCCCTCGCCCGTGAGGTCCGCCGTCTCGAAGATCCGGCCGTGCAAGAAGGCTTCCGGGTCAGCCCGACGGCGTCCGGGTACCGGGAGGCCCTCGAGGTCGCGCACCGCAACCTGATCCTGGCGCACGACGCGGGCGTTCCGGTCGCGTTCGGCACGGACTCCGGGCCGAGCGCCAGGTTCCCGGGCTATTTCGAGCACCTCGAGCTCTGGATGATGGTCGACGCCGGGATGAGTCCGGCGGACGCCTTGCGAAGCGCAACCGCCGTCGCCGCGGCGTGCGGCGGCCTGGAGGACGTGGGCACCCTCGAGCCCGGGCAGCTCGCCGACTTCCTCGTCCTGGACGCCGACCCGACCCGCGACATCAGGGCCACACGCTCGCTCGAGCGGGTCTTCGTCGGAGGACGCGAGGTCGAAGGCGTGGGACAGCCCGGGGGTGGGGCCGGTTGAGGGCTTACGTTGACCTTGTGCATGTTATCTCTAGTTTTGTGAATGTTTAAACAGGCCTCGTTCCTGGGGATCGCTCGTGCGTTCTGTACGTAAGGCCCCTGATATCTCCGCCTCGGGCTCGGATAGCGCTCCTACGCTGACCACGGTGGCGGTGGTCGGGACGTCCGGCTATACCGGCCAGGAGATCCAACGGCTCATCGAGGCCCACCCCGGGCTGGG
>JBBDSM010000043.1:16647-48134 GCA_040904945.1 Gemmatimonadota bacterium
AGGCGCTCGACGCGCACATGGTCCGCAACTACGGCCGCGCCGACGAGGTGTTCGTCGACGGCTGCGGGGCCGAGCTTCGTACGGCCGAGGGCGTCGTGTACCTCGATTTCCTCGGAGGCATCGGCGTCTCGGCGCTCGGGCACGGACACCCGGACCTTGCGGCGGCCCTGGCCGACCAGGCAGGGCGCACGCTCCACGTGAGCAACCTCTTCCGTCACCCCTACACCGTGGAGGTGGCGACACGGCTCGCGCGCCTCACCGGGCTCGAGGCCGTGCTGTTCACGAACAGCGGGGCCGAGGCGAACGAAGCGGCGCTGAAGC
Source organism: Gemmatimonadota bacterium (assembly GCA_040904945.1). Taxonomy (GTDB): domain Bacteria; phylum Gemmatimonadota; class Gemmatimonadetes; order Longimicrobiales; family Gaopeijiaceae; genus JAWLHJ01. The sequence continues at coordinate 16,969 of JBBDSM010000043.1, forward strand.
TCGCGCGGAAGCATCAGCGGGACGCCGGTCGCCCAGAGCGGACGGGCTTCGTCGCTCTCGAGGGCGGGTTCCACGGGCGCACCATGGGCGCGCTCTCGGTGACCTCGGGAGCGAGCTACCGGGCGCCATTCGAGCCGATGGTGCCGGGCACCACGTTCCTGCCGTCCGGCGACCTCGAGGCCATGCGCGTCGCGCTCGAACGCGACCGCCCTGCCGCGGTGATCCTGGAGCCCATCCAGGGAGAAGGAGGCGTCGTCGAACTCTCCCCGGAGTACCTGCGGGGCGTGCGCGCTCTGTCCGACGCGACCGACACCGTGCTCATCCACGACGAGGTGCAGTCCGGATGTGGACGCACCGGAACCTTCCTGGCGGCGGACGCGGCCGGCATCAAGCCGGACGTGGTGACGCTCGCCAAGCCGCTCGCGGCCGGGCTCCCCATGGGGGCCATCGTGGTACGCGCCGAGCTGGCCGACGTGCTCAAGCCCGGCGACCACGGCTCTACGTTCGCGGGCGGCCCCCTCGCACTCCGCGCGGCGCTGGTGTTCCTGACGCTGCTGGAGGAGGACGGGCTCATGGAGCGCGCGGCCGAGCTCGGCGCGCGACTCAAGGCCGGGTTGGAGGCGATCGCAGCCGACTTCTCGAACGTCGGAGCGGTCCGGGGACGCGGCTTGATGCTCGGGCTCCACGTTCCGAGCGGCGCCAAGGAGCTTCAGCAGCGGCTGTATCGGGAGCATCATCTCATCACCAACTGCACCGCCGGAGAGGTCATCCGGATGCTGCCACCGTACGTCGTCACCGAGACGCAGATCGACGACGCGCTCGGCCGCATCCGGAGTGCCCTGGACAGCCTGGAGATCGACGCACGAGCCCGATGCACGTAACCCTCCCGACCGGCTTCCAGGCCGGCGGCATCCGCTGCGGCCTCAAGAAGCGGCCCGAGCTCCTCGACCTGGGCCTCCTGCTCGCCGACGACGCTCTCCCCGCCTGGGCACTCTTCACGAAGAACCGGCTGAACGGAGCGCACATCCCGGTCTGCCGTGACCATCTGAACCGGAGTGGCGGGCTCGTGCGCGCCGTGCTCGTGAACGCAGGCAACGCCAACTGCGCCACCGGGCCCGAGGGCATCGAGGACGCCCGCGGTCTGTGCGCCGCCTTGGCGGCGCGGATAGGCTGTCCGACGGAGCAGGTGCTCATGATCAGCACTGGCGTCATCGGCGCCCGGCTGGACGCGGAGCGCGTAGAACGAGCGCTCGACCCACTCCTCGAGCAATCGGGTCCCGACGGAGGCGAGGCGTTCGCTCGGGCCATCATGACCACCGACACCTGCCCCAAGGCTCACAGCAGCGAGACATCCACCGGAGTCGTGACGGGCTTCGCCAAGGGGTCTGGGATGATCCACCCCGACATGGCCACCATGCTGGCCTTCCTGTTGGGGGACCGGGTTCCCGCCGGCGGCCTGGACGCTGTGCGCCGGATCGCGGACCGCAGCTTCCACCGCACCACGGTCGATGGGGACACGTCGCCCAACGACACACTCCTGTTGTGGGGTCGTGAGCGTGCCGACTCGGAGGACGCCGACGTGGAGCGCACGTACACCGAGGTCGCCCAGACGCTCGCCCGGGACATCGCCCGGGACGGCGAGGGCGCCACCCGGCTCATCACGATCCGGGTGCGCGACGCCGCCGACGAGCAAGAGGCCACCCGCATAGGACGCGCCGTGGCGGTCAGTCCCCTGGTGAAGACCGCCATCGCGGGGCGGGACCCCAACTGGGGCCGGATCGTGTCGGCCGCGAGCTCGACGGGCGTACCGGTGGAGCCCGAGAAGACGCGTCTCGCCATCGGTGACGTGGACGTCTATGCCGACGGTCGTCCTCTGGTCGCCAACGAGGCGGCGGCGCACGAACACCTCGTATCGAGCGAAGAGGTCTTCATCACGCTTCACCTCGCGCGGGGCCGGGCCGAGGCGGACGTGTGGACGTGCGACCTGACCGCCGACTACGTCGACATCAACGCGAACTACCGGAGCTGACCCCTCCAGCCCCGGCGGACGTCACGGCGGCCCGGAAGGCGTCGAAGTCAGTCGAGTCGAGATCGATGGTGTGGAAGCCGTTCAGCCCGACGACGACCAGGACGCGGATGGTCACGGCTCGACGAGGAAGCTTGCGTCGCCGAACACACGATGGCCTGTTTCCATCACGATGCGGTATCGGCCCGGTGCGACGGCGTCCCCCTGGGGCCGCCAGGCGTCCCAGACTCTGAAGCCGGTTTCGTGCGCCGTGATCTCGATCTCGCGTCCCTCCCGGAGCACCACGCCATCCCGCTCCCAGCGAAGGGTGACGTCCGTCGGAACGAGGGTCGGAGCGAAGACCTCGAAGAGTACGAACAGCCCATCGGGCAACGCGCGGACGGGTGCGGCGCCCCGCAGCGTATCGGCGACCGCCAACGTCTCGCGATCGATTCCCGGCGCGAACGTGGCGCTCTGCAGGCGGAGTGGAACCGGCGGCACCAGATGAGGGAGGCCGAGCGTGACCGCGAGGAAGAGGGCGGCCGCCCCGCCGAGTAGCGCCTTTTTTCTTCGCGACGGTCGCTCGCCCTGCAGCGCAAGCGGCAACGCAGCCAGAACGGCCACGCCAGCCGCGACGCGCGCACCCATCGTGGGATCGACGGGAAGGAGAACGGGGATCAGCAGGTTGACGGCCGCGAACGTCACGAGGGCGAAGAAGACGAGACGCACGACCAGACTCGAGCGCAGCCACCGGTCGAACAGCAGATCGATGCACGAGAGGACCGCGAGCACGCCGAGCAGCCCCACGAACGCCATGCTCGGCTCACCGAGCACCGTCGAGTACGCGTAGAACGGCAGGAGGAAGAACAGCGTCTCCTGGTACATCGTGCGCGTAACGTACGACGTGGCCTCTTCCGCGACACCAGGCGCGTCGGGGGCGGCTTCCGCGCCCTTTACACCGCGCGGCGCGGTCGACGTCCGCCTTCCGAAATAGAGTGTCGACACCCAGGTCAGCCCCAGAAACAGAACGACCCAGGGAACGAAGCCGTATCGCTCGCGCGCCAGCCAGATGACGAGCACACCCGTGGCGAGCGCCCAGACGGAATGGAGCGCCCAGAAAAGCGTCCGGTGGCGCCGCCAATATTCCCCGAGACGAGCGCGGAGGCCGACCTGTGTCGAGGCGGACGTCTTGGTGGAGCTCAGGCGCCGTCACCCCGGAGGACGCGGACCGGCGTGTCACGCAGCGCCTTGGCCTCGTCGATGAAGAGCTGAAGATGCGGGAACGGGATCTCGATGCCCGCCGCCTTGAGTGCCTTGAAGATGGCCTCGACATAGTCGCACCGTACCGCGACGGCATTCCCAGGATCCAAAAGGAAGAGCCGGAGCTGCATGTTCACGCTCGAGTCCCCGAGCTCGGTAACGACCACCTTGTGATCCGCACCCGGCGCGAGCCGCTGGTCCTCCCGGTCCACGAGGCCCATGACGACTCCGCGGGCCTCATCGACGCTCTCCTTGTAGGCGATGCTGAACGAAACGTCCACGCGCAGCGGATCGCCCGAAGTGTGGTTCACCACCGCCTGCGTGACCATCAGGACGCTGGGGAAGACCACGGTCTGGTTGTTGGGCGTGCGGATCCGGGTCGAACGCAGGGTGATGTGCTCCACCTTCCCGTAGTGAGTCGCAACCGTGACCCAGTCTCCGACGCTGAACGGGCGGTCGAGCAGGATGGTCACGCCGGCGATGAAGTTCTCCAGCGAATCCTTGGCGGCGAAGCCGAGGGCCAGCCCCGCGATACCGAGACCGGCGATGAGCGCAGCGACGTTGATCCCGAGCTGGGACAGCACGAGGATGAGGATGAAGCTCCACCCCACGACACGAAGCGTCCGCATGCTGATGGTCTCGAGGCCGGCATCGACGCCCTGGCTGCGATGGAGCACGCTGCCCGAGACGCCGATCACGAGCCGGAAGAGCCCGTAGAAGATGACCCCCACGAACAGAGCGGACAGAACGTTGGGTACGAGACCGATCGCGAGATTCGTGAGGCCTTCCAGCGAACGCGCCCAGACGAGACTCCACTCGCCTTCCAGGATCAGGCGACCCGTGGCTGAGACCTGCTCTCCGATGCGGTCGAGAGACGACCCCAGCGAGTCGGTAGCCTGCGACGTGTCCTGGGCCTGCGGAAGCCCCGGCAGCTGGAGCGCGACCATCAAACGGAGCGGCGTCACGACCTACTGGCTCCGTACACGACGGCCCCAAGGCCGAGGACCAGCACGATCGCGGCGACGAGCGGGGGTAGCGCGAAGAGTTCCTGCGTCTCTGCGGTCGCCTGCACCGGGCCGAGGTCGAGTACCGTCTCCCGGCGGGTCATGGAGAAGCTTCCGCCGAGCAGGGAGTACCCGCCGACGAGAACGGCGACGACACCGAGCACGAGGACGACGTAACGCATGTATGACTCCTGCGGGAGGCTCGAGTCGGCCCGGACCGATGGTCGGAGATCGTGACGAAAACTAAGCAAGAGTCGTTCCCGCGACGATCGCCCTGGCGCCAGCGGGCGGCGCAGCGAATCGTACGGCACGAGGCACCCCACCCAGACGGAGGCGACGTGCGGGACATCGAGATCGAGCTTCTGACGAGCGGTTCCGGGCACCGGCTCAGCGACGTCGCCGCTGACGTCTTCGACAACGCAGTGAGGCCGGAGGACGACAACGTCGCCGCCCTGACCCTCTACGAGCGGACCGGCGGGCGACGGCTCGTGCCCGATCCGGTCCTGTTCGAGTTCACTCTGGACAGGAGGCGATGACCATTCGCGAGATCGCGCCCACGCTGTTCGTCGGACTGTTCACTCTGGCCGCGCTCGCGATGCTCGGCGAGATCGTGGTCGTCGTCTCGACCCGGGTCGGGCGAGCTCGCGGAAAGGAGCCGCCCGCAAGGGGTGGAGCGCTGCTGAGCGTCCACCGGGTCCTGCGGATCGTGGCGCCGGTATGTCTGCTCGGTGCAGGCGCGATCCTCGCGTGGCTCTCTCTTTCACCCACGGACGGCGCGTCGCCCAGCTCGGCGCCCGATGCCCCGGGGCCGGTCGCCTCGGTCGCTCCCGTGCCCATCGACCCAGACGGCATCGGAGGAGCGACGGTCGGGATGACGCTGGGCCAACTCCGCTCGACCCTGGCTCCTACCGCCGACATCGGCGACCCGAGGGACCGGTTCATGGTCGACGTCACGGCGCTGCCGGTCGTCGCAGGCCCGGACACGCTGTACCACCTGCTCTTTCCGGTCGGCACGCCGGTCGATGAGAACACGCCGCTCGAGCTGGTCGCGACCACGCATCCGCTGGCGCGCACGGCGGACGGCGTGGGGCCGGGCACGACCCTCGAGGCCGCGGCCGAACGCTACGGGCCGCCGACGCTTTCCTACAGCGTCTACGACGAGTCTCGCGAATACGCCCGTTTTCCGGACCAGCCGAGCGACCGGATCCGGTTCCGGGTGGCCCCCGCGCCGGGGCTATCGTCGATGGCCGGGACGTACACGACCGACGCAGAGTACAACGAAACGACGGTATTCGACCCGGAGGCGCGCATCTTCATGGTGCTCGTGCGCCTCCGTGCCCCGTCTACTTCCGGTGCGGCGCCTCCTCCATGAAGGCGAGGAAGCCCTCCCGGTCGCCGGCGGCCTCGGCCATCCGCGCCACGCCGGCCTCGAGCTCCTCCATGCTGTTCGCGATGGAGAGGCGGAGGTAGTGCTCCCCTTCGGAGCCCAACTTGCAGAACGAGCGCCGGGCCAGCGTGGCGATCCCGTAGCGGTAGAGCAGGAAGTGCTGGAGCAACGTGGACGGTGACGTGCTGGCGCGCTCCTCCTCGGGAAGCCTCTCGTAGGCGTCCATGATCCCCATGTCCTTGCAGTACCCTTCGACATTCGGGAAGACGTAGAACGTTCCCTTCGGGGTCCGACACGTGATCCCCGGAATCTCGTTCAGACCCGGCACGACCCGATCGCGCCGCTCCTGAAAGGCGCGCACGTTACGCGCGACGTACTTCTCCGTCTCGGGATTCTCATAAGCCTCGCGCCCGGCCTCCTGGATGAACGGGGGCACGCAGGAGATCGTGTTGACGTTGAAGCGCGAGAACACGGAGGCCTCCTCGGCGTTCGGCAGGACGGCCCAGCCGAGCCTCCAGCCGGTCATCCCGAACCCCTTGGAATGACCACTGGCGACCACGGTGCGCTCCTGCATCCCCTCCTCGCTGACCAGGCTCCGGTGCTCCTCGCCGTCGAAGAGGATCTGCTCGTAGATCTCGTCGCTGTAGAGACGCAGATCCGGCGAGCCCTTCTCCCGGATCACGCGCGCGATGCCCTCGAGGTCATCCTTGCTGAGCACCCCACCCGTCGGATTCGACGGGGAGTTCAGGATGACGAGCTTCGTGCGCGGGGTGATGAGATCACCGAGCTCTTCCGGCGTGAACGCGAAATCACGCTCCTCGCGGAGTCGCAGCGGGACCGGCACGGCACCGAGAAACCGCACCCACGACTCGTAGATGGGGAAGCCGGGGCTCGGGTAGATGACCTCGTCGCCCTGATCGACGTACGTGAGGACGGTCAGCCCGATGGGAGGCTTGGCGCCGGCCGTGACGACGACCCTGGAGGGATCGACGTCGACGCCCCGGGTCTTCCGCATATGATCCGCGATAGCGCGACGGAGCGGCAGGATACCCGCGGGATCCACATACCCGCTATTCCCCGCCTCCAGCTGCCGGATCAGCTCGCGGTCCAGGTGCTCGGGCGCGCGGAAATCGGGTTGGCCGAGGTTGAACTTGATGATCCGCTTACCCTGGGCCTCCAGCCGCGCGATGTCCTTACCGACCTCGAAAGCGTTCTCCGTGCCCAGATTCGCGATCCGGCTCGCCAGCACCGCCATGTGTTCGTCCTGTCGAAGGGTTCGTTCCGAAACGAGGACGAATGGTAGCGACCGGACCCTGGATCGGCATCCCCTCAGCGAGCGAAGAAGAGCCAGTCCGTGATCTCGTCGTCAATCAGGTCGTTGTGGTACGTGACGCGCTCCACGATGACCTCGTCGAAGACGTTGCGCAGCGCTTCGGAGAACGGAGAGCTCTCGGCATACGACCAGACGCCCAGCACGCCCGACGGAGACAGGTGGGCGCGCGCCCTCTCCAGGCCACGCTCCGTGTAGAACCCGGAGTTCGCCTCGCTGAGCATGTCGTCGGGCGCATGGTCGACGTCCACCAGAATCAGGTCGTACGAGCCGTCCGGCGGACCCGTGAGGATTTCGTACACGTCTCCGTGCACGGCCTCGAATCGGGCATCGCCTTTCAGCATCGAGGCCAGCGGAAAAAGCTCGTCGTCGAGCCAACCGAGCACCTGTGGGAGGAATTCGATGACCTCGAGGTGCTTCACCCGCTCGTGTGCGAGCACCGCCTCCGCGGTGTATCCCAGGCCCAGACCACCCACAAGCACCCGAAGATCCTCGCCATCATGCATGCCCAGACCGAGGTCGGCGAGCGCGCGCTCGGAAACGGTGATGTGACTGCTCATCAGGAATTCGTGAGCCAGCGTCACCTCCGTTACGACGATGTCCGGATTCGACAGCAGCCTCCGCCGCCGGAGGCATAGAGGGCCGAGGGGGGTGTCTTCGTAGGCGAGGATCGTCAAATTTCCTGGATTGGTCATCTCGAAATGTATTACCTACTCGTGACATCGCTGGAAGAACAGCGAGGAAGAGTCTCGATCTGCTTGCTCCGCCCCCTCGTCGAGATCATGATGCGCGGGGCGAATAGGACAGACCTCGCAGCTTGAATCAGCAGAAGGAGTGAAGATGTTCGCGGGACACCTTGGCGTGGCACTGGGGGCGAAGGTCGTCGAGCCGAAGGCGCCTCTCGGCGCGCTGGTCGCCACCTCGTTCGGTATCGATCTGCTCTGGCCGATTCTCCTGTTGGCGGGCGCGGAGTCGGTTTCCATCGAGCCCGGCGCGACCGCCTTCACGCCGTTGTCGTTCGACGCCTACCCGTGGAGTCACAGCCTGGCGATGGTGCTCCTTTGGGGTGTGCTCGCGTGGGGTCTCGCACGGGTGCTAGGCCGCAGCAACAGGGTGGCCGTAGTGATCGGAGGCGTCTTGGTAAGCCATTGGGTGCTGGACTTCGTGACGCACCGACCGGATCTGGCGCTCTGGCCCGGTGGACCGCTCGTCGGGCTGGGGCTGTGGAACTCGATCCCAGGCACCTTCCTCTTGGAAGGGCTGATATTCGCCGGCGCGGTGGCTCTCTACGCAAGGCGCTTTCCGCCCCGGGACGGCCTCGGCCGCGCGGGAATCGCCGCTCTGGTCGGCCTGGTTGTGGTCATCTGGGCCTGGCGGATCGAGCGACACCGCATGCCCGCGCCGAGCTGAAGGTGCCGTCCGATGGGTAAGCGTCGCGTGTCACGGCCACCCGGCCAGGGTCCCCGCACGCTGCACGTGGAGATCGTGGTCGACGAGCTCGATCTACACGGATTCACCGCGGACGCGGCGGAGCGGCGGTTGGAGAGCTTCCTGGATACGCACGTCGTCCGCTCGCCCGGGCAGGTGGTGCGGATCATCACGGGACGTGGCACCCGTTCCGCGGGCGCGCCGGTGCTCCTGGACGTCGTGCGAGAAGGGTTGACCGGGTGGCTGGCCCACCGGGTCGACGAGTGGGTGGTGGACGTCGGCGGCGGCGCCTACCTGGTGAGGGTGGCCGCGTGACCGGCGGCGCGCGCTACCTGCTGGCGGACGTGTTCACGGACCGACCGTTCGGCGGGAACCAGCTCGCGGTCTTTCCCGAGGGCGGGAAGGTGTCGCCCGAACTCATGCCCGTCATCGCCCGAGAGTTGAACCTCTCGGAGACGGTGTTCGTGCTTCCGCCCGATGACCCGGAGCACGCCGCCCGGCTCCGCATCTTCACGCCGGCCTCGGAGCTCCCGTTCGCCGGGCATCCGACCGTGGGAACGGCGTGTGTGCTCGTGGCAGAAGGGATGGTCGTGACGAGACCGGACGGCACCGCGGGGCAGGAAGGCGCTGCCGGGGCTTTAGGCCTCACGGGGCCGGAAGGGGCGGACTTCGTGCTGGAGCTCGGGGTCGGTCCGGTCTCGGTGCGCGTGCGTGGGGGCGGGCAGACGTATCACGCGCGCTTCGACGTGCCGCGGCTTCCGGAGATGGTCCCCGATCCCCCGGCCACCGACGAGTTGGCGAAGGCGCTCGGTCTGGGCGTCGACGACCTCAGGGTTCCGGGTTGGAAGCCCGAGGTATGGTCGTGCGGCGTCCCGTTTCTGGTGATCCCGATCCGCGACCGGAGCGCGTTGGCCCGGGCCCGCCTCGACACGTCACGGTGGGAGCGCTCGATCGCGCCCACGGGCGTCTCCCACCTCTACCTGCTCTCGCCCGACCCGGAGCTCGCGGGCTCCTCGCTCCGGGCACGCATGTTCGCTCCGGGACTCGGCATCACCGAGGACCCCGCCACCGGATCGGCGGCGTCGACACTCGGCGGCTTCCTGGGCGTCCGCGAGCCGGAGCCCCACGGACCGTTCTCGTGGCGGATCGAGCAGGGCTTCGAGATGGGCCGGCCGAGCCTGATCGATCTGGAGATCGAGAAGCGCGACGGCGCCGTCGCCCTGGTACGCGTCGGCGGTGATTGCGTGCTGATGGGTGAGGGTCGTCTCGACATCGACTGAGGAGGAGATCCAGTGTCACGAATCGGACCCAGGCTTCGCCACATCGCCCGTCGTCGCCTTTTCATGGGACTTCTGCTCACCAGCGTGACCGCCTGCGCCGACGGCGTGGACCGCGAGAGCTCCGCGGAGCCTGACCGCTGGACCACCAATCCGGAGCCGGCGCTCAGCGTGGGAGAGGTCGACGGCGACCCGCGGCATCTCTTCTCACAGATCACCGGCGTGAGCCTCTTCCCTGACGGCGCGTTCGCGGTGTCGGAGTTCTCGAGTCGCACAATCCGGGTGTACGACGCGGAGGGACGCTACGTCGTCTCGATGGGCGGACCCGGTGAGGGGCCCGGCGAGTTCGGGGACATCAACCACCTGAGCGTTCTCCCACCGGACACCCTCCTGGCATACGACGTCTCGACCCTCCGCCTGACACGGTATCTGAGGGATGGCACGCTCCTCGGCACCACCTCGATCGAGCCCGCGGGCGGGTGGCCCGAAGTCGTGCTGGGCACCTACGCCGACGGCGGCGTGGCCGTCGCGTCGCTGGTTCCGTCGCCTCGCGGAGGCACCGAGATCGTGCCGGACCGAATGGTCATCGGCCGGTACGCGTCGGACGGGTCGCTGGTGGCGGTGGTGGACACCGTGACGGGCATCCGGAGGGCCGGTGGTACAGCCGTGGTGCCTTTCTCGCCTTTCATGCACGCGTGGCTGCTCGGCGACTCGGTGTACGTGACCGATGGCACCGAGCCGGTCGTGGACGTGCTGGACGCCGAGGGGCGGACCATCCGGCAGATCCGGGTCTCGATCTCACGGCTCGACCTCGACGCGGCGTGGCGCGTGCTACGTGCCGAGCTCGCGGCGCGGGATCGCACCCAGTGGATCGAAGACCTCGCGCCGGGTGTCACCGAGGAGCCGGTGCCCGTGATCGCAACGAGCATGGTCGACCGCGACGAACGGATCTGGCTGAAGCACTACGAGCCCGCCACCGACGCAACGCACCTGCGGGGCGGAGCCATGGCCGGCGGGCGCTGGACGCTCGTCGAAGCCGACGGACGGATCGTCGCCGAGGTCGAGCTGCCCGACGGATTCGCGCCGATGGACGCGACCGGCCGCTCGGTTCTCGGCATCCACCGGGACGAGCTGGGCGTCGAGCGCGTTCGGGTGTACGACCTCGTCGGCTAGGGCGGGAGGCGCCGCCCGACCGGGCCAGGGCGTCCCGCGCCCTCAGTCGAGGGGCTGATACGGGAGGCTCCCGAAACCCCTCCCCACCCCCGGTGTAGCCCCCGCCATGGCGCTCCCGGGTCACCTCCAGGAAGAAGAAGCGCTCGGGAAGGCGTACGACGCCCGCCTGATGCGCCGGCTGCTGCGGTACCTCCGCCCTTATCGGTGGCAGGTCGCGGTGGCCGTGCTCGTGCTGACCCTGGCCTCGGCGGCGCAGATCGTCGGGCCGTGGATCACGCAGCTCGTCATCGACGTGGCCATCCCCCAGGCCGACGTCGGCTATCTGGGCCGCCTCGCCGCGGCCTTCATCGGCGTGACGGTGCTCGCGTTCTTCCTCGAGTACGCCCAGGACATTCTCACCACCTGGATCGGCCAGTCGGTGATGTACGACCTGCGCACGAAGATCTTCGAGAAGCTCCAGCGCGCCGACCTCCGCTACTACGACCGGAACCCGGTCGGGCGGCTCATGACACGCATCACGAACGACGTCGAGACGCTGAACACCCTCTTCAGCTCGGGCGTGGTCTCGGCATTCGGCGACGTGTTCACGCTGGTGTTCATCGTGATCGCGATGCTGTCCATGAACTGGAAGCTGGCGCTGGTCGCGTTCAGCGTGCTCCCGCTCGTGTTCATCGCGGCCTTCCTCTTCCGGGCACGCATCCGCGAGGCGTACCGGGACATCCGCGTGCGGCTCGCGCGCCTGAACGCGTTCATCCACGAGCGCATCACGGGCATGACCATCGTCCAGCTCTTCAACCGGGAGGACGCGGACCAGAAGCGGCACGAGGCGCTCAACGAAGATCATCTCGAGGCGCACCTCAAGTCGATCACGTACTACGCGCTCTTCTTCCCGGTCATCGAGTTCTTCACGGCGTTGGCACTGGCGCTGACCATCTGGTACGGTGGGCTCCGCGTCATGGACGGCGTCGTCACCATCGGCGTGGTGGCGGCTTTCCTGCAATACGCGCGGCGCTTCTTCCGTCCCATCCAGGACCTCTCCGAGAAGTACAACCTGCTCCAGAGCGCGATGGCGTCGTCGGAGCGCGTGTTCAAGCTGCTCGACGAGGAGATCGACATCGTCGATCCGCGAGAGCCGCTCGACTTCCCGGCCGACGCGCGTGGCCGCATCGAGTTCGAGGACGTGTGGTTCGCGTACGGCAAGACCGAGGAAGGCGAGCCCGACTGGGTGCTGAAGGGCGTGAGCTTCGTAGTGGAGCCCGGCGAGAAGGTCGCGATCGTGGGGCACACGGGCGCGGGCAAGACGACGCTCATCAACCTGCTGATGCGCTTCTACGATGTGGACCGCGGCCGGATCCTCCTCGACGGCGTGCCGATCGACCGGTTGCGCGTCGACACGCTGCGCGCCCGGATCGGCCTGGTGCTCCAGGACGTCTTCCTCTTCAGCGAGGACGTGGGCTACAACATCCGGCTCGGGGACGCCGAGATCCGCGACGAAGAGGTCGAGGCGGCCGCCGAGCGCGTGGGGGCCGGAGCGTTCATCGAGAGGCTCGACGAGGGCTACCGGCAGCGGCTCGGCGAGCGCGGCTCGACCCTCTCGGTCGGGGAGCGCCAGCTGGTGAGCTTCGCCCGGGCGCTCGCGTACGACCCCGAGATCCTGGTGCTCGACGAGGCGACCAGCTCGGTCGACTCGGAGCTCGAGGCGCAGATCGAGACGGCGACCGACGAGCTGCTCAGCGGACGCACCTCGTTGGTCATCGCCCACCGCCTCTCCACGGTGAAGAACGCAGACCGGATCCTTGTCTTCCATCACGGTGAGCTCCGCGAGCGTGGAACGCATGACGAACTCCTGGAGCATGGCGGGCTCTATGCGCGCCTCCACGAGCTCCAGTTCGTGTCGGTAGAGGCGGCGTAGCGCTCGACCAACGCGACCACTGGCTTGACCTAACTTTCTTAGGTCAACATCTTGGGGCACGCGGTTGACCTAACAGTCTTAGGTCAGCGACCACCGAGCCCACGAGACCTCATGCCCGACGAAAGCCTCGCCGTATTGAAGGGAACCCTCGAGTTCCTCGCGCTGCGCACCCTCGCCGGCCATGAGGAGCTGCACGGTTTCGAGATCCTCGACCACATCCACCGAGCGACGCAGCAGGAGCTCCAGGTGGAGGAGGGGGCCCTCTACCCGGCCCTCCATCGTATGGAGAAGCGGGGCTGGCTCGAGTCCCGGTGGGGCGTGTCCGAGAAGGGGCGCCGCGCCCGGTACTACGCGCTCACCACAGATGGTCGGGCGGCCCTCGGCGAAGAAGAGGACCGCTGGGCACGGTATGTGACCGCTGTCGGACGGCTGGCTCCGGAAAGGGGAGCCGGCGCATGACCTTCCGGGATCCCCGTATCGAGGACGAGCTCCGGCACCACATCGAGGAGCGGGCCGACCGGCTCGTCGCGGAGGGTGTGGAGCCGAACCAAGCCCGCCGCATAGCCGAAACGGCGTTCGGCGACGCCGAGGCGATCGGGCGGGAGATCTCGCGCATCCACGACGCGCGGCGTTCCCCGGTCGGACGGCTCCTGGACCGCGTCGTGGCCGACGTCGGCTTCGCGCTCCGCCAGCTCCGGCGGAGTCCGGGCTTCGCCCTGGCCGCCACGCTCACCCTGGGGCTCGGCATCGGCGCGTCGGCTTCCATCTTCGCTCTGGTGAAGGCGGTCGTGCTCGATCCCCTTCCCTATGCGAACGCCGAGCGCTTGGTCCTCGTGAACGAGATCTCGCCGACCGGAGTCCCGTTCACGGTCTCGGACCTGAACTACAGGGACTTCCGCGAGCGCCTGGAGGGTGTCGACCGCTTGTCGGCCTTCAGCCGAGCGGACTACGCGACGTCCTTGGACGGGCAGGCCGTGCAGGTCGTGTCGGGCATGGTGACGGGGGACTTCTTCGCGCTCTTCGGTGGTACGCCCGTACGGGGCCGGACGTTCGCCGAGGCGGAGTCCGGCGCGACGCCAGCGCCGGTCGTCGTGCTCTCCCACGACTTCTGGATGGAGCGGTACGGCGACGCCGCCGACGTGACGGGCTCCACGCTGCTGCTCGACGACGTGTCCCACGAGATTGCGGGCGTGATGCCCGACGGCTGGGAGCCGGTCGAGGGCGTCGACGTCTGGACCCCGCTAGCCCTGGCCTTCGACTCCCGAGACAACCACGACTACACGGTGCTGGGGCGCCTGGCCGACGGCACGGGGCTCGCTGGCGCCGAGCGAGAGATCCAGGCCGAGGCCGAAGCGCTGGGTCGCGAGTATCCGGCCACCAACGAGGGTTGGAGTGCCCAGCTCGTGCCGCTCAAGGAGGCGTGGGTCGGTCCGGAGCGTCGCCAGGCCGGACACGTGCTGCTCGGGGCCGTGGCGCTCCTCCTGCTCATGGCCTGCGCCTCGGTCTCGAACCTCCTGCTGGCCCGGGCTTCGGCACGCGGCCGGGAAATGGCGCTGCGCGCGACCCTCGGCGCCGGCCGGTGGCGCCTCGTCCAGCAGCTCCTGACCGAGAGCGTCCTTCTGGCCGGCATCGGTGCCGCGCTCGGTCTCGTCTGCGCCTACCTGTTCCTTCCCGTGCTCCAGGCCCTCAGCCCACCAGACACCCCGCGTCTCGACGCGGCGGCGGTGAGCGGCACCGTGGTCCTGTTCGCGGCGGGCGTGGCCCTTTCAGCGGCGGTCATCTTCGGCCTGGCGCCCGTGCTCCACGTCCTGCGCGATGCCCTCTCGGCGCGTGACGGCACGCGCACGACGGGCGGCAGCGGGGACCGCTTGCGCGGCGCCCTGGTCGCCGGACAGGTCGCTCTCTCGCTCACATTGCTCATCGGTGCGGGTGCGCTCGGGCGCAGCTTCCTGGCCCTCCAGCAGGTCGATCCCGGGTTGCCCACCGAGCGCGCCGTGGTGGTGCCGCTCATGATGTCCGGCGATCGCTACACCCCGGCGGAGCGTCGGACCACACGAGACGCCATCGTGGCCGCCGTCGCGGGGATCCCGGCCGTCTCGGCAGCCGGAAGCACCAATGTGCTCCCGTTCTCCGGCATGAACACCATGGTCGCCGTCAACGTGGAAGGACGGCCGACCGAGCCGGGAACCGCACCGTTCGTGCGGTGGCGCGCCGTGTCGCCCGGGTTCTTCGACGCGGCCGCACTTTCGCCACTCGCGGGCCGCACGATGGAGGGTTCCGACTACGAGGAGGCCGGAGAGCCCGTGGTCGTGCTCACGGAAGCCATGGCCCGCCTCCTCTTCGACGATCCGCGAACCGCGGTCGGCGAACGTGTCGCCATGGGGTGGGACGGCCGGAACTACCGACGCGTCGTCGGCGTCGTCCGCGACGTCGAGGACCGCGCGCTCGAGGGCGCCCCGCCGCCTGTGTTCTTCATTCCTGACCCGGGCGTGATGCCCTGGGTGAACCTGGTCGTCCGCTTCCGCCCGGACGTGCCGGCGCCGACCGAGCGCGCGCTCCGTGAGGCCGTCTGGAGCGTCGACCCCGGCCTACCGGTCCCCTCGGTCGAGTCGCTGGGCGATCGCTTCGAGGAGAGCGTGGCCGGGTACGGCTTCAACCTCCTGATCGTGGGGTCGTTCGCGGGTGTCGCTTTGGTGCTCGCGCTCCTGGGGATCTACGGGCTGGTGCTCTTCTCGGTGGAACGGCGCACCCGCGAGATCGGCGTCCGGATCGCACTCGGCGCCCGACCGGAGCGCGTAGCCCGCCTCATCCTGGGTCAGGGACTGCGCCTCGCCGCCGTCGGAATCATCGTGGGGATCGCGCTGAGCCTCGGGCTCTCTCGCTTCCTACAGACCCTGCTCTACGGCGTGGAGGCGACGCATCCCGTGCACTTCGTGGCGCCCGTCCTCGTCCTGGCGGTGGCTGCGCTTGCGGCGACCTGGGCTCCCGCGGCCAAAGCGACCCGGATCGCGCCCAGGGAGGCGCTGGTGTCGGAGTAGCGGGCCGAGCGAAACGGCCAACCGCACTGGAGAGGCTACGGGCTCGGAGCCCGCAGGGTATCCGGCAGGGGACCGGCCGTCGTATCCGGCACGGGGGCACCGGTCATGTCCGGCTGGCTCAGCGTGTCGGGCACCACCTCCACCGTATCCACCGGAAGCGCGTTCAACGAGTCGCGCAGCGCCTCGGCCCTGGCCTCCGCTTCGGCCTCTGCGGCGCGCACGGAGTCGATCACGACATGTCGCCGCGACACCGGGTACACGCCGCCGGCCACACGCATGAGCGGCTCCGCGTCCGCCGGCCATCCGCCCTCGGGCGCGTACGCACCCTCCGTGTAGCGGCTGCCGGGATTCCACATCACCCATTCGCGGATGCCCGCGTCGTACGTCGCCTCGATCTGCGCGCGCACCTCGGGGGCTTCGTACCGGGGCGCGCCCAGCGTGAAGTCCTGCAGATACGGACGGGTCACGCCCGCTCCCTCGACGGCCGCCGAGCGTCTCGAAGCGTCACGCATCGCGCGGTAGACGATCTCGTACGGATACGCATTCGGCTTCTGGATCCCGAAGCTCCCCTGCCAGTAGTGGCTGGGATAGACCATGGGCAGCGCCGCGTCGACCACGTCGATGAACGCCTCCCATACCTGTCCGATGCCGACATCACGCGCCGACGAGGTCGTGACGCCAAATACGTCCGCCGTCGACATCACCCCGACCTCGGCCAATTCCTCGCGAGCGTAATTCAGGAACGACCGGATCCCCTGGGCCTTGGTGCGGCCGTCGGAGCCTTCGAAGACGGCCCGCTCCAGGTCCGCGCGCGGGGCGTCCGGGAAGCGCACGTAGTCCCATTGGATCTCCGGGAAGCCCATCGCGGCCACTTCCTTCGCGATGTCCAGATGGTATGCCCACACGTCGCGGTGGAACGGGTTCAGCCAGATGATCTCCTTGCTGTCGGCCCAAACTCCTCCGGCCGTGTCCTGCACGGCGAGATCGGGACGCGCCGCGATGAGGAGCGGGTCCTTCACGATCACGATGCGCGCGATCGGGTAGATCCCTTCCTCCTCGAGCCGGGCCAGGAGCCCCGGGAGATCACGGATGCGGACTTCCTCGGTGGCGCCGATCTCGTGCGCGAGTGGAATCTGCGTCCGGTGGCTGAGGAACCCGGTGGCGTCTTTGATATCGATGACGAACGTGTTGATCTCGGTACGGCGGGCGAACTCGAGCAGCGCCTCCATGCGCCTGGACGACCCGGAGGCCCACGCGTTCAGGTAGACGCCGCGCACCGCGTCGGGATAAGGGAAGCGCTCGGTACCCCAATCGTCCTGCTCGACCCGGGGGCCGGCAGGCTCCGCAGCTTGGTAGTCGATCGCCGACGTGTTCGCGGGACGAGGGGACGGAGGCGTCACGGCGGAATCAGGCTCCACCACCCCGCCATCGCCTTCCGACGCCACGGGAACGGACGTGTCGATCGGCGTCACGTCGTTGTCGGAGTCCGTATCCTTCCCCGACATCAGCTCGCCATCCACGGCGGCACCGGACGACGGGCCGGGATCGGCGGGCGGATCGTCGAAGGCGGGCGGGCCCGCTTCGCACGCGAGGACGCCCAACAGCAGCGCGACGGAGAGCGCTCGAACCCTGGGAGGACGGGTCATGACTCGCTCGTCAGTAGGCGCGCAGGGAGGGATCGACTTCGCTCCGCCATCCGAGCACACCGCCCGTCAGGTTCAGAACTTTCCCGTACCCCTTTTGGGCGAGCAGCTTCGCGGCCCACTCGCTGCGTCCACCGGAGCGGCAGTAGAGCACGACCTCGTCTTCGGGGTCGATCTCGGACATGCGCTGCATGAACTCCCCCGTCGGGATCCGGAGCTGCCCATGATCCGGCAGGTCCGCGATGTCCCGCTCGAAATGCTCGCGGACATCCACGAGCACGGGCACGTCACCCGCCTCGAGGCGGTCATTCAGCTCGAGCGGGGTGATTTCCGCAATGTCGTGCGCGTCGGTCATCGGTACTCCGAGGGGCTCATCAGCGAGGCGAGGGCGCGGGCCGTGCGATCGGCGGCGCCGAGGTGCCCTTCAATATACCCACGTGCCCGCCCACCGGCGTACTCTCTTTTCTCCCCGCCGGTGAGCCACTCCAACAACGCGTGCGCGGCCTCGCTCGCGTCGGAGACGACGACCGCCCCGCCCGACGCCGCCAGGTCCGAGGCCGCACGGGCGTTCGCGTGTCGGGGCCCGAAGACGATCGGCACGCCGGCGGCGGCCGGCTCCAGCACGGAGTGGAGTCCCGCGTCATGGAAGCCCCCACCGACGAAAGCGACCGTCGCTGCCGTGTAGAGTTGGGCCAGCACGCCCACGCGTTCGACGACGATCGCGTTCACATCGCCGACCACGCCATCCTCCTCGATGTGAGCCAGCGTGCTCGGATGCCAGCCGCGCTCGATGAACGATCCCAGAAGCGCGCCGACGCGGTCCTCGCCGGGCTCGTGCGGTGCGAGGATGACCCGGAGGCCCGGCACGTGGTCGCGGAGCGCAGACAACGCCGGAATCAGCACCTCTTCGTCCGCGGGCCAGGTCGAGCCTGCGACGACGGTCAGTCGTGGATCCGCGAAGAAGGGCGCCAGATAGGGAGCATCAGGGTCCGCGCCCCCCGCTCGCTCGGCCGCCGAATCGATCCCGGGATCGCCCGTGACCTCGATGCGGTCCGGAGACATTCCGAGCTCCGCCAGCCGCTCCGCGTCCGCTTCCGAGCACGCGAGCCCGGCCGAGAGCGCCCTCCACGTCCCACGCATCACCGTGCGCGCCGGCCACTTCAACCGCCCCGCATCCGACGGAACCGTGGCCGCGACGAGCACGACCGGAATCCGTCGCGCGCGCGCCTCCTCGACCAGCACCGGCCACACTTCCGTCTTGGTGAAGACCAGCACACTGGGCCGGAGCGCGTCCAGCACCGACCCCACGAGGGAGCCCTGATCCCAAGGCAGATAACCGGCGACGTCGGCTCCGAACCGCTCGCCGAGCGACTCGGCCGACGGGGAGAAGTAGGTGTAGGCCGTCTGGAGCTCCGGCACGACGTCCTTCAGGGCCCGCATGACCGCCTGCGCCTGGAGGCCTTCTCCGACGCTCGGAGCGTGGAACCAGGCGAGGGGCCTCTCCGGCACCCGCCGCTCCTCGGCCCAACTCTGGAGCACTTCGTGCGCATCCCTCCGGCCCGCCATCCCCCGGCCGAGCTTGGAGTCGGAGCGAGCGAGGACGGGTGCGGCGGCGCGCGCGGCCGTGACGGCGAGGCGGTAGGCGATGGGGACGGAGCTCATGGCCCGGAGGATAGGTACAGCGCCGGGGTCTCGGTAGATTCCGGCATGCACTTCGATATCACGGTACGGTACGGCGGCCGGCGCCAGCGCTACCACACCTACAGGGTGGAGGGCGCTGACGCCCGCGAAGCGCTGAGGGCGGCGGCCGATGCCCTTCCGGACGAGGTCGCGCCCGAGGCGGACCTGGTCGAGCTCCGGGTGGCGGTCGACCCGGACGAGCGCGCTTACCTGGAATAGCCATGCGCCGACGACTGATCCTCGCGCTCGGTGGCTTGGCGCTCGTGGCCAGCTGCGCCGCCTGCTCCCCGGTCTATGTCGTGAAGGCCGGCTTGGCGGAGATGCGCATCCTGCGGGCTCGCCAGCCGATCCATCGGGTGCTGAACGACAGCTCGACCGACGCGGCGACCCGGGGCAAGCTGGCGTACGTGCTCGAGGCCCGGCGTTTCGCGGCCGAGGAGTTGGGGATCGACGCAGGCGAGTCGTACACCATGTACACCGAGCTCGAGAGCGACACCCTCGCGCTCGTTCTGTCGGCCGCCTATCCGGACCGGCTGCGGTCGAAGACGTGGTGGTTCCCGGTCGTGGGGCGGGTCCCCTACAAGGGCTTCTTCGACGAGGCCGACGCCTTCCGGGAGCAGGAAAAGCTCCGTGAAGAGGGTTGGGACACCTACGTCCGCCCCACGGCGGCGTTCAGCACCCTCGGCTGGTTCAACGACCCCCTGCTCTCGTCCATGCTCCGGGCCGACGACGTCGAGGTCGTCGAGACCGTCCTGCACGAGCTCTCGCACCAGCATTTGTTCGTGTCCGGCCACGTCGGCTTCAACGAGAGCTTCGCCACCTTCGTCGGTCGCACCGCCGCCATTCGCTTCTTCTGCACGCGCGAAGGGGGCGGGCCCGACACCGTGCGCTGCCAGCGGGCACAGGCCAGGTGGCGGGATTACCAGCGATTCGGTGTCTTCATCGACGGGCTCGTCGAGGAGCTCGAAGCCATCTACGAGAACCCGGACTACATCGCCGCGGCCAAGCTCGAGCGGCGCCAGACCGTGTTCCGGGACGCACTCCGACGGTTCGACGAAGAGGTTCAGCCCACGTTCGAGCAGTTCACGTTCCAGGGCTTCCGCGACACGCCGCTGAACAACGCCACGCTGCTGGCGCGTATGCGCTACTACAACCGGCTGCCGGACTTCGCCGCCTACCTGGAGGCGCGGGACGGGGATCTCGTGCAGGTGCTCGCGGACCTGAAAGCGGGCGTCGAGACCGTGGATGATCCCTTCGAGCTGCTGCCGACGGGCGGGATTGCGCCCACCGAGCGTTGAGCCAAGCGAACCCATGGCAGGTCGCGAGTTCGGGGATTCACACTATCGAAGCAGGGGGAGGACCCCATAGGATAAGGGAGAGCGGCGACGAGCCGCATCACGGGCACCCCAAGCACATGGAGGAGCCATGAGCAATCCCACACCGGAGGAAGCGTCCCCCACGACACCCACCTCCGCCGCGGTACCGGACGTCGACCTCGAGACGCTCCGCTGCGCGATCCAGGAGGAGTACGAGACGGTGGCGCGCTCGCCCGACCAGGGCTTCCACTTCCACACCGGCCGACCCCTGGCCCGCATCCTTGAGTACGAGGACGCCTGGCTACAAGGGCTACCGAAGCAGGCCGTCGAATCATTCGCGGGAACCGGCAACCCGTTCAGCCTCGGCCCCCTCCGTCCCGGAGAGCGCGTGGTCGACATCGGATGCGGGGCCGGCATCGACTCGCTCATCGCGGCCAGAATGGTCGGACCGTCGGGCCACACCGTCGGCGTCGACATGACCCCCGCCATGCTCGAGAAGGCCCAGGGATCGGCCGACGCGATGGATCTCGAGAACGTGGAGTTCCGGAAGGGCTACGGCGAAGAGCTACCCGTCGAGGACGGATGGGCGGACGTCGTCATATCCAACGGCGTCCTCAATCTCATGCCCGACAAGGCCGCCGCGCTCCAGGAGATGGCGCGCGTGCTCCGGCCCGGAGGCCGGCTACAGATCGCCGACATCATGGTGAGCAAGCCGGTCGGCGAGGGAGCGAAGCGCAAGATCGAGCTCTGGACCGGCTGAATCGCGGGAGCTCTTCTCGAGGAAGAGCTCCAGGCCACGGTCGTGGCCAACGGATTCACCGACTTCGAGATCACCTGGAAGAAGGACGTCTTCACCGGCGCCCCCCAGCAGTCCAGCGCGGCGCAGTTCGGGACGCTCGGCATCAATTTCAGAGCACGACGGAACGCTCCGTCGTGACAGGCCGGGTCCCTCACCAAACCCTGAACAGGATCAGAACCACAACCCATCACACCACAACGCAAGGGCAGGAAATCATGTCGAACGACACGACCACCGCTCTGAACGGCGTCGACGTCGATCAGCTCACCGAGACGATCTCAGCTATCGAGGACGATCCCGACCTGGCTCGCTTCGAGTTCCGTGCGCGTACGGAGTGGCTCGAGGGCGCCCAGGCCCGCACGACGATCCAACGGTTCTACGGCGCCGGCCAGGAGGACGACTCCCGGGAGGAACCTTTCGTCCTGGAAGGCGACGAGCCACCGGTGCTGCTGGGCTCGAACCAGGCACCCAACGCTGTCGAGACCGTGCTCCACGCCCTGGCGTCCTGCCTGGCGGTGGGGTACGCCTACAACGCGGCCGCGAAGGACATCACGCTCGACGCCCTGGAGCTCGAGATGACCGGCGAGCTGGACCTGCAAGGGTTCCTTGGGCTCAACGAGGAGGTGCGACCCGGGTACGACAACATTCGGGTGCGCGCGCGCATCAAGGCCGACGCGCCGCGTGAGACCCTCGAAGAGCTCTGTGCGTACACGCAGAAGACATCTCCAGTCATGGACATGCTGCGCAACGCGGTGCCCGTCGAGGTCGAGATCGAAGCCTGATCAGATCCGCGCCTGCACCGTGTAGAGCTCGTGATATCGGCCTCGCCGTCCGATGAGCTCGTCGTGCCGGCCCCACTCCACGATCCGGCCATCCTCGACGACCAGGATCAGATCGGCCCGCTGGATGGTCGACAGCCTGTGCGCGATCACGAGCGTCGTGCGCCCCTTGAGCAGCTCGCTCAGGCTCTTCTGGATGAGCGCCTCGCTCTCGGTGTCGAGGCTCGACGTCGCCTCGTCGAGAAGGAGGATGCGCGGGTCGGCCAGGATCGCCCGTGCGATGGTCACGCGCTGCCGCTGTCCGCCAGAGAGCTTCACGCCGCGCTCGCCGATGAGGGTATCGAGCCCGTTCGGAAAACGATCCGTGAACTCGGTGACGTACGCCATGCGCGCCGCGTCCTCGACGTCTGCATCGGACGCGGTGGGCCTCGCGAAGCGGAGGTTCTCCCGGATGGTCCCGTCGAACAGGAAGTCGTCCTGGAACACGAGCCCGAGCTGCGCCCGGTACGACGCCAGGTTCACCCGCCGGAGGTCCATCCCGTCGACGAGCACCCGTCCGTCGGCGGGCTCGAGGAAGGACGCCGCCAGCCCCGCGATGGTCGACTTGCCGGAGCCAGAGCTTCCCACCAGCGCCACCACCGACCCCGGATCGGCCTCGAACGAGATCCCGTGCAGCACCGGCTTGTCCGCTTCGTACGAGAAGTGCACGTCCTCGAAACGGAGGTGTCCCTCGATGCGCGGCATGGTCTCGGTGCGTAGCGGATCGTCGTCCTCCTGTGGCCACCCGAGCAGCTCCGACGTCCGGTCCAAGCCGGCGAACGCCTCGGTCATCTGCGTCCCGATGTTCGAGATCTGGAGCACCGGTGCGATCAGGAAACCGAGGAAGAGCGTGAAGCTGAACAGCTCGCCGAGGGTGAGCTGATCCATGAGGACCAGGCGACCGCCGTATCCCATGATGAGCACGCTGGCGAGCCCCATGAAGAACGTCCCGAGGCTCGTCACCATGCTGGACGTCTTCAACGTCGTCTTCACGTTGTCGAAGATGCGCAGCACGCCCTCGTAGAAGATCTCGGCTTCCTTCTCGAGCGCATGGAAGCCCTTGATGACCCGGATGCCGCCGAGGGCCTCGGTGAGCCGACCGGTCACTTCCGCCCGGATCTGTCCGCGCTCCCGAAACGCCGGGCGGAGCGTGCTGAACGCCTTCGAGGACACCCAGCCGAACGCGATGAGCGGAAAGATGGCCAGTCCCGTCATCACCGGGTCGATCCGGACCAGGAAGACCATCGCGACCACGGCGGTCACGGAGCCTCCCACGAGCTGAACGAGCCCGGTGCCCACCAGATTCCGGACCCCCTCCACGTCGTCCATGATGCGCGAGACGAGCTCGCCGGACTTCGTGTTGTCGAAGACGCGCACCGGGAGCCTCAGCACGTGCTGCTGGACCTCCGCCCGAAGGTTCGCGATCAGGTGCTGCGCCTCGACGCTGAGCAGCATGGTGAGCGCATACGACGTCGCCGACTGGACGGCGATGGCCAGCCCCACGAGCCCGAGGAGTTGGTAAAGGAGGTCGCCGTTTCCGCCAGCGATGACGTCGTCGACCAGGTACTTGGTCGACGCAGGCAACACCAGTCCGCTCAGCCGGTTCAGCAGGATGAGGACGAGGCCGAGGAAGATGAGCTTCCTACGCGGCCAGATGATCTCCTCGAAGGCGTGCCGGAGGCTCGCCCCGGAGATCTTCTTCTTGTCTGACATCGGCGGGGGGACGGAGGCGGAAGGTCGCGAGGCAGCAGGTCTACCCGGAGAGGCAAGTTCGGTGCCGATAAGGCCTGGTCGGCGGCGACCGGCCGGACCGGCGCCGGGTCACACTTGGGTCACCCGCCCCGGCCATGTAGCTTAGCGGTTCTTTGCGTGAGCCCCGCCGCCGAACGAGCCATGTCCAACCAGGAACGGGACGGTTACCAGCCGTCCGCCATCGAAGAGAAGTGGCAGCGCCTATGGGAAGAGCGCGGCACGAACGCCTTCACCGTGGATGAGTTCCGCTCCGCCGAGCGCCCCTTCTACAACCTCATGATGTTCCCCTACCCCTCCGCCGAGGGGCTTCACGTGGGCAACATCTACGCGTTCACGGGGGCAGACGTGCACGGGCGCTACCAGCGCCTGCTCGGACAGCGGGTCTTCGAGCCCATCGGCTTCGACGCCTTCGGCATCCACTCGGAGAACTTCGCCTTGAAGCAGGGCACGCATCCGATGGACCTCATCCCGTCGAACGTGCGGAACTTCACCCGTCAGCTCCGCCGCACCGGCGGGATGTTCGACTGGACGCACACAGTCGATACCACCGACCCGTCCTACTACAAGTGGACGCAGTGGATCTTCCTGAAGCTCTTCGAGGCGGGGCTCGCCGAGCGCAAGGAAGCCCCGGTCAACTGGTGTCCGTCGTGCATGACCGTGCTCGCCAACGAGCAGGTCGTGGGCGGCGAGTGCGAGCGGTGCGGCACGCCGGTCGAGCAGCGCCGCATCGCCCAGTGGTTCTTCAAGATCACCAGCTACGCGCAACGGCTTCTCGACAACCTGGAGACAATCGACTGGTCGGAGACGACCAGGAAGGCCCAATCGAACTGGATCGGCCGGAGCGAGGGGGCCCAGCTCCATTTCCCCATCCTCGATGACACGGGCACCAACACGAACGGTCAGGTCGAGGTGTACACCACCCGGCCGGATACCGTGTTCGGCGCCACCTACATGGTGCTGTCGCCGGAGCACCCCCTGGTCGACACCGTGACGCGGCCGGAGCAGGCCGAGGCGGTGGCCCGGTACCGTGAGCAGGCGCAGAAGAAGGACCTGGTCGCCCGTCAGAAGGCCGACCGCACCAAGACGGGTGTCTTCACGGGCGGATACTGCCGGAATCCGGCTACCGGACGCGCGATCCCCGTCTGGATTGCCGACTACGTGCTCATGGATTACGGAACGGGCGCCATCATGGCCGTGCCCGGTCATGACGAGCGCGACTTCGAGTTCGCCGAGAGCTTCGATCTGCCGATCGTGCGGGTGGTGGCCGGCCCGGACGACAATGCCGACACGCCCCTCGAAGAGGCCTACGTCGGCCCCGGCCGCCTGGTCAACTCGGGGGCGTTCGACGGCACGGACGTGACCGAGTCGGTGCGTGCCGTGACGGACTGGGCCGCGAAGCAAGGATGGGGTGAGGCACGCGTTCAGTACCGCCTCCACGACTGGTGCATCTCACGGCAGCGCTACTGGGGCCCACCCATCCCCATCGTGCACTGCCCTTCGTGCGGCGCCGTGCCGGTACCGGAGGATCAGCTCCCCGTCGTCTTGCCGCGGGTCGAGGACTTCAAGCCGGACGACTCCGGCGTGAGCCCCATGGCCCGCGTGGCCGACTGGTACGAGACGTCCTGTCCTTCGTGTGGCGGCGACGCCCGACGCGAGACCGACGTGTCCGACACGTTCCTCGACTCGAGCTGGTACTTCCTGCGCTACCCGTCGACGGACTTGGACGACCGGCCCTTCGACCCGGAGATCACGAAGACGTGGCTCCCGGTGGACGCGTACATCGGCGGGAACGAGCACGCGGTGCTCCACCTGATGTACTCGCGGTTCATCACGATGGTGCTGAAGGACCTGGGCCACATCGACTTCGAAGAGCCGTTCACGAAGTTCCGCGCCCACGGCCTGATCATCGCCGAAGGCGCGAAGATGTCGAAGAGCAAGGGGAACGTCATCGTCCCGGACCCGATCATCGAGGAGTTCGGCGCAGACACGTTCCGTACCTACCTCATGTTCCTCGGGCCTTTCGAGGAAGGGGGCGACTACCGCGCCGAGGGCATCCAGGGGCCGCACGGCTTCCTGCATCGTCTGTGGGACACGGTGATCTCCGCCGACCCGGACGCCGCGCCCGACGCGGACGTCGAGCGGAAGGTCCACCAGACCATCAAACAGATCTCCGAGCAGCTCCCGGAACTGGGATACAACACCTCGATCGCCGCGCTCATGGAGTGCCTGAACACGGTTCGCTCCGGAGGACGGACGGCCGCGCGCGCCGAAGTCGAGCCACTGGTGGTCATGGTCGCACCGTTCGCGCCGCACATGGCCGAGGAGCTCTGGGAGCGGCTCGGACACGAGGGGAGCATCTTCGACGGTGCGAACTGGCCGAGCTGGGACGAGGCCAAGCTCGTGGAGGACACCGTGACCCTGGCCATCCAGGTGAACGGAAAGTTGCGCGGTTCGATCGATGTGGCGAAGGACGCGGCGGAAGCCGACGTCATCGCCGCGGCGCGGGCAGATGAGAATGTCGCACGCCACCTCGAAGGAACGACCGAGCGGCGGGTGATCCATGTTAACGGACGTCTCGTGAACTTCGTGGTGCAATGAACGACAAACAGCGGTTGGCAATCGATGCGGTTCGTGTCCTCTCCATGGACGCGGTCCAGAAGGCGAACTCCGGACACCCCGGGACCCCGATGGCGCTCGCGCCAGTCGGGTACGAGATCTTCAGGAACCATCTGAGGCACAACCCGGCCGACCCGCAGTGGCTCGACCGCGACCGCTTCGTGCTGTCGGTGGGGCATGCGTCCATGCTGCTCTACTCGCTCCTGCACCTCAGCGGATACGAGGTGAGCGAGGAGGACATTCGCAACTTCCGTCAGTGGGGATCGCCGACCGCCGGTCATCCGGAGTACGGGCACATTCCCGGCGCGGAGACCACGACGGGGCCCCTCGGACAGGGCGTGGCCAACTCGGTCGGATTCGCGCTGGCGGAGCGGTGGCTCGCCACCCGCTTCAATCGGCCGGGCCACGAGATCGTGGATCACTACACCTACGCGCTCTGCTCCGACGGCGACATCATGGAGGGCGTCTCGCACGAGGCGGCCGACATTGCGGGGCACCAGCGTCTCGGAAAGCTGATCTGGATCTGGGACGACAACGAGATCACCATCGAGGGGAGCACGGACCTCTCGATGTCTACCGACCAGGCGAAGCGGTTCGAGGCGTACGGCTGGCACGTGGTCACGGTCGACGACGGCAACGACCTCGCCGCCATCGGCAAGGCGCTCGAGGCTGCGCGCACCGAGACCGAGCGGCCGACGTTCATCGTGCTCAAGACCACGATCGCGTACGGGAGTCCTGGCAAGGCGGGAACAGCCGCGGCCCACGGCGCCCCCCTCGGCGCCGACGAGATCGAGGCCACCAAGAAGAACCTCGGCTACCCCTCGCTCGAGCCGTTCCACGTTACCGACGAGGCCCGGAAAGAGTGGGCGGCCTGCGGACCGCGAGGTGCCGAGCTACAGGCCGGGTGGGAGGAGCGCTTCGAAGCGTACCGGGCGGCTCATCCCGACCTGGCGGCCGAGTTCCTGCGCATGATGGCCGGTGATCTGCCGGAGGGCTGGGACGCGCACGTCCCCGACCTGTCGAGCCCCGAGAAGGCGGACGCGACCCGTGGTTGGTCGGGGAAGGTCATCCAGGGGCTCGCCAAGGGCATCCCGAACCTCATCGGCGGCTCCGCGGACCTCGGTGGGTCCAACAAGACAGACATCGCGGGCGCGGACAGCCTGCTCCCGGCAACCCCGGGCGGGCGCCTGATGCACTACGGGGTCCGCGAGCACGCCATGGGCTCCATCATGAATGGGATGGCGCTCCACGGCGGCGTTCGGCCTTACGCCGGCACCTTCCTGATCTTCTCGGACTACATGCGTCCCGCGGTGCGGCTGGCCGGGCTCATGGGGCAGCCGGTCGTCTACGTCTACTCGCACGACTCCATCGGGCTCGGCGAAGACGGCCCGACCCATCAGCCCGTAGAGCAGCTCGGCTCTCTCCGTGTGATCCCGAACCTCATGGACCTTCGCCCCGCAGACGCCGCCGAGACCGAGATGGCGTGGCGGGTCGCGGTGGAGCGGAGCGACGGGCCCGCTTTCCTGGCGCTGAGTCGGCAGAAGGTGGCGCTCCTCGACCGCTCGGACCGTGAAGCGGCGCCGGGCCGTCTGGCGTCGGCCGAGGGACTGCGCCGTGGCGGATACGTGCTTCGCGAGGCGGCCGAAGGGGCACCGGAGCTGATCCTGATCGCGAGCGGCACCGAGGTCGGGCTGGCGTTGGAAGCGGCCGAGGCGCTCGAGGCCGACGGCACGGCCACGCGCGTGGTCAGCCTCCCGAGTTGGTATCTCTTCGGAGAGCAGGACCGCGCGTACCGCGACGAGGTCCTGCCGCCTTCGGTACGCGCCCGCGTCTCGATCGAGGCCGGAAGCACGTTCGGCTGGGCCCGCTGGGTCGGGGACGCAGGCGCATGCGTCGGCCTCGACCACTTCGGCGCGTCGGCTCCGGCCGAGGTGCTGTTCGAGAAATTCGGGTTCGACGTCGCGAACGTGACCGCCGTCGCGCGCCGGGTGCTCGCCGACGGATAACCTCTTGACTCCGCTCTTCGTCGTCGTGACGCAGCTGGGGGACGCCTGGTTCATCCTGGTGCTGCTGTCGACGCTGTACCTGTGGGGCGGAAAGGTGCCCGGGCTCGAGCGACCCATCGATCGTAAGTCCGTCGCGTACGTCATGGCGCTGGGCATCGGAGCGATCGGGCTGACCTTTGCGCTCAAGCTGCTGCTGGAGACTTCGCGACCGCCCGGCGCGGCCGCGTCGACCGACCCGGAATGGCTGTCGGGCGTGTTTTTCGACCTCTACCGAGAAGCCGCGTCGGAGGACAGCTACGACGTGCCGAGTGGGCATGCCGTCGGCGCCGTCGCCGTCTACGGAGGGCTGGCCTTCGCCTACGGCAGATCACGGAAGGCGTTGGCCATCGCGGCCGGGCTGGTGAGCGTGATTGCGGTATCCCGGGTCGTGATCGGCGTGCATAGCCTCTCTGCCGTCTTGATCGGCGTCCTGCTCGGGGCGTCGTACCTCTGGCTCGTGACCGCCATCACCGACGGGGGCCGGGAGGTGGCTCGAGCCTTCCTCGTCGCCGGAATCATGGGCCTCGCAGCGCTGGCCACCGGCGGGTTCGGGCACGAGGCCGCCGCAGTGCTCGGCCTCGCGGGGGGCGGTATGCTCGCATGGCATCTCTTCGGTGATCGGGTGCCCGGCGGCTCGGAAGCGGACCGGCGAGTCGGACTCCTGGTCGGGGTCGGCCTCGCAGGGGTCGGCGGCTCCTTCGCGGCAATCCAGTCGCTGGCCTCGCCTATCTTCTCCCTGGCACTCTCGGCGCTTCTCGTCGTCGCGCTCCTTGGTCTTCCCGTCCTATGGAGCGGTATTGCGAGGCCTGGCTCGGCCTCCTAGCGTGGCCCCATCTCCTACTGCCACCGGAGGCTGAGCCATGGTCACGATCCTCTCGCTTTGGATGCCGATCCTGGTGAGCGGCGTGCTGGTCTTCATCGCCAGCTCCCTCATCCACATGCTGCTCCCCTACCACAAGAACGACTTTCAGAAGCTGCCCGACGAGGACGCATTCCTGAACGCGGTGCGCGACCTGTCCATTCCGCCTGGCGACTACGCGGTTCCGCACGCCGGGTCGACCGAAGCCATGAAGTCCGACGAGTACCGCGGCAAGGTCGAGCGTGGACCGGTCGCGTTCATGACGGTCGTCGAGCCATCGGCCGTCTTCAACATGGGTGCGAGCCTCACCCAGTGGTTCGGCTACACACTTCTGGTGGGCGTCTTCGCAGCCTACCTGGGCGGCCGCATGCTCTCGCCCGGAGCGGAGTACATCGACGTCTTCCGCGTAACGGGCACAGTCGCGTTCTCCTGCTACGCCGTGGCGCTCATGCAGCGCTCCATCTGGTACAAACAGGCGTGGTCGACGACGCTCAAGTCGATGTTCGACGGTCTCGTCTATGCGCTCCTGACCGCTGGCGCGTTCGGCTGGCTCTGGCCGGTCTGAGCGGAGAGGCGAGTCCTCAAGCCACCCAGCGCGCCTTTCTCAGGGCCGGCGGAAGCGGTGGCACCCGGGTGACCGCGGCTTTCCTGCTCCGCCGACGCCGGACCGGACGGTCGTAGAGGGTGGTGGGCCGGCAGCCGACGGATCGCGCCCAGGCCCGCCACGACGTCCCGTGCCCGCACTCGCCGGAGATCAGGTAGTCGGCGGCGTGGGCCATCTCATGCAACAGGGTGTCGACCCGCTCCGCGCCGTTCCCGGAGAGCAGGAGGTCGACGTTCAGCGCGATCTCGACCACGTATCGATGCCCGTTCCGGTGCCGCCCGGGCATCATATGACCCAGCGACGAGCGCATCCGGTTGCTGAGTCGGAGGGGGATGTCATCGGGGAGCATGCCGTCGAAACGGGTGCGATTGAAATACCCATAGAGCGAGCGCAGGTAGTCACGCTGCTCCTCGGTTCCGCAGCACCTGTGTGGCCTTCTCCGGCGGCGGCGGTGGTGGGCGGAGCGCACTTCCTCGAGAGATCGACCGAGTTCCGGCCAGTCGAGCACGACCGTCCCGGCATGGCGCGAAGCCGTGGTCCCGACCCCGCCACTTCGCACGATAACCGCGAACGCATCCAGAATGTGCGAGGGCGCATTCCGGTAGGCCTCATGGAGGTTCAGCGCCGTTCCCCGCTGCGTCAAAGACCATACGGTGGAACGATTTCGCCGGAACGTCACCCGTTCCAGGCGAGTCGCACCTCGGCGCTTCAACGCGGTTCTGAACGTCTCTGGAGTGTGGGTTTTGAGCATGCCTCGAAGAAACGAAAGTAGCGTCCGACCGCAAGGCACAAGATGTCGTATGCCCCGCCCACCCACATGCAACATCTCGTATCCGAGGGTCTTGGGCTATTGCGCACCCGGGGGGTGACCATTTAGATACCAATGCGTAAGCTAGGCATCTCCATTGCAGTCCCCAGCGTCGGAGGCATTTCCGTGGCGACCCAGAAGAAGTCCAACAAGGCCAAGGCGGCTCCGAAGAAGAAAGCCGCCTCCAAGAAGAAAGCAGCCGGCGCGAAGAAGCGCCCGTCGCTGAAGAAGGCGCCGGGGTCCAAGGCTGCACCGAAGAAGGCCGCACCCAAGAAGAAAGCGGCTCCGAAGAAGAAGGCTGCGCCCAAGAAGAAGGCCGCGCCGAAGAAGAAGGCCGCGCCGAAGAAGAAGGCTGCACCCAAGAAGAAGGCCGCGCCCAAGAAGAAGACGGGGGCCAAGAAGAGCGGACCCT
>JBBDSM010000043.1:48234-50742 GCA_040904945.1 Gemmatimonadota bacterium
CCCAAGAAGAAGGCCGCGCCCAAGAAGAAGACGGGGGCCAAGAAGAGCGGACCCTCGGTAGGCAAGAAGGCCGCGCCGAAGAAGAAGGCTGCACCGAAGAAGAAGGCTGCGCCCAAGAAGAAGTAGCAGTCCGGCGGGCCCCCTTCACCTCGGCTCACGGCCGGCACCTTTCGGGTGTCGGCCGTTGTCGTTTGCCCCTATGCCGTATCCGGCTCGAGCATACATTTCCTGAATGAACTCGTTCATCAGTACCCGGCGGGGGGCCCGATCGTCGCTCGCCGACGCGCTCTCCCAAGGCCTCGCACCCGATGGCGGGCTCTTCGTCCCGACCTACGACGGGAGTTTCCCGCCACCTCCGCGAGAGCCGGATCCTACCTTTGCGGATACTGCTCAGTGGGCCGCACCCACGCTCATGCCCGGCGTGGCCCGGTCGCTGCTCGAAGCCTCGATCGACGAAGCATTCGACTTTCCGATCCCCCTGGTCGAGGTGGAGCCCGACCTGTGGGTCCTCGAGCTCTTCCACGGCCCAACCCACGCATTCAAGGATGTGGGAGCGCGCTTCATGGCGCGCCTCATGGCCCGACTCCTCCCACGGGATGGCGAGCGCACGGTGCTCGTCGCGACGTCCGGCGACACCGGGGGTGCGGTGGCCGCGGCCTTCCACGGGGTACCAGGCTACCGGGTCGCCGTTCTCTTCCCGAAGGAGGGGGTGAGTGAGCGACAGCGACGCCAGATGACGACGCTCGGCGGCAACGTGACCGCGCTGTCCGTCTCCGGCACCTTCGACGACTGCCAGCGCCTCGCAAAGGAGGCGTTCATGGATCGGGCTCTCTCGGAGCGCTTCCGGTGGACATCCGCGAACTCCATCAACGTCGGTCGCCTCCTACCGCAGGCGTTCTACTACCTCCACGCGGCCCGCCTTCTCGGTTGGGCCGAGCGGCGAGCCACTTTCATCGTCCCCTGCGGCAATCTCGGCAACCTGTGCGCAGGCCTGCTCGCCCATCGGTTCGGCATGCCCGCGTCCGGATTCCTCGCCGCCACGAACGTCAACCGGGCGTTCGTCGATTTCCTGGAGGGAGGAGCCTATCAGCCGCGTCCATCGGTCCACACCGCGTCGAACGCCATGGACGTAGGAGACCCGAGCAACCTCGAGCGCATCCTCTGGATGTACGAAGGCGACGTCGAACGCATTCGTCAGGACGTCCGTGCCGCCTCGGTCTCCGACGAGGTCACGGCGCGGACCATCGGGAGCGTGTATGAGCGGACGGGCTACGTGCTCGATCCCCATACGGCGGTGGCCTACCATGTGGCTGAGACAGAGCCGGGGCGGCGCAGCTCCGAGACGCCCATGGTCGTGCTGAGCACCGCCCATCCCGCCAAGTTCCCGGACATCGTGGAGCGAGCCACCGGCCGGAACGTCTCGCTCCCGCCCGGATTGGCGAGGGCCATGGACAAGGACGAGCACATGATCGATATCGAGCCTCGCCTCGGCGCCCTCGCCGGCGCGCTCGACAGCGCCCGGGGCACCGCGTGACGAGCGCACCCGAGCTTCGGCCCGCACGCCTGAGGATCCCCGGATCCACGTCGAACCTCGGAAGCGGGTTCGACACCGTGGGTCTCGCGCTCGACCGCTATCTCGAGGCGACCTTCACGCCGGATGCTTCAGGGGCGCTCACGGTCGAGCGGGAGGGGACACTCGTCCGCCTCGACGACTTCCCCGGGCCGGATCTCGTCGCGGAGACGTTCCAGCGCGAGCTCGAAGCTCAGGGCGCGACGCCGTCGGGCCGTCTCGTCCTCCACTCGTCCATCCCGGTCATCCGTGGCTTCGGGTCCTCCGCCGCTGCGCTGATCGTCGGGCACGACCTGGCGCGGGCGGCGATCGGGAAGGAGATCGACCGGGGTGCGAGCTTCCGCGCTGCCTATGCGCGGGAGGGCCACGGCGACAACGCCGGGCCGAGCGCGTTCGGGGGGCTTCGCGCGATCGTCTCCGCCGCGGACGGCCCTCGCGTCCTTGCCCTTCCCCTGGCCGATTCGATTGGCCTTGCCTATTCGGCGCCGGCCGCGCCTCTCTCCACCGCCGAGGCTCGGGCCGCCCTTCCGCGCACGGTGCCGCACGAGAAGGCTGTGACTTCGCTCGGACGTCTGGTCGGCCTCCTCCAGGGCCTGGCCCAAGGCGATCCGGAGCTCATCCGCATCGGCATGCAGGACGAGTTGCACGTCCCCTATCGTCTCCCGCTGATCCCAGACGCGGAGCATGCGGTGGCCGCCGGATACGAGGCTGGAGCATGGGGGGTGACGATCTCCGGCGGAGGATCGGGGCTTATCGCTCTTGCCCCGCTGGACCGGGCCGATGGAGTGGCGGAGGCGATGCGTGAGGTGTTCGCCAGAGGGGTGGACGACCCCGAATGCGTCGGCTTCTCGGTTCGGCCCGACTTCGACGGGCTGGTGCGCCTCTAGCAGCCCGTGGTAGAAGTCTGGTGGGCCGGACCCATGCTGCGCACGGGTGCC
>JBBDSM010000044.1:0-6407 GCA_040904945.1 Gemmatimonadota bacterium
GTCTTCGGGTGCTCCAGCACGTCCGTGTGCTCGGCACCTTCGATGAGCACGTAGGGCTGGCCCGCGGCGGCGGCGAGCTTGTCGGCGTGGTCGCGGATGACGCGGGTATCGTGCTCGGGCTGCAGCATGAGCAGGGGAACATCGATCTCGCGGATGCGACGGCTCGGCGTGAAGTCACGGAACGTGCTCCCGATCTTCATCCAGAAGAACGGCCGGAGCGCAGTCACGATGAGCTGTCCCGGGAGCCCGTGGTCGGACATGTACTCCGCCGTGATCCGCATGACGTCGGCCGGCGCGGCGATGAGGACGAGCGCGTCGGGCTTCGTCCCGTCCGCCACGGCCAGCACCGCGCCTGCGCCGCCCAGGGAGTGGCCGACGAGCACGAGCGGGCGGTCCGGGAAGCGCCCGCGCAGCCACTGGACGGCGGCGGTCACGTCGTCACGGAAGTGCCGCACCGTGACGTAGGGAAGCTCCTCGTTGCGGCCGTGGCCCCGCACGTCGAACAACACGACCTCGTAGCCGGCCTTCGCGAGGGGCTCGCCCAGCCGAAGGATCGTCCCGTAGCTGGCGCCCCACCCATGTGCGACGAGGAAGACGGGCCGGTGGATCTCCCCGGACGGGCGGAGCTCCCAGGCCGCGAGGTCGTGGACCCCCGAGGGAATCCGGAAGTCGCGGTACGCGACCTCCTGGAGCTCGTCGATGGTGCGGTCGGGTGGGCGCGGACGAGGGCGGACGACGAGGTTCGCCACGCGGTCGAGCGCAAGGAGGCCGACCGCCGCGACGCCGGCGATGACGAGGGGGTTCACGGACGGACCGGTCCGGGGACGGGTACCGGGAGCGGCCCGGTCGTCATGCCGCCCGGATCCGCTCCAGAGCCCGTCTCACGTAGACCGGGACCATGGCGCGGCGCCAGTCCGTATCGACGATGATGTTCTCGAGCGGGTGGCACTGCTTGTGGGCCCGGACGCAGAGCTCTTCGATCAGCTCGTCCTCGAGCCGCTCGCCCACGGCCGTGTCCGTCCAACCCGAGAGCGCTCTCGGACGCGATCCGAGCGCCGTCACCACGCCGTCGATGCCGCGCACCACGCCGTCCTCCTCCACCTCGGCGGAGATCGCGACCGTGAGTAGCGGAAAGTCGATGGCGTGCCGCTGACGCAGCTTCGCGTAGGCCTGGCGCCGCTCGCCCGACGAGAGCGGGATCCGGACCTCGGTTACGATCTCGTCCGTGGTCCGGACCGTATTCGCGATCCCGTCCGCCACGAAGAAGTCGGATACGGGCATTTCGCGCCGGCCGTCGGGGCCCTCGATCACCGCTACCGCGCCCAAAGTCATGAGAACCGGGGGCGTGTCGGCCGAGTGCGCGGCCACGCACTTCTTCCCGACCTTCGTCACGTGGCAGACGTCTCCGTCCTTTTTCAGGCAGAAGCCCAGCGCGCTCCGCCAGAACTCGGACTGGTTGTAGTACGTGCAGCGCGTGTCCAGACAGAGGTTTCCGCCGATCGTTCCCATGTTGCGGAGCTGGGGGCCCGCGACGTGTCCCGCCGCATCGGCGAGCGCCGGAAATCGTGCCCGCACCTCGGCGTCGCGCGCCACCGACGTGAGCGTCTCCGCCGCCCCGATGCGCAGGACGTCGCCCTCCACCCGGATCCCCCGGAGCTCGCCGATCCCCTTGAGGGCGATCAGATGGTCGGGCTCGAAGAGCCGATGCTTCAGGTTCGGCACCACGTCGGTGCCGCCCGCGATGTACATCGCGCCACCGGCGTGCTCGCCCATCAGCTCGACGGCCTGGGCGACCGTCTCGGGCCGGTGGTGTCTGAACGGGGCCATGCGGAGCATCAGGCGCTCCCGGTGGGATCGGGTCGCGTCATCGGTTTCGCTCCTGGGGTCTCGCGACCATGATTCCGTCCTGGCTCTCGATGCGGAGGATGCGCTCCGCGAGCGGCACCTCGCTGATCTCGACGGCCTCGCCGACGAGCGGGGCGTGCAGCAGGTGCAGCGCGCCGTCGATCCATAGTGCGAGGCCGGTGTGGGCGACGTCGAGGCCGGGAACCGTGCTGGTGGTGGCAATGACGTCGCCGTTTCGGATCCCGTCGGCGACCTCCGCGATGCGGGACTCGGGCACGTACAGCCGCTCCACCTGGGCGAGACGCGCCTCCGTCTGCCGGGTCATCCGCAGGAACGTGGTGTCGGCCAGCTGACGGTACGCGTCGGCGTGCGTCGACATGAAGTCGATGGGCCCAGGGTCGGGGATCGCACCCAGCCCGGGGCCGACGTTCACGAGCAGTCCCCGGCGCGCGTTGTCCGACAGCCATTCACTGAAGTAGTGGAGGCGGCTCGGGTAGCCGTCGAGGACGCCGCTCCGGTAGCGGTATTCCGCGAGGAGCGTCTCGTAACGGGCTTCGGCCGTGCGGCGGTCGGCCAGCAACGTGGGCCCGTCCTCCCGGACGAATCGCGTGAGCGCGAGCGCATTCTCGACGAACGTGACGCAGTCGAGCCCCTGGAAGTTCACGACCACCCGTTCCGGTCCCTCGACCTCGAGCGTACCCGGCACATAGGCAGTTCCCACGAATCGCCGGCCGACGGCCGCGACGGCATCCCCGAAGGAAAGCGTGTCGATACGGGCCACCTGGCCCCACCGCACGGTACTCTGGAAGACGTTCCAGTCCTCGGGGGCCCAGTCGCCCACGGTGACCTCTTCCAACTCGGAGGGCCCCGCGGTGGCCGGGCCGAGAGGGTCGTCGAGTGGCAGCCCCACGATGGCGACGGCGGCCGCGACGATGCCAATGACGGCGACGCTCCAGCGGAGGATGGTCATCGTGCGGCCCCCGGGAGGGCCTCGTGCTGCGGAGCCGCCGGCTTCGTCAGGGTGCCAGCCGCGCGTGCAGCTTCGACCGCCCGCCACACTCGGGGCGGCGAGAAGGGCAGCCGGTCCATGCGGATGCCGATGGCGTCGTAGATCGCGTTGGCGATGGCCGGGATCGATGGATGCAGCGGACCCTCGCCGGCTTCCTTGGCGCCGTACGGCCCCTCCGGGTCGATGGACTCGACGATGAGCGACTCGAGCTCCGGCGTGTCGAGGCTCGTCGGAATCCGGTAGTCGAGGAGCGACGGCGCATTGTGGAGCCCCGCCCGGCCGTGATCGGCGTCCTTGAAGATCTGCTCCTCCATGAGGGCCTCGGCGAAGCCCATGTAGGCCGACCCCTCCATCTGGCCCTCGACGAGCACGGGGTTGAGCGCCCGGCCGCAGTCGTGCGCGACCCAGATTTTCTTCACGTCGACGATGCCGGTCTCGACGTCGACCTCGACTTCGGCGGCGTGGGCGGTGAACGAATACGCGGGCGACGCGCCGATGGTGCCGCCCCGGTAATCGCCGTGCACGTCCTTCGGCGTGTTGTACGATCCGGTGGCGCCGAGCGTCCCGAACTTGGCCTCGGCCAGGTTGAAGGCCTCGCGAATCGGCAGCTGGCGCTCGGTGTCGGGGGCCCAGTAGGCGCGGCCGCCGGCCAGCAGCACTTCGCCGGGCTTCACCTCCCAAGCGTCTGCGACCGCCTCTTGGATCATGCGCCGAAGTTTGCGCGCGGCGTCGATGGCGGCGTTGCCGAGCATGAACGTCACCCGGCTCGAATAGGCTCCGAGATCGACGGGCGTGAAGTCCGTGTCGCCGCGCATGACCCGCACGTGGTCGAGCGGCACCCCGAGCTCCTCGGCGGCGATGTAGGCCACCACCGAATCGCATCCCTGACCGATCTCACTGGCCCCGCTGAACACCGCGACGCGCCCCGAGCGGTCGATCTGCATCTGGACGCCCGATTGGGGCATCTCATTCGGGTAAATGGGATAGTTCGTCCCTGAGATGTAGGTCGAGCCGGCGACCCCTATCCCTTTGCCAAACGGCATCTTACGGAACTTGTTCGACCACCCGCTCGCCCGCTCCACCGAAGCCATGCATTCGAGGAATCCGTTAGACGTCACGCGTAACTCGTTGATAGTGCGCGTGTTGGACCCGATGAAGTTGCGTCTACGGAACTCGATGGGGTCGAGTCCGACCCTCTCGGCGAGCTTGTCGATCTGCACCTCGAAGGCGAAACGCGGCTGCACCGAGCCGTGGCCTCGCTTGGGGCCGCAGGCCGGCTTGTTCGTGTAGACGCGCGTCGAGTCGAACCGGTACGCGGGCATCTGGTACGGCGCGCACAGGAGCTGTCCCGAGTAGTACGTCGTGACGAGCCCGAACGACGCGTAGGCGCCGCCGTCGAGGAGGATCTTCGCGTCGACCGAAGTGAGCAGCCCGTCGGCCGTGGCGCCCGTGCGGTACTTCATGTGAAAGGGGTGCCGGCCGCGGTGGCTGTAGAAGACCTCTTCGCGGGTGTAGAGGATCTTCACCGGGCGGCCGGTCATCATGGCCAGCTTGCCGACGCAGAACTCCAGGTCGAACGGCTCGCTCTTGCCGCCGAACGCCCCGCCGACCAGCGGCTGGACGACGCGAACCTTCGCGGGATCCACTTCGAGGACCCGAGACAGCTCACGGTGCAGGTAGTGCGGCACCTGAGTCGCGGACCAGACGGTCAGCTTCCCGTTCCCCTCGAACAGTCCGATGGCGCAGTGCGGCTCGATGGCGGCGTGGGTCGTCCCTTCGAAGAAGTAGTCGCCTTCGACCACGACGTCGGCGTCGTCGAGCCCCGCGTCGACCTCGCCGAACTCGAGCTTCACCTTCTTGGTGACGTTTCCGTTCCATCCTTCCTTCTTCGGGTCGTGGATGTACGGAACCCGGCCGTCGGCCTCGAGGGCCGCGAACGGGTCGTGGAAGGCCGGAAGCTCCTCGTAGTCGACCCGGATCAAGTCGAGCGCCCGGATGGCCGTGTCCTCGTCGATGGCCGCCACCGCCGCGACCCCATCGCCGATGTAGCGGACGCGGTCGGTGCAGAGGGGATACTCGTCCGGGGTCCAGGGGATGATCCCGTACGCCGTGGCCATGTCCTGGCCGGTCACGACCGCGTGCACGCCCGCGAGCGTTTCAGCCTCGGACGTGTCGATGGACACGATGCGCGCGTGGGGGTGCGGGCTCCGGAGGATCTTGCCGTGGAGCATACCGGGAAGGACGATATCATCGGTGTACACGGCCCGGCCGGTGGACTTGTCGAGCCCCTCCACCTTACGCATCGGTCGGCCGATCAACTTCAAGTCCGACTTGTGCTTATCGCTCGGCTTGATCATCAGCCGGACCCTCCTGAGGCATCGCCCCGAAGCCGCGCGGCGGCCATGTCCACCGCGTCGTAGATCTTCGCGTAGCCCGTGCAGCGGCAGAGGTTCCCGGAGAGGGCCTCGCGGATCTCGTCACGCGTCGGCGCCGGGTTTCCATCGAGCAGCGCGGCCGCCGAGCACAGGATGCCCGGGGTGCAGAAGCCGCATTGCGCGGCGCCCTTGAGGTCGAAGGCGTCCTGGAGCGGATGGGGACCGTCGGCGGTGGCCAGGCCCTCTACGGTCCGGATGCAGGCGGCCTCCGCCTCCCACACGGGCGTGATGCACGAGAGCGTCGGGACGTCGTCCACGAGCACGGTGCAGGCGCCGCAGTCCCCTTTGTCGCACCCCTGCTTCGAGCCGGTCAGCCCGAGCCTGTAGCGGAGCGTCTCGAGAAGCGTATAGTGCGTCGGGACTCCTACTTCGTGCCGGTCTCCGTTGACGGTCAGTCGCACGATCTCCGTTGTGGATTCCATGAGGACAAGGTGGCCAAGGCGACCGGACTCCCGCAATACGAGTCGGTCCGTGGCGCCCGCCCCCTGGGTTCTGCGGGGCCGGACCCCGGGCCGGGTCCGCGGGTATCTCTCCTCCCACCCGGTCGGCCCGTGGACATCGCGCGCTCGTCCGGTGAACTTTGAAGTTCAAGAAGCTCGAAACAGCGGCGCCCTTCCAACCTCCGAGCCGGGAATATGGAAGGTCCCGTGGCACAGGAGAGATCGACATGCCCTACCCCGAGATGATGGTCGCCCCGATGCGTGAGGACCTCGTGCGCATCGGCTTCAGCGAGCTCAAGTCCCCCGACGACGTCGACGCGAAGTTGGGGTCGGAGAAGCGGACCACCCTACTCGCGGTCAACTCCGTGTGCGGCTGCGCGGCGGCGATGATGCGTCCCGCCGTCTACCTCTCGCTCCAGGGTGAGAAGAAGCCCGAGGTTCTGACGACCGTGTTCGCCGGCCAGGACCTCGACGCGACTGAGAAGGCGCGGGAATACATCACCGGCTATCCGCCGTCCTCCCCGTCCGTTGCCCTGTTCAAGGACGGCGAGCTGGTCTACTTCATGGAGCGCCACCTCATCGAAGGGCGGCATCCTGAGGACATCGCTTCGGATCTGC
The DNA here is from genome assembly GCA_040904945.1 of Gemmatimonadota bacterium. Lineage (GTDB taxonomy): Bacteria > Gemmatimonadota > Gemmatimonadetes > Longimicrobiales > Gaopeijiaceae > JAWLHJ01. The sequence continues at coordinate 6,348 of JBBDSM010000044.1, forward strand.
AGAAGGCGTACGAAGAGCACTGCTGAGGGCCTTCACGGCTCTTTTACGCCTGGGCGGGCG
>JBBDSM010000044.1:6507-20355 GCA_040904945.1 Gemmatimonadota bacterium
TAAGCCATGACGCTGACACTGGTCCGGCATGCGATCGCCATCGACGGGGCCGACGATGACCGCCGCCCCCTTTCCGACAAGGGTCGGCGGCGATTCGCGAGGGTAGTGCGGGCTCTGGCCCGCCTGGAGATGAGCTTCGACGTCGTTGCGCACAGCCCCAAGCTGCGCGCTCTGCAGACTGCCGAAGCCCTCGTGCCCCGGCTCCGCGCCGGGGGCTCGACCACAGTCCTGGACCAGCTTGCGGATGCGCCGAAGACCGGGTTGATCAAGACGTTGGAAGCGTGGGAGGGCGACGTGGCGGTCGTCGGACACGAACCCCACCTGAGCGCGCTGCTGGCCTGGTTGGTCACGGGCTCTCGCGGCGACGGTGCGTCGTTCGACCTCAAGAAGGGCGGCGTCGCCGTTCTCGAGGGCCCCGTGGCGCCCGGGGCCATGACGTTGACCCTCCTCCTCACGCCCAGGCTAGCGCGTAGGCTGCGATGAGCGGGAGGCTGCGGTCCTTTGCGGACGGCGCGGATCGCTTGGAGGCCGCGGCGGTGGTGGCGGAGGTGGGCGACGATCCGGAGGGGGTTCACGCCCTCCGCGTCACCTGCCGACGCATCCGGGTCGGTCTGAAGCTCTCGGGCCTACGGGTGCTCGAGGACGACGTCCGGTGGCTGAGCGACCACTTCGGCCCCCTTCGCGATCTCGACGTCTTGCTCGCTGGCAGCGGCGTGCCTCCCGAGATGAGGGCGTGGGCGACGGATCGACGCGCGGCGATCAGGCTCGAGGCCCTCGCCTCACTCGAAGACCCCCGGTACCGCGGCCTCGTGCGCGCGCTCCGTAGTCTCTCCGAGCTGGAGCCCCGCCGCGCTGGGGAGGGGCTGGGGTCGTACGAGCGCCGGGTGGCAAAGGCTGCCCGCCGCTTCGACGCCGAAGACCTCTCCCGGGTCGCCCTGGAGTCGGAGGTCCCCCCGCTGCGGATCTACGTGCAACTGCCGGCCCTGCGGTTAGCACACGCTCTCCGCAGACGGCTCCGCGACCTCCGCTACGCGCGCGAGTGGGCCGGGCGGGGCACTCGCGCGCTCGTCAGAGCACAGGACGGGTTCGGGGTCCTGTCGGACGAGACGCTCCTGGTCCGGTGCGCCTTGGGTTGGGAGGCCGATGAAGGAGTCGTGCCCGAGCGATTCCGGGTCGAGCTCCATCGTCGATTGATGGCGGGGCTGGAGACGGCGCGCAACATGGCCGCCGCTCTGCCGCTACCAGATCCCCATGAGTAGCACGCCGCCGACGGTGGCCACCGCGAGGCTCCATCCCGCGAGCACGTCGAACGGGTAGTGCACGCCGAGATAGCACCGGCTTACGCCCACCAGGAGTCCCAGCACGAGGGCCACCGCGCCGACCACCCCGCCCACGAAGATCAGGATGGGGAGGCCGACCGACAGGCCGGCGGTCGCATGTCCCGAGGGGAACGAGAAGCGGTCTTCCGGCTCGATCAACCAGGAAAGGCCGCCGGGCAGCGACGGACGGGGCCGAGTGACCGCGTGCTTCACCACGTGGACGGTCAGGTGGGAGACAGCGAGGCTCCACGCGGCTACCCCGCCGGCGGAAGAGACCGCCCCTTCGGCCAGGAACGCGAGGGCGAGGGTCAACGGAATCACGACCGTCGGGTTGCCGAGCTTGGTGATCCAGCGCATCGCCAGCTTGCCGAGTCGGCGCCGGCGGGCGATGAACGCGCACAGAAGTCGTTGGTCCACCGCCGTGAGCGAGAGCATGATGCCGTTCATGGTTTCCTCCTGTCCGCCGCGTACAACTCGACACCCAACAGGTTGGTGCCGAGTGACTGCGTGGGTTGGCTCAACTTGGCCCTCTGCGTACTCGCGGGTCGAGACAGGGTCCTCGTCCGCTCGTAGGCATCCAGCACGCCGTCCAGGACGGCGGTCCAGCTGCGCGAGAGTGCCTCGGATCGCGCCCCTTCTGCCAGCCGACGGCGCTCGTCCTCGTTCTCGAGCAGGCGGATGCAGGCGTCGGAGAAGGCGACGATATCGTTCGGAGGCACGAGCGCGCCGGTTCGTCCGGGCAGGACCGTCTCCGTCACCCCGCCGCGGTTCACCGCCACAGCGGGCACCCCGCTCGCGAGCGCCTCGAGAACGACGTTTCCGAACGTTTCCGTCTCCGACGCGAACACGAACAGGTCGGCGGCCGCATAGGCCTCGGCGAGCTCCCTGTCGCGCAGGAAGCCGGTGAAGTGGACATCCTCGAGCTCGCGCTTCCGCAGCCCCGCAGTCGCCGGACCGTCACCCACGAAGACGAGGGCGACCCGTTCGTCGAGCCGGTCGCGCACCCGTAGAAAGACGTCGAGCAGGACGTCGACCTTTTTCTCGTGCGCGATGCGTCCGACGTACAGGAGGATGCGGTCCGCACCCGGCGCGATGCGCTGCCGGACCTCCTCGGACCGGAGCTCGGGATCGAACAACTCCGTGCGCACCCCCCGGGACCAGATGCCGAGGCGGCCGTGGAAGTCGTGCGCCTGGAGTTCCGAGAGTGTCGCTCGGCTCGGGCACAGCGTCGCTTCGGCCGGGTCGTGGAACCACCGCAGGTAGCGCCACACCCACGGCTCCATGAAGGGTGCGCGATACGACGCGACGTATGCCGGGAAGTTCGTGTGGAACGAGGTCACCAGCGGCACGCCGTTTCGCACGGCCGAGCGCCGTCCCGAGAGGCCCACCGACGACTCGGTCGCCACGTGGACGAGGTCCGGGGCGAAGTTGCGAAGCGCCCGCTTGCCCTTGCCGTCGATACCCCGCGCGAGCTGGAGATCCGGGTAGATCGGAATGGGAATGCCCGGAAGCTGTCGATGGAGGACCGTCTGCTCCGCCGCACCGGGCGACACACGAGGGGTCACCAGCGCGATTTCGTGCCCGCGTGCGGCCGCGTGTGAGACCAGCATGCCGAGGGTCCGCGCGACCCCGTTGATGTCGTTCGGATAGGTGTCGGTGAACAGCGCGATCTTCATCGGACGCTCCTCGCGTCGAGGATGAGGCCCAGGACTGCCGCAGGCCTACGAATGGACGTTGTCCGGAGCCGGTCGCGGTGAGATGACGATCAGGTCACGAAGGTGTAGCGCGACGACGGCAGTTCGGCGCCGCCTCTCAGCGATCGATGCCCGGAGACCCTCGGCGCTGGAGACCGAACCCCGCGACGAGGAGCACGAACCCGAAGATCCCCGGGATGCGGAGCACCATATCGGGCACGCCGGCGTAATGCGTCACTCCGTTGACGATGGCCGTGGTCATCGGAAGCAGGCGGAAGGGCTCGTCGAGCGCGGTCAGGGTCGTCTCGATATCCGGCAGCACGACGCTGAGGCCCACGAGTGTCGTCCCGCTCGCCACCAGCACGCTCCCCGCGGCGAACAATCGACAGCCGCTCACCCGATGTCCGATTCCGTAGGACGAGACGAGAGACCACGACATCGACGCGATCGCCGCCGCGAAGAGCCCGACACGCAACGGATCCGTCATCCAGAACCGGAGCCAGAAGTAATCCGGGCCACGGACCGCGATGACCGAAAGCACCAGAGCTGCCAAGGAGAGCAGCGGCCCCACAGAGGCCGCGACCTCCGGGTGGGGACCGTCTCCGCGCCACGGACCTCTCAGGCTGAGCGCCAGCGTGGCGGAAAACGTGAGCACGAGCGCCGCCACACCGACACCCAGGCTCAGGGACCCGGGGAAGAGAAGCGCGGCGGTAAAGAAAACCGCGCCCGCCACGACACCAGCGTGGCTCCACCCGGCCCATGGCAGTCGCCGGACGGGCCGAGCGCCCAGGACGAGCAGGCCGCCTAGAGCGAGCAGGAGGACCCCGGCCGCGGTCTGACCCGAGCCGGCGCTCATGGTCCGATTCGCCAGGTCCACCGCCCCGCCGAAATGGAACGCGGGAAAGTCCAGGTCGGCGACGAACCTCGCGTCATGCTCACGAGCGGCGGAAAGGAAGCGCTCGCCTGCGCTCCTCCATCGTGCGGCATCTCCGCCCTCTTCCAGCCACCGATAGTACCCGAGGAAGTAGCTCCAGAACTCAGCCAACGTCTCGTACAGGCTGACCTGGTATTCGAGGGAGCGAAGCAGGTCCGGCCAATCCGGGTGGTGCCCGAGGCTCGGCTCGAGGGAGAGGAGCCGGTCTTTCATTGCCCGAGTCAGCCGAACCGCTTCGTACCCTTCCGCGATGGCGGTGTCGGCGTCGTCCCGCACGGTCCGGTGGAGGGTGCTCAGCACCGAGCTCCAACCCCCGACCTGGTCCCACTCGAAGATCCAGAGAATGGGCGGAACCTCGATTCCGGCGAGCTCGACGCGCTTTCGCGCGAAGGGCCGCACGTAGAGCGCTTTCTCCAATGCCTCACGCGACAGCTCCAGGACATCCGCGACAGCCGTGGCCGTGGCGAGATCGGCATCGAACGTGGCTCGGGCCCACTCCACGGCGAGGGTCCGCGGGTCTGCAGCCGGATCGACCGCCAGCCGCGAGGTCGCATACACGTTGGCGTCGGTCCACAGCCAGAAGCCGGTGACGTCGTAGAGGGACAACGGACCGGCACGCAGCGGCCCACCCTCCTGTGTCCAGAGCGACGTGCCCACGACGTTGGGGTTGGCGTCGAGCACCCGGTGGAGGGCCTCCCGATGGGCGTGTCCCAGATAGTTCGGCAGGGCGCCGAAGCCTTCGTACTCGCGCCGGGCCTGGTACTCGATGATCCGGCGGTGACTGCCCACGAGGAGGGTCGGGTTCATGGGGAGGAAACCGAAATAGTCACCGGCCACGAACTTCGTGGACACCACGAGGGCCGGGCTCGCGATGGCGCCGAGCGCGTTCATGTACGTCCCCGGGTCGTGGTGGAGATCGCCGAGGGGCCCCAGGCCCACCGACCACGAGCGAAAGATCAACGTTCGACCGTGCCGCTCGAACACCGGCAGCAGCGTGCGAAGCATGAGTTGGAGCTGAGCCGGCGTGCGCACGCCCATGTAGCTGGCGTACTCCGTGCTGTCGACGTTGAAGAGCGGCCCCGCTTCGCCGATGCGAACCACCACGCCCGCGATTCCGGGCATCGTCCCGAACAGCTCGTCGAAGGCTGCGGCGTAGACGTCCCAGAAGCGGGGGTCGTCGGCATCCGCCTCCTCCAACTCCTCGCGGAAGTAGCGCTCCAGCAGAGGCGTCACGACCGGGAGATCGGTCTTGAGGTATGTGTCCATGCCGACGGCCTCCGCTTCCCCGGCGAGATCGTCGTAGAAGGCCCGATATGCCAGGTGGCGTTCCCGCAGCGGCGTGGTGGCCGGGTAGACCTCCCGGCCGGAGCCCACCCCGTCGAAGTTGATCGTCTCCAGGAAGGCGTCGAGGACGACGGCGTTGTTGCCCATCCCGGCCATGCGATGCACGTAGGACTTCCAGTCCGCGCGGACCTCGCTCGCCTTCTCGCCGTCGAACCAGGGCGGTTCGTGCAGCGTCAGATGGTCGAACGCGTGGGTGGCATGGGAGTAGGTCGTTCCCCATGCGGCGGTGTCGGCCGGGATGCCCACGCCGCCTGCGTCGACCATGCGCAGCGCGAGCGGGGCGCCGGCCCATGGCCGCTCTGTGGCGGAGGCCCCCGGGCCGCCGGCTCTGGGGGCCTCCGCGCCACTCGGCGGCTCCTCCCACTCGAGCCCGGAGAGGGTCTTCTCGCCCACGTGGACCTGAAAGGGGAGCGAGAGCACCCACCCGACCATGAGCGCTGCGGCGAGCAGCGACCCGACGGTCACGGGGCGAAGCCCGACGATCCTTTGCACAACCTTCTCTCCGGGGTGAGGCTACACGCGCGCTCCAGAACAAGAACGTCGATGTGGCGAGGGGGTTCCCCCAGAGCTTGTAACGATCCGAACCGGCTCGTGCGCGTGCCGCCCCGCCCCCGTCAGAAGAACATCGGCCCCCCGCCGCCGCCTCCGAAGCGCGGGTTCACCACGTTGTTGAAGATGGAGCCGAAGCGGTATTCGATGCCGAAGGACGTGAAGTAGCGGTAGCTCGTCTCGAGCTGTCGTTGCTGAAGCAGGATCTGCTCGTCGGTGGCGCCGCCAGCGGACACAAAGAGCTGATCGCGGATCCAGGAATAGTTGCCGCCCATGCGGATGGAGAATCCGCGAAAAAGCCTGATGTTGAAGTTCCCCGAGAGGGTGACGCTGTACTTCGAGGCATCGTGCAGATACTGCTCACCGGTGAGCGCGGTCGTCCACCGACCCCAGGGCTGGACCAGCGCCAGGCGGGCGGTAAGCGATTGTTGGACCAAGGTTTCCCGGTTCTTCAGGAATATGGTCTGCTCGGTGTAGTCGAAGTGGCTCGGTCCGATGAGGTACTGGAACGTCAGCGATCGTGCGCTGGATTCGTCGTACGGGAAGAGGTTGAACTCGACACCGGGCTTCACGCTCCAGCGTAGATCCTGGTTCAGGAAGGTGGAGGAGCCGAGGTCCATCCGAACTCCCATCGCCCATCTCCTCCCGAGGCTGCGTACCGCGAGACCCTCGGTCCCCCAGTCCTGTCGCGTCTCCCGCACGGTGCTGCCGTCCGAGATCTGAAAGCGCTGGATGCTCCGGTTGTAGTTTCCGCCCAGGCTGAGCTTCCATGCCTCCGTGGTGCGGTCCGCGGAGAGATTGCCGAAGAGGTTCGACGTGCTCGAGGTGGCCTGGCCGTTGAGGAAGCCGTTGGCGCCGATGCGAAAGACCCAGAAGTCCCATGGATCACGGGCTTCGCCGGACGCGGGCTCGTCGGCGCCATGTCCCGTCCCGGGCTCGTCGGCGGGTGCCGAGTAAAGGACCCGCAGTCGATCCGCTGTCTGCGTGTCTTGTACATACGGGACGAGGCCGAGGGTGACGCGGTGCGCGATGGCCGCCCGCTCCTCGTCCACGGTGGCGTCTCCGGGCAAGGAGACCACCATCTCGGAGTCGCGCCCGTCCAGCGTCCCGAGCCCGATGAAGGAGATCCGGTACTGGCGACCACCGCCGCCGGTCTGCTCGGAGCGAATGAGGACGTGGAGCCGGGCCACCTCCCGGTCGCGGACCCAGCTGACGAAGGGGATCTCCCGGCGGAAGTAGTCCAGATCTCCGCAACCCGGTGCCTGGCAATCGAAGAAGAGGTCGATCCGGTCGTCGACGTCCTGTTGCGCGGCCGCTTCGGCCGGAGCGGCCAGTCCTCCCATCGAGACCAGCACCAGCGCGGCCATGATCGATTCACGTCCCATACCCACCCCCTCCCTCTGCTCGAGGCCTCGTCGATCCACGCGGCGTTGCAAGATTGCGCCTCGAGCAGGTAGACGCGAGGAAAAAGTTGCGTGCCACCGGAACCGCAGATCTCGTCGATGTGTTGGGAGATCAACCCCTTCCACACCCTCGGCGGAAGGACGATCCCATGGAGCACTTCGACGCCATCGTCATCGGAACCGGTCAGGCGGGTAAGCCGCTCGCCCACCAAGACCATGGTCGCCGGAGGGACGCGACGTGGAGGTGGCCATTATGCCCATGAGCCGCGCGGCCCGCGCCGTCGAGATGGACGAGACGCGGGGGCTCATGAAGCCCGTGGTCGACCGCGCCACCGGAAAGATTCTCGGGGCCTCGATCCTGGGTGTGAACGGTGGCGAGATCGCCTCGGCCATCCAGATCGCGATGATGGGCGGTCTGAACTCGCGCGACCTGCGGCACGGCGTCTTTTCCCACCCGACGCTCACCGAATCGCTGAACAACCTCTTCGGCACCCTCGAAGGCTGACTGCGCTACTCCACCCAGACCGTCTTCACGTTGACGAACTCGCGGATGCCGAGGGGGGACAGCTCGCGTCCGTATCCGCTCTCCTTGATGCCGCCGAAGGGGAGCCTGGGGTCGGACCGCACGTGCCCGTTCACGAAGCAGGCGCCGGCCTGGAGCTCGTAACGCGCGATCCGCTCGCCGCGCTCGAGGTCGCGCGTGAACACCGCGGCCCCGAGGCCGAACACGCTGTCGTTCGCGATCCGGATGGCGTCGGCCTCGTCCTCCGCCTCGATGATGGCGGCCACCGGGCCGAAGAGCTCCTCGTCGTAGGCGGGCATGCCGGGCCGGACGTCGGTGAGCACCGTCGGCGGATAGAACGCGCCCGGTCCGTCGGGGACTTCTCCCCCGAGCAGGAGCCGCGCCCCCGCGGCCAGGCTCCGCTCCACCTGGTCGTGGAGCTCGTCGCGCAGGTCCGCCCGGGCCTGGGGGCCGAGCTCGGTGGCCTCGTCGAGAGGGTCGCCCATGCGAGCGGACTTCATGCGCTCGACCATGAGACGCTCGAAGTCCTCCCGGAGTTCCCGGACCACCACGAAGCGCTTGGCGGCGATACAGCTTTGCCCCGAGTTGGTCAGGCGGCTCGTGACACACGTGTCGACGGCGGCGTCGAGGTCGGCGTCCTCCAGGACCACGTAGGCGTCGCTGCCTCCGAGCTCCAGGACGGTCTTCTTGATGAGGGATCCCGCCTGGGCCGCGACGGTTTTCCCGGCCCGGACGCTCCCCGTGAGGGTGACCGCCCGCAGCAACGGCTGCTCGATGAGACGCTCGCTCAGCTCGTGGTCGATGAGCAGGGTCTTGAAGAGCCCGTTCGGGAAGCCGGCGTCGCGAAAGACCTCCTCGATGGCCAGAGCGCAGCCGGGAACGTTCGAGGCATGCTTCAGCAGCCCGGCGTTCCCGGCCATCAGGTTCGGAGCGGCGAATCTGAAGACCTGCCAGAAGGGGAAGTTCCAGGGCATGATGGCGAGCACGACGCCGAGGGGCTCGTAGGCCCAGTACGTCCTGGCGTCCGTGTCGGGGGTGTCGGTCTGGACCGGGGCGAGCTGGCCCTCCGCCTCGTCCGCGTAGTAATCGCAGACCCAGGCACACTTCTCCACCTCGGAGCGGCCGTCCTTCACCGGCTTACCCATCTCCACGGCCATGAGCTCCGCGTACCGTCCGGCCTGCTCGCGCAGGAGCTCGGCGGCCTGCCGCATGAGTCGGGCCCGGTCGCCGAACGTAGTGCGCCGCCAGGCCTCGTGGGCGGCGTGGGCGTCAGAGAGCGCCCGCGCCGCCTCGGGCCACGTCGTCTCGTCGTACGTCCGCTCGTTCTTACCCGTCGCCGGGTTGACCACGCTCCATGCCATCGGCTGTCTCCTCGCTCGTCCGTCGTGCTCCCAACTGGCTGGCCCCCGTCGCCGGGCCGGTTGCGGGACCCGTAGGGACATCCCAACCTAACGGACCGTTGTCCGTCCATGGCTGCCCCACCCCCGCAGGAGTCCCACCACGATGCGGTCCGTCCTCTCAGCTCTCGCGCTCGTTTCGATCGCGTTGTCGCCGGCCCTGGCGGAAGCCCAATCCGTCACGAACCCCTACCGGCCCGACTACACGTGGGGCGACCTGCCCGATGGTCGGGACTGGGGCTCGGTGAGCGCCATGTACCCTTCGGGCGACGGCAACATGTGGGTCGCGGAGCGGTGCGGCCGCAACACGTGCGTCGGGTCCGATCTCGATCCCGTGCTCCTTCTCGATACGGACGGGAACGTGCTCCGCAGCTTCGGCTCCGGGCTGCTGTCGTGGCCGCACGGCATGTTCGTCGAGCCCGACGGTAGCCTCTGGATCACCGACGCGTCCACGCAGGGCGCCGAGGGCGTCGGGCTGGGCCACGCGGTGCGGAAGTTCAGCCCCACCGGCGAGTTGCTCATGACCATCGGCGAGCCGGGTGTGGCCGGCGACGCACCCAACCGGCTCACACGTCCGAACGACGTGCTGGTGGCGCCCGACGGTCACATCTTCATCGCCGAGGGTCACGGTCCGGGGGAGCCGAACCGCATCCAGAAGTTCGCGCCCGACGGAACGCATGTGGCGACTATCGGCCGCACCGGGTACGGACCCGGCGAGTTCCACGAGCCGCATGCGCTCGCCATGGACTCCCAGGGCCGCATCTTCGTGGGGGACCGGTACAACAACCGGATCCAGCTGCTCGACCAGGACGGCAACTTCATCGCGATGTGGACCCAGTTCGGTCGGCCGAGCGGCATCTTCATCGACGAGCACGACCTCATGTACGTCGCCGACTCCGAGTCGGGCCCGGCCACCAACGACTACACGGGTCAGCGTAACGCCGGGTGGGAGCGGGGCATTCGCGTCGGAGACGCGAGGACGGGTTGGGTCTTCCACTTCATCCCCGAGACCTGGAACAATCCCAACCTCGGGGTGAACAGCTTCAGCGGGCCGGAGGGCGTCGCGGTCGACGAGGACGGCAACGTCTACGGCGGCGAAGTGTCGCAGCGACGGGTCGTCAAGCACCTGCGCCTCCACCCGCTGATGATACCCAGGCGTCCGGAGGGGTAGGGCTAGAGCGCTCCCCGACGGTTCCCGGGGCGCTTTCAACCTCCACCCCTCCGACATGACCGCGAGCGACGAACCGAGCGACACTCCATCGTTCCGCCGTCGGCTCGGACGGGTACTTCGGGTGTTCGGAGTGCTCGCGGCCATTGTCGTGCTCGGTCTCCTCGGCCTCGTCGGCGCCCTTCAGCTCGACGGGGTGGCCACCTGGGCGGCCCGGACGGCGGCAGGGGCGGCTTCCTCGGAGTCACTGCGTATCCGGCTGGGGCAGGTGTCGCTGCGGGGCCTCACCGCCGTCCGCATGACCGGAGTCGAGGCGGAAATGGGCCCCTCTGCCGAGCCGACGCTCGTTGTCTCGGTGGACACGGTGTCTCTCGGATTCCGGATTCTCCCGCTGCTGCGTCGTCACGTGTCGGTCGAGACCCTGAGCATCGCGGGCGCGGCCGTGCGGGGGTCGCTCCCGTCCGGGGACGAAGCTCCACCTCCGGACGAGGACGGGCAGGGTTCCGGGTGGACGTTCGGTGTCGATCGTCTGGAGGTCGATGTTCGCGAGATCGCCCTCTTCCTCCAGGAAGCGTCGTCCGAAGAGCCCTGGAGGCTGAGCGAGGGCCGACTTCGAGCGCGTGACTTGGCGATCGGCGACGAAATGAGCGGCGTGCTCGATACCCTCCACGCCCGCTTTCGACCGCCGGACAGGCCGGAAGGGTGGGGCCGTCTGGCCGCATCGGGCAGCCTCGAGACGGACCACGTCGTGGTGGACGGGCTCGAGCTGACGTCACCGGAGAGCGATGTACGCGCGACCGGGACGATTCCTCTCTCGCTCGCCGGCACCGCGCCCGAGGGTCTCGAGCTCGATCTCGAGATCGCCCCCCTCCATCTCGCGGACGTGGGTCCCTTCCTTCCCGCCGGCATGGCGGACAGCGTGCGTGTCCGCGGCACCTCGGAGATGCGCACGCAGGCGGATACACTGCGACTTACGGCTAGCCTCGGAGCGAGCGTTCCGGGTCGACTCGAGCTGGAAGCGAGCGTCTGGGGGCCCCGGGCGGAGCCTGACATCGACGCCCGCGCCGAGGTGAGTGGATTCGCCGCCCAGCCGTGGGGCCTCCTGGACCGACCGCTCGTCGCTCGTCTGGACATGACGCTCGGCCTCAGGAGCGCCACGCTCGAAAGCGTGCACGGGAGCCTGGCGGCCGAGGCGCAGGTCGAGGACCCGGCGGGGTCCCTTGATGCTCGCGCCTCCGTCAGCGCGGAATCCGATAGCGCCGGAGAACCGTGGCGTGGTAATTGGAGCCTCGCGGGTCTGGGTGCGAGCGCTGAGGGCTCGGTCAGTGTAGACGCGCTGGAGCGTCCCGAATGGACGCTCGACGGCGCGGTGGAGTACGCCTCGGTCGGAGAGCCCAGGGTGGACAGCGTATTCGCGCTCCGCTCGGGATCTGGGCGCTTCGAGGCCTCAGGGACCGGGCTCGCCCCGGATTCCCTGGACGCCCGAGCCACGGTCGATCTCGAATCGCTTCAGGCGACCGTCGGCGGAGCCCCTGAAAGCGAATTCGTGGAGATCGGTCCGGGCCGCATCGAGGCCGAGTTGTCTGCGGGATTCGCCACCGGACGCGCCACCCTCCAGGCCGCCGGGGGACGCATCGATCTTGCGCTCGAGGGCGACGTGTCCGGACGTACGGGCAGGCTCACGAGCGGCACCGTGAGGGACGTCGACGTGGCCTCTTTGGTGGGAGACACGGTGGCCAGCCGCCTCTCGGCGGACCTCGTGGGCGAGCTCACGTCGACCATGCCCCTGAACGGCTCGGGGCGCGTGGAGGTCCTGGCCGCGACCTACGGACCCTGGACCCTCGATTCGGCGACCGTGTCGGCGAGCGCCCGGGACGAGACCGTCGATGTGGCCATGCGCGCGGCTGTACCGGATTCGGGACGGTTCGGTGCGCGCGTGCGGGCGCTTACCGAAGAGGGCGTGTTCCGCACCGTTCAGATCGACTCGCTCGGGTGGCGTCACCTGGACGCGCGGGTGCTGGCCCCCGGGCCCGCGACGGACAGTTCGGCGGTCCCGTCGACCGACCTTTCGGGGACCGGGACTGGCCGGCTGACCCGAAACGACGAGGGGTGGTCGGGCACGGTGGCGCTGGCCCTGCTTCCTTCGTTGATCGGCACGGCGCAGATCGATGCCGGCCGGATCGACGTACGGCTCGAGCCAGCCGGTGTGGAGCTCGAGGCTTCTCTGACGGCCGATGAAGCGCGCCTGGAGGGGCGCGCCGAAATGTCGGTCGCCGGAGAGGAGCGCACGCTTCGCGTCCCGGAGCTCTCGTTCGAGGCTCTCGACCTCGGTGCGCTGAGCGGTGGGCTGACGCCGCCAACGAGCCTCGAGGGCGTGTTTACCGCGGCGTTCACGGGCTCCTCGGTCGAGACGGGCTCCGGCACGCTCGCGCTCGACCTGGCGCCGTCTGGCGTCGACTCGATCGCCCTGGACACCCTCAGTGTGAGCATCGAGCTCGCGGACGGCGTAGCCACGGCCGACGCGCTGGCGGAGCTGCTCGAGACCGTCGTGACGCTGGAGAGCGAGTACTCGGTGGCGTCGGAACGGCCTACGTACACCGTCAGCGGACAGCTGTCCCGGCCCGACGCAGAGGGCCGCACCGGCCCCGTCGGCTTCGTGCGGCTGGGCGTCGAGGGAGAGGGGTTCGAGCTCGACGCCGCGATAGCCACCCTGTGGGCGGAGGTGGACTCGGGCTCGTTCTCCGGCCATCCCATCGAGGCCGGTATCGTACGCGTGGCTCTGGACCGGGGCTCCGTCCGTCTCGACACGCTCGACGTGCGCGGGGCCGGGCTCGAGCTGTCCGGCGGGGGTGCCCTGCCGGCGTCCGCGGCCGGCGATCTGGCGGCAAACCCGGCGGAGCCCGCGGCGGACGACGAAGGAGCTGCAGAGATCCGGATCGAGGCCGCGCTCGACAGGGCGGACCTCCTGACCCTGCTTCCCCTCGAGGGGCCGATCGCCCTCGGTGAGGCGACGCTCGACGTTGTCGTCCGCGGGGCCGTCGACGACCTCGAGGTCGAGGGGGCCGGTGAGGTCTCCGCGCTCCTGATCGGCGATGTCCGGGTACAGGGCGTCGATCTCCAGGCGAGCGGGCGCATGACGGAGGAAGCGGGATGGGTCGCCGGAGAGGCGAGCCTGGCGGTGGAGCGCATGCGCCTCCCCACCGCCCCGGTTCAGAGCGTCGAAGTCGACGTGCGGCTCGAGCCGGAGAGCGAGCTGTCGGTCACCGTGTCGGCAGTCATCGACGGCCGGCGGGACGTGGAGCTCGTCGCGCGTGTCGAGGACCGGGGGGCGCCCTCGGCCGTGCGCCTCGAACGTCTCGACTTTCGCGCCGACCAGGATCACTGGACCCTCCAGCATCCCGCTCGTGTCGCGTTCCGGGACGGCTTCAGCGTGGACTCCCTGCTGCTCGCGACGGCGGACCAGGAGCTGCGCCTCAGCGGCACGGTGGCTACGGAAGGTCCTGTCGACGTCCAGGCG
>JBBDSM010000044.1:20455-26377 GCA_040904945.1 Gemmatimonadota bacterium
TCCCGTTCGATGCCGCTCTGACCGACGACGCGGAGGGCCTCCTCGACTCCGACCCGATGAGTGGCTTCGTGTCCGCGGAGGCCTTCCCTGTCTCCTGGTTCGAGCCGTTCGTACCGGCAGGTGGGGCACGGGAGCTCGGTGGGGTGCTGCAGGGGCGAGCCGAACTCGGCGGAACGCCGGGAGATCCGGCCCTCTCTGGTCAGCTCACGCTCCGGAACGGTGCGGCGACCCTCCCCGCGCTCGGCGTCCGATACACGGGTGCCCGCGCGCGCATCGTGCTGGACGGTGCGCAGGTGGTCCTCGACTCGACACGCATCCACACGGACGACGGTAGCCTTTCCGCAACCGGGGACATCTCCTTCGAGAATCTCCGCGAGCCTCGATACGATCTCGAGCTGGCGGCCGATCAGTTCCAGCTCATCCGGACGCCGGCGGTCCATGCGACCGTGTCGGGCGACGTCCGGGTGCAGGGAGTCGGCGCAGCCCCGGGCGTGAGCGGCCTGATCGAGGTCCAGCGCGCCGACTTGTACCTCGGAGATCTGGTGTCCGGGGCGTCGGCCGATCCGGTGGTGCTGACCGACGCCCAGTGGGACGAGCTCGCGCAGGTGTTCGGATACGAGCGGCCGTCGGAGCGCACCGCGGCGTCACCGTTCATGGACGCCGTCGAGCTGGACCTGGACGTGCGGCTCGGTCGTGCGTCCTGGGTGCGCCAGCGGGCGAACCCGGAGCTCGCGATCCAGTTCAGCGGGGACATGTCGGTGACGAAGGAGCGCGGTGACTCCCTTCAGCTCGTGGGGACCGTCGAGGCCGTGCCGGAACGGAGCTGGGTCGAGCAGTTCGGCCGGCGCTTCAGCATCGAGCAGGGCCAGCTCACGTTCCGGGGGAGACCGGCGGCGACGATGGTCGATGTGGTGGCCGACTACGCCGTGCCGTCCAGGGACAACCCGGGTGAGCCGGAGGTCGTTCTCACGTTGAACGTCGAGGGCACACCGGAAGACCTCAGCCTGCAGCTGTCCTCGACACCGCCGCTCGCGGCATCGGACATGGTCTCCTACCTGGTCACGGGGCGACCCGCGAGCCAGTCCCTCGAAGGCGGTGGAAACGGCTCCCTGACCGAGGCCGGCGGGGCTCTGGCCCTCGGACGCCTGAGCGGCGCGGTCGAGAGCTACGCCAGGGAACAGGTGGGCCTCGACGTCGTGGAGATCACGACCGACGGATTCGACGGTCTCACACTGCTCGCCGGTCGCTACTTGTCGCCGCGGCTCTACCTCGGCATCCGACAGCCCATATCGTTGCAGAACTCGTCCGACGATCCGACCCAGCGCGCCCCCGACTCCGAGCTCGAGGCCGAGTTCCAGGCCGTGCGATGGCTCCTGCTGAACTTACGCGCGGGCGGACGCAGCGGCGTGGAGTTCTATGTCCGCTCGAGGATCGCCTATGACTGAGCGCGCTCCGATCGGTTTCGGTCTCGTCGCCGTCCTCGTCGTGCTCTGCGCGCTGCCGGGACAGGCGGCGGGCCAGGAGGGCGTTCCGCTCTTCCTGGTGGGTCCCGACACCGACGTCCGGTCGGTCGGGTTCGCGTTTCCGGAGGGCCAGACCCTCGATGAGGGCTCACTCGAGCAACAGCTCGCGCTGCGCGGCGCCGGACCGTTGTTCGGCGTCCGATCGGTTCTCGGTCACCTACCCCTCATCCCGTCGCCGAGTCTGGAGCGGTTCGACCCGCCGTCGGTCCTGCGGGACGTCGTGCGATTGGAGCGCTACTACCGGAGCCAGGGCTTCCCGGAGGCGTCCGTGTCCTACGACGTGACCCTAGACACCGCCTCCAACCGCGTCGCTGTCCGGTATGTCGTCACCGAGGGATCTCCTTTGGTGCTGGACACCATGGTCATCGTCGGCCCGGAGGAGCGAGACATGGAAGAGGTGCTCCACGCGGATCTCGTTGGTCCGTGGGACGACTTCGAACGAAGCTTGGGGGCGGAGCACGGTCGTCGCCTCAGCTCTGGCGTCCGCGCCGGCCTCGAGGACAGGATCTCCTCGTGGCTTCGCGACCGGGGGTACCCCTATCCGACCATGTCGACGTCCGTCGAGGCTCTGGGAAATACGGACGCGGGCAGGGCCGCGCGTTTCCAGGTCACCGTCGCCCCGGGACGCCGGATGCGGGTCGGGTCCGTGCGTGTGGAGGGTAATCGCCGCCTGACCGAAGACGTCCTTCTCCGCGAGGTCCCCCTCGAGGAGGGCGACTGGTTCTCGAGGGCGAGGCTCGCCGATGGTCAGAGCGAGCTGTTCGGCCTCGACATGGTTCGTATCGCGGTCGTCGAGACCGAGCCCGACAGTACGGCGGACGACCGGGTCGATGTACGCGTCCGGATTACCGAAGGAAGCCTTCACCTGCTGTCGTCACGCCTGGGGTGGGGCTCGGGGTCAGGCGTGTCCGGCGACGTGTCCTGGAGCCACCGCGACTTCCTGGGGGGAGCGCGCACCTTGGAGATCTCGACGCAGGCACGAACGGGGTATCTGGCGCCGGAAGCCAACGCGGAGCGCCGCTACGGGCTGTCCGTCTCCCTTCGCCAGCCCTGGCTCGGAGACCGACGTGTCGAGGGGGTGCTGCGACCCTTCGTCGAATACCGCGACGATGTGCGGGACGAGTCGGTGCAGTGGGGCACGGAGCTGTCCGCGCTCTACCGGCGCGGCCCCCGGCGGAACGTGACGCTGCGTTATTCGCTCACGTCGCGCAGGGTGATCGAAGCGGGAGCGGGCGCGATCATCGGCTCCGATCTCGACTTCTTTGACCTGCTCGTCGCCGTGGACACGCTGGACCTCGACCGTCGCACGAGTCGCCTGAGCGCGATCGGGCGCTGGGCTCGGACGCCCCAGGGAGATCCCGGTCCGCACCACGACTGGAACCTGTTCGGGAGCGCAGAAATGGCCGGACCTCGTGGGTTGTCCACCGTCGAGTACGGGAAGGTCGTGGGTCAGATCGGCGGATACCTTCCGCTCGGAGCGTCGGTGGGCCTGCGAGCCCGCGTCGGCGGAGGCAGGGTCTTCCCCTGGGGTCTGTCGGTGCCTGCGGCGGACGGGTCCGATCGTCTGCAAGTCTACTTCAAGCTGCGTGACGCCGTGCTGACGGCCGGAGGCGCCCAGGACGTCAGGGGATGGGGAACGGACCTGCTGGGGCCGAAAGCCCCGGACTTCGAGTTCGTGGACGGCGAGCCGGTGGCGTCGTCGCGCTATCTGCCGCTCGGTGGGCTCGCTCGTTGGTCCGGGTCGCTGCAGTTCGAGGTGCCGCTTCCCGTCCTCGGCGGCGGCAACGGCATCCATGCCTTCCTCGACGGCGGACGGGTGTGGACACCCGATGGGCGCTTCATTCCGGAGGGAGGTGCGGTTCTTCCGGACCAGCTGGGAACGCGAATCCGGTGGGGCACGGGTGTGGGCGTCTCCATCGGGACGCCCGTCGGGCCGGTGCAGCTCGACGTCGGTTACAAGCTCAATCCGTCCACGCTCGATGTACGCGACGCCGGAGCCGTGGGCCAGGCCCTCATCGAGGGGCGCCCGATCAGCGACGTCCCGGAGCGTCCCATCCAGCGGTGGCATCTCCACCTGTCGCTGGGCGGGATCTCGTAGGGGGGACCTCCGCGCCCGTCTTCCGAGCGCGAAGATCCCCTATGGGCATCGAGGCCCTCGCGAGACGAGTAAGGCCTACGCCACAATGAACGGCCCGGCGATGGCCAGGACCTCCTCCTCCGTCAGCGGCTCGTCGAAGGCTTCGCCGACCTGCTCGTCCGGCACCTCCGTGGTGGTTGTCGCGTCCACACCGAGGTGCGTGGTATTCCCTTCACCGGCGTAGACGGCTTCGAGTGCGGCGACGTCGGTTTCGGCCCCGACGATCCACCCCTTCTGTCCGCGCATCCTGCGCACCATGGCCGCGTGGCGGCCTTCGACGGAGTGGATCTGGAGTGCGGTGGTGAGAAGCGATCCACTGGATTGCAGGTTACCAGCCTGCCCTTTGTACGCGCGCACGCCAGTATCTTCGAAGCCCTGAGCGAGGGCGAGAAAGGTCTCGTAGTTGGTGAAGACGTCCGCGAACGAACCCCCGGCGGTGAAGTCGAAGACCGGCTCGGCCACCGCGTCGTCCCCCAACACTCCAGCGAGTAACGCGACGTGGGCATCCTCGTGCTGGCCGATGATTCCGATGACATCCCGGTCCTCGTCGGGAACCAGGCCTGCCGCGGCCAGCCCCTGCTCGTAGAACGCAGCTTCGAGGTATTCGAGCGTGAGCGCGAAGTTGAG
Source organism: Gemmatimonadota bacterium (assembly GCA_040904945.1). GTDB lineage: Bacteria > Gemmatimonadota > Gemmatimonadetes > Longimicrobiales > Gaopeijiaceae > JAWLHJ01. Next base: position 24,743 of record JBBDSM010000044.1, read on the forward strand.
CGTCGCCATCTCCTGTTCTGTCAGGGCCTCCTGCGCGAGCAGCGAGCCGGACCGACCCCTGAAGAGGGTCGGGATGGCTGCGACGGCGAGCAGGCTCGCGCCAAGCCGTCCGGCGTCGTTGAGGGCCGTTCTGCGGGACATGATGCGCTCGGCGAGGGCCCGCTCCTCATCTCCAAATCTGGTCAAATCACTCATAGTCTTGTCCCCCTATGCGGTCGGAAGTCCGGAAGTATCCAACTCGGTCACGATGAAGTCGCCTGCCGCCGTGAGCACCTCCTGCGGCGTCATGGCCCCGTCCAGTCCGTTCGCGTCCACGACGTCGTCGCCGGCGAAGTGGTCGGTTCCGGGCTGCAGCAGATCGCGCACGACCGATGCGTGCCTCGCTTCCACCGAAACGATCTTCCCCGCTACCAGGAGGAAGTCCACGTTTTCGAGCAGCTGTCCCGCGCCGTTGTAGGCCGCGACGCCCAGGTCCTCGAAGGTCCTGGCCGTGCCGAGAACCGACTCGCGACTTGTGAAGTCCACGGCGCTGAGGTCGAACTCGAGCTCCCCGATGGCGTCGGGACCGAGTGCGGCGATGAGGAAATCCCTGTGGGCGATCTCGTGGTCGCGAATCTCCGTCAGGGTCTCCAGCTCGGTGGCTTCCATCCCCACGTAGGGGTTGGAAACCACTTCGCTCCAGAATCCAGCTTCGAGCCGTTCGAGCACGAGCGCGTAGTTCAACACGGCTATATCGCCCGTGCCCAAATCGACCGCTGTTGGATCCGGATCGGGATCAGGATCGGGCTCGAAAGGATCCGGTTCATCATCGCCGCAGGCGACCACGGAAAGAGCCAGGGCGGCCGCTGAGGTCTTCAGGAAGGCTCGGCGGTTGGTTCGGGATGGCGCAGGGGATTCCTGGTCCTCTCCCCGGACGAGGGTCTCGGTATCAGACATATCGACAACTCCCTCAAGGCAGATGCGGGACGCGACGAACTCGCGGCCCCAGGGAGACCATCGGTTCGCAAGAGGGGGGCCGGGCGTGGAGGCGTACCCGAGATGCCGGGGGACTCCCCATCATCGGGGGCCCAGAACGCCCGACGATCCGCCATCAATGGGGGCTCCAGGGGGGCGACAGTGCTCGAGACCAGGCCGGTTCGCGAGACCGCTCCGGTCTCAGGCGATCTGTCTACTCTTCGCGCCGCTCGAAGCGGGTTTGTCTAACGTCCGCGTCACTCGCGTGCCCCCGGGCCCCGTATCTACGGGACCGATCATTCACCCCTGCCCGCACATCGCGCACAAAGCGTCGTGGACGGCAGGATCTCCAGCCGCTCGGCGACGATCGCAACCTCGCACCGGACACAGCGCCCGAACTGGTCCGGGGCCGTGCGTAGCCGCTGCAGGCCGTGCTCGATCTCCCGGAGGTGACGCCTGGTTTCGCGGGCCTGCTCCGAACGGATCTCCTGCTGGGCGCCTTCTACCGCCCTCCCCGGATTCGCTCCCGCTGCGCCGCCGCGATCTCGACCAGCCGGCGGAGCTCCTGAATGGGTTGCTCGTGGTCGTCCACCTGCAGGCGAAGGACGACGTCGTTGTTCAGCCACACGCCTCCGTCCTCCTGAACGATGAGCATGGCCGCCGACTGCATCCCGCGGCGGT
>JBBDSM010000044.1:26477-31567 GCA_040904945.1 Gemmatimonadota bacterium
ACGCCTCCGTCCTCCTGAACGATGAGCATGGCCGCCGACTGCATCCCGCGGCGGTCGCCGCCCGCGGCCTGACCGGCCTCCAACGCCGCCATGAGGCGAAACGAGAGATGCCCGTCGGTCCGCTCGAAGGCCTCGACCATCGCGTCGACCACCTCCGGTCCCGCGAGGATGTTGCCTTGAGCCGAGACGTGACGTCCCACCCGGTGGCCGGCCCAGTCGGAGGCTTCGGGCCCGGTGTGCGCGGCCACGCTGCCGTTGACGTCCATGACGGCGAACTGTCGGCCGCCAATGGGCCACCCCTCCGGCCGTGGATTGGGGTCGCTCCGAAGGAGCGCGCCCACGACCTCTTCCGGAGGGAGCCCGGTCGCGAGCAGCTCCAGGCCCTGCGGTCCGTAGCTCACGTCGATGACCGCCTGAGTCGCCACCGCGCCCACGCCCGCTTCGGCCCACAGCACTCCGTTTCCGACCGAGAACACGCGCGACTGCACGGCGCCGCCGACTTCGCCGGTCTCGGGGTCGTATCCCAGAATCGAGAACGTCGCAACGCCGGGGACACCCTCGGCCGGGTCGGAAAGGAGCTCCTGTCCGGTGACGAGCTGGGGCAGGCCCAGCAACATCATGAAGCAAGCGAGCACCGCTCCGGGAAGGCCCGAGCGGCCGCCCGCGCGGCAGGCGATGTCAACAATGGGGCGAGGGAGCATGTCTATCTCCTGGGGGTCTGGAATGGTGCTGGCGAACATGAGGACGAGGCTGTACCCTCGCCAGGTTCATATCGGCACCACCCTGATCCACGGGCGGCCCGTGTAGTGGGAGCGAGGCCGGATCTGCCGTATATTGCGGCCGCATCGGCCCGGCCCGGGCTTCGGCCGAGGTGAGTCGGTACCGCATCCCACGCATCGTCTGTCGCGACGGTTCACCGTCCGACTGAACCATCCGATCATCGCACGAATTGCATTCTATGAGCGACGAAAACCGAAAGCCGGACGGCGCCCCACGCCGAAACTTCCTTGCCGCGATGGGTGCCGTGATCGCCGGTGGTCTGGCCGGCGTGGCCCCCGTCCTCGCGGGCGTGGCCACGCTGCTGGATCCGCTGCGGCGAACACGGGACGATCAGTCCATGGTCATGGTGACGAAGTTGCCGGTGCTGCCGGCCGACGGCGTCCCGAAGAAGTTCACCGTGTCGGCCGACAGGGTCGACGGGTGGACCACCTACCAGAACACGCCGGTCGGGGCCGTATATCTCAGGCGCACCGAAGAGAACGAGCTCAGCTGCCTGAGTGTGGTGTGCCCTCACGCAGGCTGCTTCGTGAACCTCGCCCCGAGTGGGGATTTCTTCACTTGCCCCTGTCACCGAAGCCGCTTCGCGCTGGACGGATCGATCGCCGATCCGGCCAGCCCGAGCCCACGGGCGATGGACGAGCTCGAATGTGAGATTCGCGACGACGGAGAGGTCTGGGTGCGTTACCAGAGCTTCCAGGCCGGACAAGAGCACAAGGTGCCGATCGTATGAAGTCGATGCTCGATTGGCTGGATAGCCGAACCGGCTACCGGGGACTCCTGAGCGAAACGCTCTACGAGCGGATTCCGGGCGGGGCGCGGTGGCGCTATGTCTGGGGCAGCACGCTCACCTTCGCCCTCGGAGTTCAGTTCCTCACCGGACTCATTCTCTGGGCGGCGTACAGCGCCAACGCACAGGGCGCCTGGGAGAGCGTGTACTACATCCAGTACGAGATGTGGGGCGGGTGGCTCCTTCGCGGCATCCACCACTACATGGCTCAGGTCACGGTCGTGCTCCTGCTCCTCCACCTCATGCAGGTGGTCATCGACGGAGCCTACCGCGCGCCGCGGGAAGTCAACTTCTGGTTCGGTCTGGGTCTGCTCGGGCTCGTGCTCGCGCTCTCCCTGACGGGCTACCTCCTGCCCTGGGACCAGAAGGGGTACTGGGCGACCAAGGTCGCGACCAGTATCGCGGCGATTACGCCTGTGGTGGGTCCGCAGGTCCAGAAGCTCATGATCGGCGGGCCGGAATACGGGCATCTCACGCTGACCCGCTTCTTCGCCCTGCACGCCGGGATCATACCGGCCGCCATCGTGCTCCTGATCGTGGGACACATCTATCTGTTCCGGAGGCACGGGATCACGGTGAAGGATCCGGATCACGCCCCGGAGACGACGTTCTGGCCGGACCAGATCTTCCGCGACGCCGTCGCGATGCTGGCGGTCATGGCGACCGTTCTGATCCTGATCTTCGCCATGGGTGGGGCGCACCTCGGTGCTCCGGCCAGCCCGACCGAGCCCTACGCGGCCGCGCGCCCGGAGTGGTATTTCATGTTCCTCTTCCAGTGGCTGAAGTACTTCCCGGCCGGCTGGGAGGTTGTGGGCGCCATGATCATCCCTGGGATGATCGTGACGGTCGTAGCCCTCATGCCGATCCTGGGGAACTGGAAGTTGGGACACCGCTTCAACCTCGGCCTCATGGCGTCTCTGATCATGGGCGTCGGGTTGCTGACGTTCCTCGCCTATGCCCAGGACGGCAGTGACGAGGACTTCCTGATGGCCAAGGAGCAGGCGGAGCAGGAGGCGCATCGCGTCCAGGAACTGGCCTCCGCGCCGACCGGCATTCCTCCGACCGGGGCGCTCGAGATGCTCCGGAACGATCCGCTCACCCAGGGGCCGAAACTCTTTTCGAGCAACTGCGCGAGCTGCCACACCTACAACGGCCACGATGGCCTGGGACAGCCGCCGGCCGAGGATCCGTCGGCCGCGGACCTTCATGGCTTCGGAAGCCGCGAGTGGGTGGCGGGGCTCTTCGACCCGGAGCGGGTGAACACGCCGGAGTACTTCGGAGCGACCGACTTCCGGAATGGCGAGATGGTGCGATTCGTCCAGCGCGGCATTCCGAACGCCTGGACGGACGAGCAGCGGGCCGAGCTCGAGTACGTCATGGACTGGCTGTCGGCCGAAGCGAACCTCAGCCGCCAGCAGGATATGGAGCAGGCGGAGGCGGCCCGTATCGAGCGCGGTCGGGACGCCGTCATGAGCGGAGTCGTCAACTGCACGGACTGCCACGTGATCAACGGCATCGGCGAGTCCGAGGGGCCGGTGCTGACCGGTTGGGCCTCACGAGAGTGGATGCTGGCGATGCTGCACAACCCTGCGCATCCAACCCTCTACGGCGAGGACAACGACCGGATGCCGGCCTTCGGTGCCGACGAGATCCTCACGGAGCGTGATATGGGGATGATCGTGGATTGGATCCGGGAGGACTGGTACCGGGCGACGGAGTCCCAGGACCAGTAAAACCTCGCCTCAACGGGAAGTCCGTCGGTACGAAGAAACGAAGAAGGGCCGCCCGCTTTCGAAGCGGACGGCCCTTCCGTCGTTCCGGAGTCGCGCCGGGCGTCAGTTGTTCTGCGCGCCCTCTGCGATCCACGTACGGATGATCTCGATCTGCTCGGCTGGAACCAGGTCGCCGTCCTCGGGCATGTCGCCGTTCACGATCATCTCGAGGAAGAGGCTGCCATCGGGATCGCCGGGCTCGATCACCGGACCATAGTCCGACCCCGCCATGAGACCCTCGTAGGTCGTCATGTCGTACCCGAGCTCGATGACGATCTCACCGTCCTCGCCAGGGCCGCCGTGACAGCTCAGGCAGTACTCCTGGAGGATCGGAACGACGTCCGATTCGTAGCTGGCCTCAACGGCCTGGTGGGCCCAGACGGACTCTTCACGGTCGACGGAGGCAGCGTCCGGGGTGCTGCCCTGGACTGCAAGCGCGATGCCGACCGGAAGGACCATCGCAGAAAGAAGCTTCTTGCTCTTCTGACGCAACATCTAGTCTCCTGTCCCTCGGCGAGGATCAACTCGCCGTTCATGGTACGGACGCTCCGGCCGGAAACGACCGACTCGGACGCGGGACGTGATCCTACAAGATTCTACGGACCCCGTCACCTGCAACTCTTAAGTACAAGAGGCGTGCCGTATCGGTTCCTTGGTCTTGGATCGTCCTGAATCCCAGTCCTGGTGCGCCTTCCGACTTTCCGAGGTCGATTGCTGGCCCGTCGACCCGACCCCGATGAACCACGGGATCGTCCTCCTCGAAGGACACCTCGTGGGTCGCCCTTCTCTTGCCCCGCGGTCCCGTGTCGCATCCCTTGCAAGCTTCAGGCTCCAACAGAGCCGTCGAATCATACAAGAGGAGTTGAACGTCATGTCGCGACCTTATACCGCGCTGATCATCGTGGCCGCCCTCGCCGCTTGCGGCGGTGCCGGGGACGAAGCCGATTCGGGTTCCGAAGCATCGATGTCCGCGGTCGAGTCGCGCGTCGCGCTCTCGCCGACGGCTGCCGGCGAGCTTCCGTCCGCCATCGTGGGGGAGGGTGGAACCCTCGAGGGGATGGACCTCAGCTACGTGTCCGGTGACGAAGAGACCGTCGGGTACCTGGCCGTCCCGGAAGGAGAAGGCCCCTTTCCGGCGCTGGTCATCATCCACGAGTGGAATGGCCTGGCGGACCGGGTTCGTCAGATTGCCGACGACTTCGCTGCCGAGGGCTATGTGACGCTGGCTGCCGACTTGTTCCAGGGGCGGACGGGATCGAACGCCGAGGAGAACATGGCGCTCGTGCGGGAGAGCATGAACGACATGCCGCGCGTGGTCGAGAATCTGAACGCGGCCGTGGGGTATCTGCGCGGGAGGTCCGACGTCACCGGGCGGGTCGGCGCCATGGGATGGTGCTTTGGAGGCGGGATCGCGCTCTCGTTCGGGCTCGACGGTGAGAACCACGAGGCTACGGCCATCTTCTACGGCCGTCTCGTCGACGACCCCGAGGCGCTGAGCACCATGGACCACGAGGTCTACGGGACGTTCGCCCGGCTCGACAACGGACCGTCCCCGGAGCAGGTCGCGGCGTTCGAGACCGCCATGGACGCCGTCGGCCTGGAGCACGATCTCCACATTTACGACGACGTCGACCACGGGTTCTGGCTGCACGTGGACGAGGATCCCGCGACCCGCACCGAGCCCGCTCTCGATGCCTGGACGCGGCTCAAGGACTATCTGGGAAGGACGCTCGGCGGCTGAGCTACGATGC
>JBBDSM010000044.1:31667-50498 GCA_040904945.1 Gemmatimonadota bacterium
CTCTACTCGCCCCGTTCCAGCTTGCGCTGCTCCCGCCGCTCGAGCCGCCGCCGTCTTCTCGCGTCTCGGGCGGTCTCTCCGGGTCGCCGCACCGAGATGTCCACGGCGCCCATCACCGCGATGCCCGTGATGCGGAGGGACGGCGCTCCCGGGCTCGGTTCCACCGCATCCTCGGCGGCGTGATCGAAGCCTCCCATGACGGCGAAGCCCGTGCTCTCGACGTGCATGTCCGGGGGCACGAGGATGTCCACGCCGCCCCAGAACGCGTAGATCTGCACCTCCGTGACGCCGGGCGGCATGACCGCGTCGCGGAAGTCCAGCTCGGCCCCGCCCATGACGGCCATGACGACGCTGTGACGCGCTGGAATCCAGCGCCCCTTCCGCCCGTTGCCACCCATGACGGCGACGACGATCTCGCGGTCCTTTACGCGGTCCGGGTCCGCCACCTCGTGAGCTCCGCCTCGGCTCTCCAGGGAGGACGCCCGGCGCGCCACGCTGTTGGGCGCGGTCGGGAGATCGGCGAGTAGAGCGTCGAGCTCGTCCTTGGACCGTGCCTGATGCGCGGCGTCGAGCCTGCGCTCGAACTCCTCGACCGTGAGTCGGTCGTTCGCGAAGTGGTCGCAGAGCGCGTCGATGGCCGAATTCCTGCCGTGCTCGAGCGGCACGTTGCTTGGCGAGTTTCCGGGTGTGGTCATACCGAAACCTCTACCGCCCGTTCGAGTTCGTCACGAGGGCGCGCGCGAAGCGACCCAGAACGTCAGCCGCAACGCGGATCTCCTCCACGTCGATCCACTCGTCAGTGGTGTGCGCCTGCTCGATGGAGCCGGGTCCGAAGCAGACCGCGGGAATCCCCGCCCCATTCAGGTACGCGGCGTCGACCCAAGCGCTCATGCCTCGAACCTCGGGGGGAACGCCAACCTCGGCGAGCGCCGCGAGGAGACCCTGCACGAGGGGTGTGTCCTCACCGACCTCCGTGCCCGGCCGGTCCAGCGTGACCGTGAGGTCAGCGACGATCTCCGGATGGCCGGATACCAGCGCCTGCAGTGCCTCACGGAAAGGCGCGACCACGTCGGGGACCGATTCGGCCGGAAGGGTCCGGCGCTCCAGCACCAGCTCGCACGACTCAGGGTAGACGGAGGCGCCTGCGCCGCCTCGAATGGTGCCCGCGTGAAAGGAGCCGTGCCCGAGCAACGGATGCGCGGGGCCGCTCCGGAGCGCCGCAGCGTGCTCCTCCAGGACCGCGAGATAGAGCGCGGCATGCCGTATCGCGTCGATGCCCAGCTCCGGTCTCGACCCATGTGCCGCCCGCCCCTTGAAGAGCGTGCAGATCCACACGAAGCCTTTATGCGCCGGCATGACGGCCAGCTCTGTCGGCTCGCACACGACCGCGAGGTCGGCCGCGACGTCATCCTCGACGAGCCGGGCCATGCCGACGCTGGCGTTCTCTTCGTCTGCCGTCAGCGCCACGACGAGGCCCGGGCGTTCGGATGCGGGCGCATCGACCAGCGCGCGGGCCGCGGCGAGGAGTGCCGCCACGCCCCCCTTCATATCGCACGATCCCCGCCCCCACAGACGTCCGTCCTTCAGTTCTGCCCCAAACGGATCGATGGTCATGCCTGCCACGCCGACCGTATCGAGATGGCCGTTCAGGAGGAGCGTCGGGCCGGTGCCGTTCAGCCGAGCCACCACGTTCGGACGGCCAGGCACGGCCTCCCGCGACGAGACGTCGAAGCCCCAGCTCTCGAGCAGCTCCGCGCAGAAGGCGGCGATCTTCGCCTCGCCGGCCCCGTCGCTCTCGAGGTCGGGATTCACCGAGCCGATGGCGACGAGGCTCCGCGCGATCGCGACGGCGTCGCCCGAGTGCACCGCGTCTTCACGGGGGCCCGCGGTCACGGGCGCGCCTGCCGGATCGTCCGATGCGTGGGTTCGGCGATCGTGGTGCGTCTTCGCATCACTTCATCTCCTCCTGCGAGGGACGAATCCGCATGATCGGTGTATTTCCTAACGAGTCCGCCGATGGCTTGCTTTTTGCGCCCGGGAGCGGACAGACCTTTCCCCTCTCGGAGCGTGCCATGAACAAACTGGTTGTCGGACTTCTCGGTGTCACGGCGCTCGCGACGACGTTGGTGATCGTGCGTCAACAACGCGATCCCGTCGATATCAAGGGCCCCCGGGCTTTTCAGAGCGACGCGTCGGCGCCTCAGCCTGTCTCTCTGGATCGGCTGCGCGCGGTCGGGTTCTGAGCCAAGCTGGGTACAAAGCAAAGCGGCGAGAGAGACCGGGTCTCCCTCGCCGCTTCTGCTTTTCAGCGCCACTTTGCGTGATCCCGAGAAGCTACTCGAAGTGCGCCTTGTTCTTCTCGACGTAGTTCGTCCACTCGGGCGGCACGTCGGTATCCGGAAAGATCGCCTGCACCGGGCACTCGGGCTCGCACGCTCCGCAATCGATGCACTCGTCCGGATGGATGTAGAACTGGTCATCCCCCTCGTAGATGCAATCGACGGGGCACACCTCCACGCAACTCGCGTCCTTCGTTTCGATGCATGGCTCGGTGATGATATATGTCATGGTCCGCAAACGTCCTTGGCTGCATGTCGCGGGCGGGTGACCCGGATGGGGTCCCGCACGTGAAGACAACCGATAATCAAAGCGGGTAGAGGCCGCAAGCGCAGGGAGGGCTCACAGCCGCCGCTCGAAGGTGCGGAGCCAGTGGCGATAACGCCGGGCCAGGGTGGGCGAGCGACGGTCCGCCACCGGGAGCCAGACGCTCGACACTTCCTCGACCAGCTCGGGCCACGGTGTCACGGGATCCCTGAGATGCTCGTGGCGGAGATGGTCCAGGCGCTCGGCCAACGCGGCCAGCGCGGCGCCGTCGTCGAGCGTCACCAGGCGCTCGGTCAGGTCCTCCGAGCCCGGCGAAGGAATCGCGGCACGAGCGGCCGCGATCCGTTCCCCCAGCTCGGCCCGCACGCGCTCGTCAGCGACGCGGAGCTCCGGATCCCTGGACTCGATCAGAACGGCCAGTTCGATGCATGCGGCCGTCGGGTCCTGGACATCGTTGAGGAGGACGAGCGCCACACGTCCGGGATGGAGGAAGGCCGGATGATGGTCGTCGCTGAGCGCGACCTCGCGGGGCTTCATGGCCTCGGCGAGAGTGCGCTCGATCCGCGACACCTCGGTCGGGCCCAGGCCGTGCCGCGTCGCCACGGCCACGACCGAAGCCGCCATGGCTTCGCCCCGCCCCGCGTGTCTCAACCGTCGTCAGCCCCGTAGTGTTTGATCGAAATGCGCCAGAGTCGCCTCGAGCGCGTCGTCGAGCTCCGGGGGAAGCGCTTCGAAGGGGTGGCGGGCTTCGAAGGTGTGCCCTGCGCCCTCCACCCAATGACCGCTGGCCCTCGGGCCCGCCGTCACCAGCTTCCGGCCGTCCGCTGGGTCGACCGTATCGTCGCCCGTCCCGTGCACCACGAGCCAGGGACGCTCCAGTCGGCGAGCCGCCGCGACGATGTCCAATCGCTCCTGGTTCGCCTCGAAGTCCTCGAGGAGCGCGACGTCGAGCGGCATCTGCTGCCGTGTTCGGAGGTTCGGAATCCAGATCCGTCCTTCCCGGCGCCACTCCGCTTTCGTGTCCTCGGTCCACCGGTCGAAGCTCGCGATGGCTGCCCACGTCACCAGGGCGTCCACCCGATCGTCCTCCGACGCGGCGATGATCGCGCTTCCACCGCCCCGGCTGTGCCCCAGCACGCCGACGCGCTCCGGGGCGAATCCCAGTAGCGCTTCGTCGAAGATCCGATCCAGCACGAGGTGAAGCTCGTCGAGCTCGAGAGAGAGCGTGTTCGCGCCGAACTTGTCGAGCTCGGAGAACGAGACGAGATCCTTGCCCACGCCGTTTCGCGAGAAGTTGAACGACACCACGGCGTGGCCCGCCGCCGCCAGGCGGTCGGCCGTATACGGGAAGAAGGCCCAGTCTTTGAACCCTTTGAAGCCGTGAACGACCAGGACTGCCGCCCTGGGGACGCCGTCCGCTTCCGTCCCGGGGTCCGGCAGCCGCACGTCCCCTCGGATCACGTCGCCCGGCCGAGGCTCGAGCGTGAACGAGCTCTTCACGGCTTGATCCACTCCACATCGGGGACGCCGGTTCGGTGGTTCTCGAGCCGAGCGAAGGTGAAGAGCAAGTCCGACAAGCGGTTGAGGTACGGTACGACCGCCTCGTTGACCGCCTCGCCACCGGCCAGGCGCACCACCTCGCGCTCCGCCCGGCGGCAGACCGTCCGGGCGTGGTGCATGGCCGCGGCCCCGACGGTTCCACCCGGAAGCACGAACGCGGTCAGCGGCGCCAACTCTTCGTCGGCGTCGTCCATCCAGCCCTCCATCTCGGCCACCCTGCCGACAGGAAGCTCCGGCGTCGAGGGCCTCTTGCGACCGTCACGGGCGGGCGGCGTGGCCAGGTCGGCGCCGAGGCTGAACAGATCGTGCTGCACGGTCTGCAGCCGGGAACGGATCTGCTCGTCGCCCGCCTGCGCGATGGCGAGCCCGATGACCGCATTGAGCTCGTCGACCGTGCCGTACGCCTCGACGCGCGCATGGGCCTTGGGGACCCTGCCTCCTCCGAAGAGCGCCGTGTCGCCGTCGTCCCCGGTCCGCGTGTAGATCTTCATGGCGTCACCGAAGCCTCGTCAGGTTACGGATCTTTTGAGCTTTCTCGAGCAGCGAAACGGTCTCGTCGCCTACCTCGGCGGCCTCCGGGGTCGCGAGCAGGTCGCGGATGTCCAGGAGCACCTCGAGCTGGATCTGGTCGCGCTGATACTCCAGGTCCAGCGCCTGCATTTTACCGGAGTCTCCAGCCTGCTCGGCCTCGGCGAACGCGGCCCGGTAGACCTTTTCGAGACTCTGGAGCACGCGATCTCTGCCACGCATGGAAGCCTCCTGTTCGTGCGGGACCGGTAGGGGCCAGCTATGTTCATCGTCAGGAGAACCAGGGTCAACCCGAGGAGAATGGAGCGACATGGAGGAAGCGACGAGCGACCCGGACGTCACGCGCCGTGCGAACGAGCTTTATTGGGGCTCGGACGAGAGTGTGAACCAGATCGCCGAGCGGTTGGATCTCTCCAAGAGCGGCCTCTACGGAATGGTCGGACCGCTGATGTCCGGGCACGGATGCCCCGCCTGCGGGACCGAAGTCGAGTTCGCCAACCGGACTGCCCGGGATCGGGACGAACTGGAATGCCCCGCCTGTGACTGGGAGGGTGGCGAAAGCGAGACGGCCGCACTCGACAGTAGCGCCGACGAGAGCGCGTGGCCGCCTTCGCTTCCGACCGATGGCGAGGGCCGGCGTGCCCTCCTCGGAGGTGTTCTGCTCGGGGCCGCGGCTGGGCTCCTGCTGTTCGGCTTCACCCGCCGGCGTAGCTGACCTCTCGTGTCCAAGTCCAAGTCCGACCACTACTTCGAGGCCGAAGTCGTCCCCGACCCCATGGACGTCGCGCGCAACATCGACGAGCGGTTCGACAGCCGGATCGAGATGAGCGTGCCGGACCGGCACAACCCGAAGCTCCGCAAGGCGATGGAGCTCGTGAACGCCGACGAAGACCTGTACGGCATGTGGCTGGCGGCGAACGTGAACGCGGTCGAGCGTCTCGGGATGACGGACCACGGCCCCGTCCACGTGAAGATCGTCATGAACATCGCGGTGCGCATGCTGCGGCTTCTGGTCGAGGCCGGCATCGCGCCCCACGTGGTTCGCAACTACGAGCTCGAAGCCGAGGATGCCGAGATCGTCGTGGCGCTCGGCGCGCTCCTCCACGACGTGGGGTTGTCGATCCATCGCGAAGATCACGAGGCGTTCAGCCTGTTCCTCGCGACGAAGAAGCTCGACGAAATCCTGCCCGAGCTCTACGACGCGCGCCGGTGCTCAATCATCCGCTCGGATATCCTGCACGCGATCATCGCGCACCGCTCAGGCGGGACGCCGTTGACGCTCGAGGCGGGGATCGTGCGTATCGCCGACGCGCTGGACATGGCCAAGGGCCGGTCCCGAATTCCCTTCTCGTCCGGTTCCCTTTCCATCCATTCCGTCTCCGCAGCGGCGGTCGATTCGGTATCGATCGAGCGTGGAGACGCCAAGCCCATCCGGATCCGCGTCGAGCTCTCCAATTCGGCGGGCTTGTTTCAGCTCGACCAGCTCCTTCGCAACAAGCTGAACGGGAGCGGCATCGAGCAGTATATGGAAGTACAGGCGACGCTGGGCGAGGAAGAGAAGCGGCTGTTGACCGACTTCAGCCTCTGATGGTTCGCGGCACCCTCGCGCCCGAAGCGCGGAGCGCGTCCCCGGCTGGCCGCTCGGACTCCGCTCCGGTCCGGCAGGTGCGGTGATGGAGGTCCAGGTCTCCTTCGGGCTCGCGTTTCTTGCGGGTGTCGTGTCGTTCCTGTCGCCGTGCATCCTTCCCGTGGTGCCGAGTTACGTGGCCTTCGTGTCGGGGCTGACGCTCGAGGAGGTCAGAGACGGGAGCGGCGACGCACGCCGGTCGGCCGTGATGCACTCCGTGCTGTTCGTCGCCGGATTCGCATTGGTGTTCATGACCCTGGGGCTCGTCGCGACCGCCGTGGGAACACCCATCGCCCGTGCACTTCCGTGGCTGAGCCGCATCGGCGGCGTGGTGATCCTTTTGCTGGGGCTCTACCTGCTGGGCGTTCTTCCCATTGCATGGCTTTCTCGGGAGATCCGGATCGGGGCTCCGAGCAAGACCGCCGGTCCGCTCGGGTCGGTTTTCGTCGGCATGGCTTTCGGCGCCGGGTGGACGCCTTGCATTGGACCGATCCTCGCGTCGATCCTACTGTACACCAGCCTCGAATCGACGATGATCGAGGGGATGTTCCTGCTCGGCGCTTACGCGGCCGGGCTGGGCCTTCCCTTCGTCGCGGCTTCCTCGGCGCTCAACGTCTTCCTGGCGGAGACCGCTCGAGCGAAGCGCTGGCTGGTTCCGCTCCAACGCGTCGCCGGGGCCGTTCTCGTCGTCGTCGGCGTCCTGATGGTCTCGGGACGCTTCGCCGCACTCACTGGGATGCTCGCGGGAATGGGGCAACTCATCGATCTGGATATGCCATGATGCCCGATTCGACCACCGTCCGCATCGACGAGACGATGTCGTCCGACCGACCCCTCCGGCCTCCCCGCGCCGGCGGATCGATCTTCTTCGCCCTGGCCGCCGCCCTGCTCGTCGCGGCTTGCGGAGGGAACGGCGAGCCCGCGGCCGATTCCGACGCTCCCGCCAACGTGACCCGCGGCCTCCTTACGGCCGCTGGAGCGGAAGGGGGGAGCACGGCGCGGGGCCCCAGCAGCGGTCCGCTCCGGGAGGTCCCCCTGGCGGAGCTGGGCTTCGACCGCGGCGTCGACGGGGCGCCCGTCCAGGTCATCGAGTTGTCCGACTACGGATGTGGGTATTGCCGGCGCTTTCACATGGAGACGTTCCCTGCGTTGAAGGAGGAGTTCATCGAGACGGGGATGGTCGAGTGGAAGTTCGTCCCGTACGTGACCGGCATGTTCGACAACTCCCGGGCCGCTCTCCGGGCCGCTGAGTGCTCCCTCGAGCAGTCGTCCGAGCTCTTCGAGCGCGTGAACGACAGGCTCTGGGAAGACCAGGGGGCCTGGAAGTCCAGCGGAAGCGCAGCCGACCTCGTGCGGGAGTGGGCGCTCGCGGCCGGCGTCGACGCGGCGGCCTACGACGCGTGTCAGACGGAAGGGCGACGTCTGGACCGGATCGAGGCGGCCGGGGGGCTCGCTCGGGAGCTCGGCGTCCGGGGCACGCCCACCTTCCTGGTCGTCGGATACGGCCCGCTCCAGGGCGCGCTTCCTCTCGACAGCTTCCGGCAGATCCTTCTGTCCGTACACGAGGACGCCGTGGGGCGGACCGGAGCGCAGGACTGATCGGACCGGCGCGGAGGGCCGGCGCCGACGCCGAAGGTGGCGCGGCGCCGGCTGGCGCGTTCGCTTCTCGGTCCGCACATTCGCCGTCGGCCGCTCCTGCGGCCGTGACGCCCCGGTAGGTCGCGAGAGGACGGCTCGAGCGCCCTCGCCGGAGTATCGATCACCGGCGAGGAGACACGAATGGTTCAGCGCATGAAGTGGGTTCTGTACACCCTGGTCATCATGGCCGGGGTCGGGCCCACGACCCTGGCGGCGCAAGAAGAAGGGCTTCCCTCCATCGAGGAGAAGACCGCCGAGATGACCCGTGTGGACGGGTTCATTCCCATGTACTGGGACGAGACGGCCGGCACTCTGTGGCTGGAGATCGGGCGCTGGGACGAGGAGTTGCTCCATTACACATCGCTTCCGGCCGGCCTCGGCCAGAACGACATCGGCCTGAATCGCGGTGACCTCGGTGGCCGGCACGTGGTCGTCTTCAAGCGGGTGGGCCCGAAAGTGCTCATGGAGGAGCCCAATTACGGCTACCGTGCGATCTCCGACGATGCCATGGAGCGCCGCTCGGTCGAAGACGGCTTCCCGAGCTCGGTGCTGTGGGGCTTCACCGCCGAGGCCGAGACCGACGACAGGGTGCTCGTCGACGCCACCGACTTCCTCATGGAGGACTGGCACGGAGTCGTGACGACGCTGCAGCCGGGCCAGGGTTCGTGGAGCCTCGAAGATTCCCGTAGCGCGGTGTATATGCCGCGGACCCGGGGCTTCCCGAGCAACACCGAGATCGAGGTCACCCTCACGTTCACCTCGAACAATCCGGGCGGCCTCGTGCGGAGCGTCACTCCGACGGGGAGCGCCCTGACCGTGCGGCAGCACCACTCTTTCGTCGAGCTGCCCGCGCTCGATGGATCGTATGAACCCCGGCTCGCTGATCCGCGGGCAGGCTTCGGGGGCCCGACCTTCATGGACTTCGCGCAGCCCATCGAGGACGACCTTACCATCCGGTACATCGCCCGGCATCGCCTGGAGAAGCGAAACCCGAACGCCGAGCGCTCGGAGGCCGTCGAGCCGATCGTGTACTACCTCGACCCCGGTACGCCCGAGCCCGTGCGCACGGCGCTCATGGAGGGTGGAGCGTGGTGGAATCAGGCCTTCGAGGCCGCCGGCTACATCGACGCCTTCCGCATGGAGATCCTGCCCGACACGGCCGATCCCATGGACGTCCGCTACAACGTGATCCAGTGGGTGCATCGGTCCACCCGGGGCTGGAGCTACGGCAATTCGGTTCAGGATCCGCGCACCGGCGAGATCCTCAAGGGACACGTGACCCTCGGCTCGCTGCGCGTCCGGCAGGACTACCTGATCGGCGAAGGGTTGACCGCGCCGTACCTCACCGGCGACGAGAATCCGGCCGACGTGCGGGAGATGGCGCTCCAGCGCATCCGGCAGCTGTCGGCTCACGAGATCGGTCACACCATCGGGCTCAGCCACAACTACATCGCCAGCGCACAGACCGCCGACGGCACCATGTCCGTCATGGACTATCCGCACCCGATCTCCCGCGTCGAGAACGGCCGCGTCGTGCTGGGCCGCGAGTCGTATCCCAATGAGATCGGCGCCTGGGACGAGATCGCCATCCGCTACGGGTACACGCAGTTCCCCGAGGGGACCGACGAGGGGGAAGCGCTCGAGGCGATTCTCCAGGAAGGGATGAGCGAGGGCATCATCTTCATCACCGACCAGGACGCCCGGCCAGGCGGGAGCGCGCACCCCAACGTCCACCTCTGGGACAACGGGGCGACCGCAGCCGGGGAGCTGGAGCGCATGATGGACGTCCGGAGGGTCGCGCTCGACCGCTTCGGCGAGACGGCCATCCGTATGGGCGAGCCGATGGCGACCATGGAGGAGGCGCTCGTTCCGTTGTATCTGCATCACCGGTACCAGGCCGAGGCCACCACCAAGGTCGTGGCCGGCCAGTACTATACGTACGCCATGAGAGGCGACGGCCAGACGCCGCTCCGTCCGGTCCCCGCGGCGGAGCAGCAGCGTGCACTTGACGCGCTCATGCGGACGCTCGATCCCACCGAGCTGACCCTTCCCGACGCAGTGTTGGAGAGGCTCCCGCCCCGCCCGGCCCGGTACGGGCCGCACCGGGAGCTCTTCGAGCGACACACCGGGCTCGTGTTCGACGCCATCGCGCCGGCTCGCGCGTCGGTCGAGGCGACCCTTGGCTTCCTGTTCCACCCCGAGCGCGCGACCCGCATGATCCAGCAGCGGGCGCTCGACCCGACGCTGCCCGGCCTGGAGCAGGTCATCACCCGGGTGCGCGAGGCCACGTTCGGGGCGCAGCCGGTGGGGGCCTACGAGGCGGAGATCAACCGGGCGGTCGAGCGGGCGGTCGTGGAGCGCCTGATTCAGCTGGCCGCCCAGGCGCCCATGGCCCAGGTCCGCGCTGTTACCGGATACCAGCTGGAGGACATCGCCGTCTCCGTCGCGGAGGCGTCGGCGAACGCGAACCCCTCCGACCGGGCGCACTATCTCACCCTGGCGGCGGACATCGCCCGCTTCCTCGAGCGGCCGTGGGAACCGATCAGCACCCCGGATGCCCCGGACATGCCGCCCGGCAGCCCCATCGGCGATTCGGGCATGTTGTGGGCCGACCTCTCGTGCCCCTGGGGGGGCTGAGGGGCGCCCGGTCCGGCGCCTGGCTCGCCATCATGCGGCGATGGGCGACCCACCGCACTTGACCAGCCTCCCGTCGAGCAGCATAGCCATGGGGGGCGAAGCAGATCTCCGTCATGGTCTCCGACGTCGATCCGCCCGAAGCGCTCCTGCTTCGAGGGCGTAAAGCCTGGGTAACGGAGAGAGAGGGGAAGGCGTCGACTCAGCCCCAGACGTCGAAGAAGTCGACGTCTTCCTCATCCTCCTCGTCGCTCTCTTTCCCGCCGACTTCGCTGTCCCCGCCGACCTCGCTGTCCCCGACGTCATCTACGCTGGACGGCACCGTGTCGAGCGGTTCGTCGCGATGATCGCCGACTCCCTTCATCGTTTCGGGGGCTGCGCGCGTCCCTGAATCCAGACCCTCTATGGTCTCCACCCCCTCCGAATGCTCGGGTGGAGCCTCGACGGCTGCGGCGTCTCCGGTGAGGTAGGTGAGGACCAAGGCCGATCCTTCGCGGACGGTCACGTCCTCGGCGAAGGGCTCCCCAGTCTCCGGATCTCCCGTCTCCACGACTCCGCTGAGTGCCGCAAGTGACAGTCGGACCGCGCCTTCCGCGTCCGCATGGCGAATGCGGTCCCGATGCTCCAGGAGGAGCTTCGCGAGGGCCTGGAGCACGAAGCGGCGGAACGACGCGTAACCTTCTCCGTCTCCCGCTCCCATTCGATCGAGCGACTTCAGGAAGATGGCGCGCGACCGATGCGTGCTGGCCAGCAGTCGAGCCGATCCGCGTACTACCTCCTCCATGGAGAGAGACGACCAGTCACGCTCGGCGAGTTGTGTTTGCCAACGCTCGCGGGCCTCATCCCAGACGCGCTCCTCCAGGTACTCGAGAAGCTCCTCCTTCCCCTTGAACCGCGCGTAGAACGATCCGACCGACGATTTGGCGCGGGTCACGACCGCCTGGACCGTCAGTCCGTCTGGACCCTCTTCGTCGAGCAACGCGAGCGCCGCACGCACGATGCGTTCGAGGGTCCGCCGGGAGCGGGCCTGTTGTGGCGGGTTAACGTACGCGGTGGCGCTCGTCTCTTCGTTCATGCCGACTCCAAATAGAATAGATGTATGATTCTATGCCTGTCCCATCGGTGTTACAACCGGGTGGTCCGTCGACCGATATGCCTACAGATTGGTTTCATACGAGGGCCGCATCATACAGCGCCACCCAGGAGGAACCGTCATGACCATCGTCGCGAATTGGAAGGAAGTGTTACGGCTGGCAGACGCGGGCGCACCCCCGCCTCCGCGACGGGTCGAGCGCACGCCCGAAGAGTGGCGGGAGCGCCTCACTCCGGAGCAGTTCCGGGTCACGCGGCAGCAGGCGACGGAGCGCCCGTTCAGCTCCCCGATGTGCAGCGCTGTCGAACCGGGTCGCTATGCGTGTGTGTGTTGCGGCACCGTTCTGTTCGACGCGGGCGAGAAGTTCGAATCCGGCACGGGCTGGCCTTCGTTCACACAGCCGGTAGCGGAGAACGTGGTCGCGCACCGGGACGACAGCTCACACGGCATGCGCCGTATCGAAGCGGTATGCAACGTCTGCGATGCGCACCTGGGGCACGTCTTCCCGGACGGACCCGGACCCTCGGGACTCCGCTACTGCATCAACGCCGTGTCGTTGCAGAAGGCGGGAGAGGACCACGGCGACGAGGGTTGACGGGAAAACGGAGGGGCCGAACAGCCGGGCCGAACAGCCGACTCACGAGCTAGGATCGCCGCACGAACCGGTAGTGCCCGACCCACCACTCCCGCCCGCCCCTGTAGCCGAATAGTTCCTCGCAGGCCAGGAAGAACAGCCGCCAACGGTGGTACCAGCGTTCGGCCTCCCTGCCGTAGCAACTCTCCAGGACCGGCATCACCTCGGCGCGGCGCGCCTCGAGGTTCTCTCGCCAGGCCTGTGCCGTCTTCCCGTAGTGCGATCCGTCGATGATCCACCGATCGTCCAGCATCAGTGGGCCTTCGATGTCCGCCAGGAGGTCGTAGGCCGGCATCATGCCGCCGGTGAAGAAGTAGCGGCCCATCCAATCGTCCGCCGCCTCGGTCTCGAACAGGTAAGAGTGCGTACGGTGGCAGAAGACGTGCACGAACAGCTTCCCGTCGGGCACGAGCCAGGTCGAGATGCGCCGCATGAGCTCGGGGAGGTTCCGCATGTGCTCGAACATCTCGACGCTGACCACCCGATCGAAGCGGCCGGTCGGCTCGAAGTCTCGCATGTCCGCCGTGACGACCCGCACGTTCGCGGGAGCCCGGCTCTCGATGTGACGCCGCTGGGACGCCGAATTCGACACCGCCGTGATCCGGGCGTTCGGGAAGCGGCGCGCCATATGGAGGGTGAGCGAACCCCACCCGCACCCCAGCTCCAGGATCTCCTGGCCGTCTTCCAGCTCGGCACGCCGACTGGTGAGCTCCAGCATCGCCTCCTCCGCGGCCGCCAGATCGGAGACGCCCTCCGGCCAGTACGCCCCGCTGTACTTCAGCTTCGGTCCGAGGGTCTGCTCGAAGAATGCGGCCGGCACCTCGTAGTGCTGCTCGTTCGCCGAATCCGTCGCCACCGCCAGGGGGCTGGCCTCCAGCATGGCCAGGAAGTCCGGCGACGGGGGGCCGGCGTCGATCTCCCGCAGCCTCGCCTCCAGTAGTTGCCGGACGCCGTACCGGAGAACCGCGAGCGGTAGCAGCCCCCGTTCGGCCAACGCGATGCCGACGCCGCTCACCCGCGTGCCCCACCAGAGGCGCGCACTTCACGACTCGGTTCCAGACGCGGTCCCCGAGGCACGGCCGCCCCTCCGCCCTCCACGTCACGAAGAAGCGGCACGGGCACGCGAGCGTCGGGCTTCGCGAACGTCAGTTGAACGCTCCCGAGGACGGCTTCGTCGAAACCCCCTTCGCAGTAACAGAAGTAGAAGTCCCACAGCCGCTTGAAGCGCTCGTCGAATCCCAGCGAGCGAATCTCGGACCACCGCTCCAAGAATCTCGTGCGCCAGCGACGAAGCGTCTCGGCGTAGTCCGGGGTCATGTCGTCGAAGTGCACGAGGCGGAGGTCGGTGGGCGCGGCGGCCCCGGTCAGCACCGATACGGACGGAATGCAGCTTCCGGGGAAGACGTAGCGCTTGATGAAGTCGACCTCTTTTCGTGCGCTCTCGTAGTACCGGTCCTGGATGGTGATGGCTTGGATCGCCGCGAACCCGTCTGGCCTGAGCAGCGCGGCGCAACGCTCGAAGAACGTGCCGAAGTAGTGGTGGCCGACGGCTTCGATCATCTCGATGGAAACCAGCCGATCGTAGCTCCCCCGGAGATCGCGGTAGTCGCTCAGGAGAACGTCGACCCGGTCGCTCAGCCCGGCCTCGCGCACTCGCTCGACGGCAACCTCGTGCTGGCGCGGCGAGATGGTGGTCGTGGTCACGCGGCAGCCGTAGCGGCTCGCCGCGTGGACGGCAAAGCCGCCCCATCCCGACCCGATCTCCACGACATGATGTTCCGGCGCGAGCCCGAGCTTGCGGCAGATCCGATCGTACTTCGCCTCGGAGGCCTCGGCGAGTGAGCGCTCCTCCCCCTCGAAGAGCGCCGCGGAGTACGTGAGCGTCTCGTCCAGGAGGAGCGCAAAGAAGTCGTTCCCGAGATCGTAGTGCGCTTGGATGTTACGTCGGGCTCCCCGACGCGTGTTGCGGTTCCAGGCGTGGGCCACCGCCCTCAGCGGTGCGGCCAGCCTGGCCCACCCGGTCTCCAGGCCGTCCAGAACGTCGCGGTTCCGTAGGAAGAGGCGCACGACCGCCGTGAGGTCCTCCGTCGTCCACGCGCCGTCCATGTAGGCCTCGCCCGCCCCGACGTGACCTCCGAAGGCCAACGCCCGGAAGAGCGACCGGTCGTGGACGTAGATGTGGGCCTCCGGGTCGCCGCCCGGTCCGAACGCCTCGATGCCGTGTGGGCTTTCCAATGTGAGCCTTCCAGCCGTGAGTCCGTCCAGGCGGGAGCGCACGAGTCGCTCCGAGGTATTCTGGATGACCGTCATGATTCCTGATTCTTGGGGTGATCGAAGAAGGGCGTCCGCTTGAACCACAGCCGGAACGCCTGAGCATAGATGGCCGTCACGACCCGAGCCGTCATCCACGGATAACGAGTGAGGGCGCCGGCAAGCGATCGCCCGGTGATGGGGCGTCGCGACATTCGGAGCGTGGCGTCGAACACGCGCCGGCCGTCCTCGAAACTCTCCATATCGACGGCCAGCTCGGTCCCCGGTGGGGAGAAGCGCCAGCGGTACTCCTGGTCCATGGGCATGAAGGGCGACACGTGGAACGCCTTCGTGAAGCGCTCCTCGACGGTCCCGTCGGGCGCCCCCAGGACGTATGCGTGCCTCTCTCTCCAGGGGGTGTTGGTGACCTCGGCCACCACCGCCTCGACCTGCTCCTGGTCCGCTGCGGAGAAGCAGTAGTAGAACGTCACCGGGTTCTGGGCGTAGCCGAAATACCGGAGGTGGGTGAGCATGCGGACCGGACCGCCGGGCCGCGCCCTGCCGGAGGCCGCCACCGTGTCCAGCACTTCGTCCCGGAGCGGCCGGTCGGGGCGACCGAGATAGTCGGCGCGCCGAAACCAGGCGACGGCCGGCCGTCGAGTGGACCAGAGCAGGCGCCCTTCGAACACCTCGTCGAGTTCCTCGAGGTCCAGGTAGACCATGAAGAGTGGATAGGCGAACGCATGCGTCTCGGGCTCGAAACGCCGATGCCGAATGGTCCCGAGAAAGAGTGCGCTATTCAGAATGACACTCCAAAAGTCTCGGCGACCCGAACCGCGGAGCGAACTCCGTCCTCGTGGAAGCCGTTACCCCAGTAGGCGCCGCAGAAATGCGTACGGGCCTGGCCACTGATCTCTCGATGACGCTGTTGTGCTGCGAACGCCTCCTGCGAGTATTGGGGATGCGCATAACGGTCCTGAAATAGAATAGAGTTTGGTTCTATATCATCGGTTGCGTTCAGCGACACGCAGAAGGTGCTGCGGGACTCGAGGCCCTGAAGCACGTTCATGTCGTAGGTGACTCGCGGCGCCCCCGTAGCGCCCTGCGGAATCCGGTAGTTCCACGCGCCCCACGCCCCTGTTCGTCGAGGAAGTACCGACGTGTCCGTGTGGAGCACGACGTCGTTCGCCCGGTAGCGGATGGCCGACAGGATACCACGCTCGGCCCCGCTTGCGTCGCCGAGAATGCTCAACGCCTGGTCCGAGTGGCAAGCGAGCACGACATGGTCGAACCGCTCCCCGTCCACAAGCACGTGATCCTCGTGGCGTGTGACCGCGCGCACCGAGAACGACGTACGGATCCGGCCCCTGAAGGATGCGACGAGAGCCTCCTTGTACCGGTCGGACCCGCCCCGGACGACACGCCACTCCGGCCGGTCGTCCACGGTGAGCATCCCGTGCTGGCTAAAGAAGCGGACGAAGAAGGCGACGGGCATGTCGAGTACCTCGCCGGGCGGCGTGGACCAGAGCGCGGATCCCATCGGAACGAGGTAATGCCGCGCGAGACGCTCCCCGAATCGGTGTCGGGCCAGGTAGTCGCCGAGCGTCTCGTCGCCCAGCCCTGCCTTCAGGTCGCGCTCGGCCGTCCGGTTGAAGCGCAGGATGTCCAGCAACATCCGGTGGTAGCTCGGACGCAGGAGGTTGGAGCGCTGGACGAAAAGCTGGCGGAGCGTCGAGCCGTTGTACTCGAGGCCTGACTCGTCGCACCGGACGCTGAAGCTCATGTCCGATGGCTGCGACGCGACGCCGAGCCTCTCGAGGAGCCGGCAGAAGAGCGGGTAGTTCGTCTCGTTGAAGACGATGAACCCGGTGTCCACTGCGTGCTGTCGTCCGTCGACGTCGGGGACGACCACGGTGTGCGTGTGCCCCCCGATGCGGTTGCGGGCCTCGAAGACGACGACGTCGTGCCGGTCGTCGAGAAGGTAGGCCGCGACCAGCCCGGAGACCCCACTGCCGATCACGGCGATGCGCATCGGATGGGGGCTCCTCGGAGGGGGGGACCCGTCGGGCCGCCGCGGCGGCTCGTGGCTTCTGAGCGGAGACGACTCGTTGCGCGTCCCATTTACCGGTCCAGTCGGAGTGGGTAAGGTGAGGGTGTCGAGGGTACCAGGCCAGTCGCTTTACACTCCGGGGGCCAGCCATGACCACATCCTTCCGGTCGCCGCTTCAGCTTGGGCCCCGGTGCCGCGCCACGTGAGCGGGTCCAACGCCGGTTGGGGCGGCGCTTCCGGGGAACGGGACCGACCGCACGTGCGGATCGCCGAGTACCTCTACCGGCACGAAGCTGAGTTCGCCGCGGGCTTCCTGCGGGACGCTGGGATCCCCTTCCGGCTCCAGATCGACGACGCGGGCGGCGCCGACGCGGGGGTGACCATCGGCCGACCTGCCGTGATCTGGGTCCGCGCCGACGATGAAGACGAGGCCCGGGAGATCCTGGACCCGGACAACGACAGCGACGCCTCGGTGGAGCGAGTTTCGGCGCCGGACCGCGCCACGGCTCCCGCCCGCCGCGAACCCCGAGACGCGGCCAGCTCCACACGCGCTCCCCACGGGTCGCGCGCCCCGGGAACGGGACCCAGCCGCACTCCGGCCCTCGAGCCCCTCTGCCGCACCGAACGGATGGTCGCCGGTCTGTTGGCGCTGGCACTGGTCGGACTGGCGTCGTACGGCGGAGAAGGCGCCGTACCGTGGGTGGGGGTATGGGAGACGGTCGCCTTGCTCATGGGGCTCGTTCTCGGGTTGAGCGCGGTCTCGGGGAAGACGCTCGCCTCCCTCCGGGCCATCTTAAGGGCGCTGTCGGGGACGACCCCCTGACCGTCCCGGCCACCCATCGACCCGAAACGGCGGTACCGCTTCATGCGCGCAGTCTCGTTCAACGTCACCGTTCCCAGCTATGTAGTGGGCCGCACGCTCGGGCGCCTCACGGAGTCGGCTCGCTACGGGGGACTGAGCGCGCTCCGCTTCGGCGAAGTGTCGGAGCCCGGCCTCCCGGGTGACGACTGGGCGCGGGTCGAGGTCATCAAGGCCGGGATCTGCGGCACCGATATCGGCACTCTCGACCTCGAGGCCAGCCCGGCCATGGAGCCCTTCGGCTCGTTCCCGGCGGTTCTGGGGCACGAGATCCTCGGACGGGTGGTGGAGGCCGGACCGGGCGTACGCGACCTGTCGGTGGGGACGCGTGTGGTCGTCGACCCGATGATCTCTTGCGTCACGCGAGGCTTCCCCGCGGATGACGAGTGCACATCGTGCGGGGCCGGCCGACACTGCACCTGTGAGCGCGCCGGCGACGAGGGCAAAGTGGAGATCGACGGGAAACCGCTCAGCAGGGGGGCCACCGTAGGCTTTCACAGCGACCTCCCCGGGGGCTGGTCCGAGCGCGTCCTCGCGCACCGCTCGCAGCTCTTTTCCGTCGACGAGGCGCTTCCGGACAAGGCGGCCGTGCTCATCGAACCGCTCGCCGTCGGCATGCACGCCGTGCTCGGCATGCGTCCCTGGGGGCCCGGGCCCGCCCTGGTCATCGGCAGCGGACCCATCGCGCTCGGCACGATCTGGGCGCTCCGGGCCGCGGGGTTCGAGGGGGAGATCGTGGCGCAGATCAAGCGCTCGCACGAGGCCGAGATCGGCCTCGCCCTCGGCGCGTCACGCATCGTCTCACCCGGCGACGAGGCACGGCAGGCGCTCGTGGACACGGGCGCGCATGCGTACATGCCCATCGTCGGCGACGAGGTCTTCGCCGGGGGCGGATTTCCGCTCGTCTTCGACTGCGTCGGGAGCGGGCAGACGTTGAGTCAGGCGATGCGCTACGCGTCTCCACGGGGCCGGCTCGTCATGCTCGGATGCGCGGCCGAGATCCGGAAGCTCGATCTGACGTTCGTCTGGGCCCATGAGCTCGACATCAAGGGATTCGTGGGATACGGGATCGAAGAGTGGAAGGGCCGCAGGGCGCACACGTTCGAGATCACCCGGGATCTCCTGATGGAGACCATGGCCCCCGTCGAACGGATGGTCACCCATGTCTATCCGCTGGGGGAGTACAGGCAGGCTATATCGACAGCGGCCAACCGGCGTAAGACTCAGTCCATCAAGGTGTTGCTCGATCCAAAGGTCGGATGACGCCGTCCGAAAACGATCTCCGGGTCGTAGTGGTCGGAGGGGGCGTGATCGGCGTGAGCTGCGCGTACTTCCTGTCCCGTGCGGGCGCCAA
>JBBDSM010000045.1:0-9619 GCA_040904945.1 Gemmatimonadota bacterium
TCATGAACGAGCTCCATGCCGAGGGCGCGACGATCTGCATGGTGACGCACGATCCGCGCTACGCCGAGGTGGCCGGCCGGGCCATCCACCTCTTCGACGGTCAGGTCGTCAGCGAAGACGAGGTCCAGAAGCACGCGCTCGAGGAAGCCGGGTTCGACATGGCGCAATGATGACCCTTTCGGGTCTGCCTCGATCGGGGGATACCCGCGACCCGTGACCTCCCGGTAATCTCCATGCACCAGACGGGCGTCCGGCTCGACTGAGCCATCGCTCGACGAGGTGCAGGAGTTCATGAAGACGACATCGGACGAGGCGAGGCCGGCGACCCCCGCACCTGCGGGCCTGTGGGCCTACGCGTATCAGATGGAGCCGCCGCAGACCGAAGCCAGGATGGCGCTCATCCGTGCGCTCGTCGACGAGGAGAACGGAGAGGCCAAGCGCGGCCCCCGAAAATGGACTGCACGGCTTGTGGTCGAGCCGCAGGTCACCCACGTTCTCATCGTGAGCGATAGCCCCGACCTCCTCCAGAAAGGCAACCGCAAGCTCGAGGCCGAGCTGAAGGCTTCAGGCGTCCATTTCTCCGTCACCGTGCCGATGCTGGTCGCGGGACCCGGTAGATCCTGACCACAATGCGAGTGCAGGTTCGCCGAGAGGACGATGTCCTGGTCCTGGCGTTGGCCGGCGACTGGGAGCTGCCGCATGCGCCGCCGCGTTTCGGCCCGCTCCTGGAGCGTCCGGAACCGACCCCGGTGCGAGCGGTGGACTTCGACGTCACCGCCCTCGGGAGATGGGACAGCAGCATCCTCACCTTCCTGAGACAGGCGGAGGGCTACTGCATCGAGCACGACGTGGAGCTCCGGGAGGAGAATCTTCCTCCCGCGGTGACCCGGCTGCTCGCGCTCGCCCGGGCGGTTCCGGAGCAGGAGATTGACCGGACCGTGGAGGAGACGTCGTTCGTATCCCGGTTGGGTATGCGGGGCGTCGCGACCCTCGATGCCGTGACGGCCGGGGTCTCGTTCGCGGGCGAGGTCGCCGAAGGCTTCGGTCGTGTGGTCCGATTCCGCGTACGCTTGCGGTGGCGAGATTTCTGGACCGTTGTACAGTCGAACAGCTCGGGAGCCCTCCCCATCGTCACCCTCATCGCCTTCCTGGTGGGCGTGATCATCGCCTTCCTGGGCGCCGTGGTCCTCAGGCGTTTCGGCGCCGATTACTACGTCTCCTATCTGGTGGGCTACGGGATGCTGAGGGAGATGGCGGCCCTCATGACGGGAATCATCATGGCGGGGCGCACCGGGGCCGGCTTCGCGGCCGAGCTCGGCAGCATGAAGATCACGGAAGAGATCGACGCCTTTCGGACGCTGGGCATCTCGCCCATCGACCATCTGGTGTTGCCCCGCGTTCTGGGTCTCTTCGTGACGATGCCGCTCCTGACGCTCTACGCTTCCTTCGTGGGAATCATGGGAGGGCTGCTCGTATCGATCTCCATGCTGGACGTCACCTCCACCCAGTTCGTCGTCGGCATGTTGTCGGCAGTGACGCTCTCCGATGGGTTGCTCGGCCTGTTCAAGGGAACGGTCTTCGGGCTCATCATCGGCCTTGCCGGCTGCATGAAGGGGCTGCAAGCGGGGAGCGACGCGGGGGCGGTGGGTAGGGCGGCGACCGCCGCGGTCGTCCTCGGTATCACGCTGATCATCGGCGCCAATGCGCTGATCGACTGGCTCGCCGTCCTCCTGAACGTCTGATGGTCACCACCGACGCCGGAGCGGCTCCGCTCGAGGTGCGAGGGCTCACCATGAGCTACGGACCGCACGTCGTCATGCGGGATCTCGGGTTCAGCGTCCGCAAGGGCGAGATCCTGGTGATCATGGGTGGAAGTGGAAGCGGCAAGAGCACCCTCCTCAAGCATCTGTGCGGGCTCGAGAAGCCGGCGGAGGGCTCGATCCTCTTCGGCGGACAGGACTTCGCGCAGGCCGACGAAGCAGCCCGCAAGGACATCCTCCGGGGCGTCGGCGTCCTCTATCAGAACGGCGCGCTGTGGAGCGGCCTCACCCTGACGGAGAACGTCGCCCTCCCGCTCGAGGAGTACACGAGGCTGGACCCGGACGAGATCGTGGAGATCGTCGAGCTGAAGCTCGCGCTGGTCGGTCTGCGGGGCTTCGGGTCGTTCTATCCGGCCGAGATCAGCGGGGGCATGCGCAAGCGCGCGGCCCTCGCACGCGCCACGGCCATGGACCCCGACATCCTTTTCTTCGACGAGCCTTCCTCCGGGCTGGACCCCATCACCGCGAGCCGTCTCGACGACCTCATCCTGCAGCTACGGGACAGCTTCGGGACCACCATCGTCGTCGTGAGCCACGACCTCGCCAGCATTTTCAAGATCGCGGACCGCGCGCTCTTTCTGGACATCAAGGAGAAGACCATGACCGCGATCGGGAACCCCGCGGAGCTGCGGGAGCATCCGCCCAGCGACGAAGTCCGTCGCTTCCTGACCCGCAACAGCCCGGTCGGGGCGCCATGAGCAGGCGCGCCAATCCGACGGCGATCGGCTTCTTCATGATCGGCGCCATCGTGCTGACGACGGTGGGCGTCGCGACCCTGGCCTCGAAGGCCTGGTTCGGAGATCGGCACACCTTCATGAGTTACTTCGACGAGTCGGTGAACGGTCTCGAGCGGGGAGCGCCGGTGAAGTTCCAGGGTGTCCCGGTGGGCACAGTGACCGAGCTCCTCATCGAGATCCACGAGGCCGACAAGACGTTCCGGGTGCCCGTGGAATACGAGATCGACCTGACGCGTCTCACCACGGGGATCGGCACATCCCTCAAGCTGAACGAAGAAGACGTGCTTCGTACGCAGATCGCCGACGGGCTTCGGGCGCAGCTCCAGATGGAGAGCATCGTCACGGGCCAGCTCTACATCGAGATCAGCTATAGTGCCGACGCCAATCCAGCCCAGCTGTCCGCTGGGCCGACCGCGCACCCGGAGATCCCGACGTCGCCATCGCTTCTCGCGGCGTTCGGTACCGAGGCGGGCAGCCTGGTGGCCGACGTGCTGCAGATCCTCTTCCGGGTGAACGAGATGCTCGAGGAGATCGACATGGTGGGGATCAATACCGCGGTCGTGGCCTCGGCGGAGGCGGTAGAGCGCCTGGTCGGGTCGGAGGAGTTGCAGACCGCCATCGGCGAGGTTCCGGAGCTCGCTGCACAGTTCAGTCGCACCCTGATCGAGATGGAGGCCCTGGCCGAGCGGATCGGGGAGGCGGTGGACCCCCTCCAATCCGGCATGGAAGGCACCATGGCGGAGACCGACCGGACCCTCCAGGCCGCCCGAGAGGCCATCGAAGAGGCGCGCGGCTCGATCACGACCGACTCGGGCCTCGGATACGGCCTGGACCAGACGCTCATCAGCTTGAGGGAGGCGGCGGAAGCGCTGCGTCTCCTCGTGCTCACGCTCGAGCGGAACCCCGACATGCTCATCCGCGGGACACGCCCGCCAGGGAATTGACCATGATTCATTGGCCGAGAACGACCCGCTTGCTGCTCCTGTCCGCGCTCGTCACGCTGGGTGGCTGCTTCAGCCTGGCTCGGGATCCCAGCCCGCCACGGCACTACGTGTTGGGCGGGGGCGGGGAAGCCGCGGCGTCGCCCGCGGCGACAGCCCGGACCTCGATCGGGCTGCGACCGCCTCGTCTCGCGGAGTACCTGATGACTCCCTTCATCGTCGTGCGGCGGGATATCCACCAGATCGGGTTCTCGGAGTTCGATCGGTGGGGCGAGGGCGTGGTCCACGGGATCGGGCGCACCGTGGCCCGGAGCATGTCGGTGCGGGCGCCATCGCTCCGGGTCGAGACCACGCCGTGGCCGACCACCGCGCAACCCGAATACGTGATCGAGATGGACGTCTTGCGCTTCGAGGGTGTCGCCCCGGCCGACTCTCTGGCCGTGGAGGGAGAGGCGCATCTCCTGGCCACGTGGGAGATCACCCGTCGACGAGATGGATCGCTGTTGGCGAGCGGAACGACCGAGGTGCGCGAGCCGGGTTGGACCGTGGGAGACTTCCACGGGTTGGTGGCGCTGCTCGACGCGGCGCTCGACAGGCTGGGAGCGGAGCTGGTCCTCGAGTTGGAGGCAGCGCTCGAGAGGGTTCCACCCCGCGATTGACACTCACCATACAAACCAAGGAAAACGTATGCTTACGACCATCGCCATCGTCCTGATCGTCCTGTGGGCTCTCGGCTTCATCGGTGGCTTCGCCTCGAACGACCTGATCCATATCCTACTCGTCGTGGCCCTCGTGATCGTGGTGCTGCGGCTCCTCTCCGGGCGGCGGCTCCTCTAAGCCCGATGCCGACTTCATCCCGTCTCGAGATCGCGGCTTTTCTCCGCGACAAGAGCGGCGAAGACTCGGGGTAGCGACCCGTCAGTCGCCCTTTTCCAGCTTCGGCCACTCTCCGGGCACGTTGTAGGCGCGCGCCACGGCGTCCGGGTCCGCCTGGTTCCGCCGCTCCGACATGAGGAACGTGTAGTAGCCGCAGTTCGGCCCCTCGGGGAACCCTCGACAGACGGCCGGCCGGACCTCGTGGACCGTGCACAGCCGCGACTCGAGGTCCAGAAATCGACACGCCGAGCCGAACAACTCGTCCTTCTGATGCTTCAGCACCCGCTCGCGGCTGGTCCAGCCGGGCTTTGTGAAGCGCTCCCATGCTTCGTCCGGGGTGATGCCGAAGTGCTTCGCCAGGCGCTTCGCATCTCGTTTCGTCACGGCGATGCGCGGATATGTGCAGCAGTGCGCCGGGCAGTTCAGGCAGTTGTAGAAGCCCGGCAACGCGGTGGCCATCGGTGCTCGAGCGGGGGGAGGCCCGCCCGCTACAGCTCCTCGATCTTCTCGAAGATGTGAACACCCCGCGCGTCGAGATGCTCGCGCACGCTCCGGTAGCACTCTTCGCTCCCGCCCACGATCTCGGGCGTCGCGAGTCCCGGCTCGCTCCAGAGCCCACGTGCCACGAGCCGCACCATGGCGGTGCACGTGTAGCCCGTCGTCCGGGCCATGGAGGACGTCTCGGTGTCGGGGTTGTAGTAGTCCAGGAGGTTGAAGGTGTGGCGCACCTCCCGCCCGTCCTTCACCCCTTCCACGACGATTCGCATCACCGTGAGATCCGGCTCACCCTCCTCGAACTGCCAGGCGCTGAACAGAAGGGCCTCGGTCACGTCCCGGGGCCGCACCGTTCCCGACGCCGCCTGGATCTCGCGGCTCGAGAAGAATCCCGCCTCCCGGAGCATGCGCATACGCTCCGCGTGTCCGGGATAGCGCATGGTCTTCTCGACCATGTTCGGCGTCTCGGAGGTGTGTAGGAGCGAGCGCAGTCCATCGGTGTTGAACGCCTCGAGGGTGCCGAGCCCCGGGAAGTTCACGAGCTCCGTCTCCGAAAGGGCCGGGAGCGTGAAATCCTGGCCTTCACGGCGGAGCCGCGCGGGCCGCATGTACTCCTCGATGACGTCGCCCGGTGAGAACGGGGCTTTGTAGTCCCAGGGCCAGGTCCGCTCGACGGGGAGCCCACCGACGTACGCCTGGAAGGAGCGCGTCTCGTCGAGCTCCGCCTCCATGTGTCCGAGGACCAGATTCGTGAATCCCGGCGCGATGCCGCAGTCGACCAGGCACGGAACGTTGGCCTTCTTCGCGAGGGGCTCCAGACCCCGGGCATCCTCCGGGAAAAAGGAGATGTCGACGACGGGACGCCCTTCCTCGAGAACCCGTTCGACGGTCTGGTAGCCCATGAATCCGGGCACCGCACCCACGACGAGGTCGGCGTCGGTAGCGCCCACCGCCCGGGCCACCGCGTCTGGCTGCGACAGGTCGGCCACGATCCCGTCGGCTCCGTATTCCGTGAGGTCATCGACCGCGACGGGGTCTACGTCCACCACCACTACGGAGAAGTCGTCCTCCGCTGCGAGGTCACGGACGATGGCATGCCCCACACGTCCACCTCCAAGCACTACGATCTTCAGGGTACACCTCCACCTGGGTCGTCACGGAACGGCTGTATCCGAGAGAGAAATCAGCGCAGAAGCCGGTTCGTGTGCAAGGGGGGCCGGGTCCGACGTCGTATGAGGTGAAGAGCGTTCCGGTGGGCTGAACCGTCGGCCCCCGGTTCGGGGTAGTTGAAGTCCGCACCGAGCACGGAGTCGACCTCTTGACGACCGATTGGAACGAGATCTACCGGAGCACCTTTCCCGACCTCGTCCGGTTCCTGCACCGGAAGGTCTGGGATGAGGAGCGCGCAAGGGATCTGGCTCAGGAGGCTTTCGTGCGGGCGCTCCGGCACGAACCGAGACGACCGCGCGCCTGGCTCTTCCAGGTGGCGGCGAATCTGGCCCGGGACGAAGCGCGGATGGCGCTCCGTCGGAAGAAGCATCTGGTCCTGCTCAAGACCGAGCGCGAGCTCGAAGAGCGGTCGGGTTCCGATCCGGCGGAAGCGTTGCAGGAGCAGGAGCGGTTGCAACACGTGAAGGATGCCCTCGAGTCCCTTTCGGAACGGGACCGCGACGTCCTGCTCCTGTGGGATGCCGGGCAGAGCTATACGGAGATCGCGGAGCATACCGGGCTTGCGGTGGGGGCGATAGGAACGACCCTGTCGCGAGCGCGGAAACGGCTCGTGGACGCATATGACGAGAAGGAGGAGGCCGATGTCGCACGTCGATGAGGGCGCGCTGCACGCCTACCTGGATGGCGCGCTGGAGGAGTATCCCACCGGAGAGGCGAGACGGATTCGTGCGCACCTGGAGCGGTGCGAACGCTGCGCCGAGGCGCTGACCGAAGCCCGCCGGATTCGGGACCGGGCGGAGTCCGTCCTCGCCGCACCGGCGCTGAACGTGACGCCGCCGCCGCTCGAGGAGCTCAAGCGGATCGCCAGGTCCGGGGAGGCGAAGGAGCGCATGTCGCGGACGTGGGGGCGAAGGCAGCGTTTCGGGTGGGCTGCGTCCGTCGTGCTGGCGCTCGGCATAGGGTGGATTGTCCGTGGAGGGATGCCGCTGCCGACCGTCGGTCCGGACCGGGCCGAGACGGTGGCCGAGTCGGCGGTAGCCGAGGCTCCATCGGCGAGCTCGGCGGACGCGGGCACACCGCCGGCCCTCACCCGCCAGCTCTCGGAGAACGCTGTGGAGGCTTTCGAGGCTTCCGCCGAGACCGTCGTCGCCGAAGCGCTCGAGCGAAGCGTGCCATCGAGCGCGCCATCGGAAGAGCGGGCGGTCATGGCGAAAGCGCCGCCCGTCGACGTGTCGCCTACGGAGGTGCCGGCGCCGGAGCCGGCCACGCCCCCGACGCTTCAGGACGTCGTCGTGACGGGCCAGGCGGGCCGCATCGACGATGATCTCGATGTCCCCATCGTGCCCACGGCCTTCTCGTCGGCCGCGGCGAGCCCCACGGCGGGGCTGCCTGCGGAGTCTGCCGAAGTGGCGGTCGCGGCTGCTGGTGCGGATACGACGCGCATGACGGGCGTCGAGGAAGTGGGGGCCGAAGAACGGGAGGCTGCGCCGCGCTCCGAGGCCGCCCGCCTCTCGTTGGCGTCGAGGTCGGCCGCGGCAGGAACGGCGCTGACGCGGGGCGTCGATCGCGGCGTTGCCGGAGACGAAG
Organism: Gemmatimonadota bacterium; assembly: GCA_040904945.1. Classification (GTDB taxonomy): domain Bacteria; phylum Gemmatimonadota; class Gemmatimonadetes; order Longimicrobiales; family Gaopeijiaceae; genus JAWLHJ01. The sequence goes on from JBBDSM010000045.1 coordinate 7,627, forward strand.
CTCGGGGCGACTCGGTTTCGGAGCCCGGCTCGCTGGTGGTTCCTGGGCTGGAAGTCCTCTCGATCGTCTGGCGCGAGGAGGGCGTGGTGCCCGCCGGTGTGCGCGTGATCCAGCGGCTCGACGAGGGCCAGGAGCTCGAGCTGATCCACCTTCCCGCGGGGTTCGATCCGTCGGCGGTTCATCCGGCCGAGCAAGGGGTCTCCGAGCTCGTGGTGCCCCGCGACCAGGGGTGGCTGATCCTGCGGGCGCCCGTGGAGGAGTCGGAGCTACGCCTCCTACTCGAGCGCATGGACGCGCCTGACCCCGACCGTTGAGGGTTTCATCGGTGAGATGAGGTGTCCCCCGGCGATGTCCCCGCAGGAGGACGCTGCGGGAGATTTCCGCCACGATGTGAGGATATGCAAGAGCGCCCCGGACCGTCGACGGTCCGGGGCGCTCGGCGCATCTATCCAAACGACCGATCGGTCAGTTCATATCTTCCGACCCGGCCGGGTAGTGACGGAACAGGTGGTCGAGGCGCATCGCGTGCAACACCCTCGCGGTCTGCAAGGGTAGGGCGCGAACCCACACGCTGTCGGTGGTTGCCGCATTCAGGCGTGCGGTAAGGATGAGCGCCAGATCACATACGTCCGGACGCTCCAGACCCGTGAAGTCGAAGACCAAGTGCCCCTCCTCGGGGGCCCGTTCGGGCTCCGTCTCCTGGGCCTGCATGCGCAACTCTTTTCTGCGCTCGTCTTCGTGTCTCATCATGGCCTCCCTCGGTGCACGGAATGTTGGACCTCGAGGCTGTGTCCTGTAACTATATCAAGAGTCGTGCCACGGAAACGCAGTGCTCCGCATGCCAGTTTGGCACGTTGGTCGGGGGCCGATGACGCGGGGTCGAGGCTGGTCCCGCAGCGCTCCAGGACGGAGATTGTGACAGGGCGGCACCGGGTTTGCGTTGCTCGAAGGGCGACGCTATCTCGAGACACCTCGAACACGTAACGGAGGGCAGCGACGGTGGATCGGAACGAGCGGCGCGCGCGCGTCGTGACGAAGGCCCTGACGGCGGCTCTGCTGCTGTTCGCCGTGATCCCCGGGATCGCGGTCGGGCAGGACGCGGCCGCGCACCAGGCGTATTTCCGAGCCGTCGCCGACTACTTCGAGGTCTCCGCGGCCGAGGTCGCGATCCTCGCGGATTGGAGCCTGCCTCCGGACGAGATCCCGGTGGCGCTTTTCCTGGCCAGGCGCACGGGTATTTCGCCGGAGGCGCTGGTCGCGCTTCGTAACTCCGGAAGGGGTTGGGTCGAGCTCGCCAGTCGATACGAGGTCGGGGCCGCCCAGCTACACGTGCCCCTCCAGCGGCCGCCTTCGAGCGGCCTGCTGTCGTCAGCCTACCAGCAGTACGGATCTCGCCCCGTCGGCGATTGGAACCGGATCGGACTGACGGACGAGGAGATCGTGACCCTGGTGAACGTCAGGGTGCTGAGCTCGGCGCTCGGAATGCGGCCCGACGAGGTGCTGGCGCGGCGGAGCGGTGTGCGCAGCTTCGTAGAGCTGTACGCGGGAGCGATCGGTTGACCCGGACGGGGTCGGACGCAGCTCCGGCACTCCCTCGCTTCGTGGATTATCTGGGCGCCATGCGTCGGCGGCGGACCGTCCGGGATGTCGCATCCCGCCCCGTACCCAGGGACATCATCGAGACGTGCATCGCCGCCGCCGGGACCGCTCCGAGCGGGGCGAACCATCAGCCCTGGCGGTTCGTCGCGGTGGCCGATGCCCAGACGAAGAAGGCGATCAGGGCCGCTGCGGAGGAGGAAGAGCAGGCCTTTTACGGAGGACGTGCTCCAGACGAATGGCTGGAAGCGCTAGCCCCTCTCAACGAGGTCCTCGGTCGACCCGAGAACGAGCGCCCGTTCCTCTTGCTCGTGACCGGATATCCGTCGCCCGACGCGATGGTGCCCCGGATCACGAAGAAGCCGCTGTCCGACATCGCGGCGTTCGTGGAGTAGGG
>JBBDSM010000046.1:0-3300 GCA_040904945.1 Gemmatimonadota bacterium
GTGATCAGCGCCGCTACCCCTCCAGCACCGCCGCCGGATCGGTTCTGAAAGGATTCACCACCCGCAGACCGAGGATCTCCTGCCCGTCCTGGAGGTCCTCGGTCAGCAGCCAGCCGCACCCCGAGCGCGCCGCCGCTGCCACGATGAGGGCGTCCCACCACGAGAGCCCCCAGCGGTCCTCCACATCCCACGCCAGCTCCATGACCTCATCGTCCACGGAAAGGGGCTGCCAGGCGCGCAGCGCTCCCACGTCCTCCCGGGCCTCGTCCCGGCTCCGCGGCGGGTCCAGCTTGCGGGTGAGGGTCACGTAATACTCCTGCAGCACCTGCGTGCTCAGGCGGCCCGCCCGTGTTTCCCACAGCGCCGCCATCCATTCGGCGGCCCTCCGCTGCTTGTCCGGCTCCGTGGCGTCCCGGACGTAGACCAGCACGTTGGTGTCAACGAAGACCGGCGCGATCGTGCACCTCCTCGCGGGACGGGAGGCACTGGCCGGCCGCGCGGTGGACGCGCGCTTCCTGGGCAAAGTAGCGCGTGCGCGCCACCTCGTAGGTATCCTCCGCCACCATCCGCTCACGGAGGAGATTTCCGAGGAGCCGGGACACGCTGGTGTCCTGCCGCGCGGCCTCCAGACGGGCCCAGCGGGCGGTCTCCTCATCGAGCGTGACGGTGACGTTCTTCAGGCGTCGCTCCATGACACGAAGTTCGTGTTACACGATGCCCGTGTCAAGAGTTTCCTTGTAAGCGACGATGCATCATCTCCCTTCCGCCCGCTGCCTCATCCCCGCGCTGGGCGCGCCTCAGCCCTCCCGCTGCCTACTCAAAGGATAGGGCGAGCGCCAGATCATCGTGGTCGAATGCTGAGGACATGAGGTCCATCTCGGCGCCTCTGATCCCCAGGCGCCGGGCGCGGTCCCGCCATTGCCTCGTCACCTGCGCCACCTGAAATGCCATGGCCCGGGCTTCCTCTGCGGAGAGGTTGAAGTGCCCGGCCACCTCGAACGCCAGCCGCAACGAGGCGCTCGTATCATTCGGGTCTTCTCCAATGGCCGTGGAGAGGAATCGGGGCTTCACTTCCACCGGTACCGGGTTCAGGTCATAGGCCGGTGAAAGCGTCCAGCCGCCGCGGCCAGCATAGAGGAAGCCGTGATTCCTCAGGTGGTCATCGGTGTTCGAAACCAGGATGTTGAACAGCATCCGTCTCCACAGCTCTGACAGGTCCGCCCTGGCCTGCGCGCCAAACCGGCGGATGATTTCAGCTATCACCAGGTAACTGCGGGGTTCCTGGTCCACCCCGTCAAGCAGACTCATGGCCGAGAGGAAGGGAATGCGCCTCTCCTCATCCCGGTCAAACCGGTTGAGAAGGATGATGTCCTGGCCCTCCACGGACAGGAGAGCCGACTCCGCCACCCTGATCCCCGCCTCCTGTGCCAGGGTAAGGGCCAGGTGCTCCCAGGCTCCAACGGAGTAGAGATCGTCCTTCTTGGGGAACTTTGCTATGGACAGGTTTCCCGCATTGTCCCTGACTGATGCCTTCGGGCGGGCTCCGCCGAGCGACGATCCCGGCGCCAGGAGGATGCGCAGATCCTCCTCGTTGTCAGGGTCGTCCAGAAATCCTTGCGCGGCCGCGAGCAGTCTGGGGAGGTCCACCATCGGCGGCGCTGCGGCATCCGAGGCTTCCGCCAGGAAAACCTCCCGGTCAGCAAGGGAGAACCGTAGGGCCCCCTGCCTGGCCACATCGGAAACCCCGAGAACGTAGTCGATCTCCCGGAGGTGCCTTGGTGCACTGTTCTCCCGCCGTGCCCGGAACCGTTCGGCTCGTGCCATGAGGGTCCCGCCCCACCGGTCGGGTGCGGAGTCGGCAATGGCCCCGAACAGCCTGTCCTTGTGAAATGGACCCGGCGAAACGAGGGGCAGGAGCGGATCTACAGCAAAGGCATCCTTCTTCTGGAGCCAGGCATCCGCGTACTGGAAGGTGGCGCCGAATGTCCCTCTGCGGCTTTCTCTGATCCAGAGCTGCCCGACCAGGTAGGCCACCCCGTCAAGTTCCGTGTGGACGAGCGCGTCCGGCGCACTCATGACGGTTCCTCCGCCGAAGCCCCGCGGGCAGACCGCCCTGGCCACCGGATGCGCTGAGGGAGTTCCTCGGCCTCCAGGCTGAGGCCGAGTTCGTCTGTTGAAGCATCCACGATCTCCCCCAACCGATGGGACAGATCCAGCACGAACAGAACAGCCGCATAGAAACCGATGGCCGTGCCAGGATCCCCCTTCTCGATCCTGGTCAGGGTGGTGGGAGACATGAGCGCTCGTTCGGCCATCACCCGCACGGGGATCCTGCGCCGCTTGCGGGCATCCCGGATGTCTGCCCCAAGCTTCCGCAACGCTCTCCTGACCCTGATCGGCAGGTTCGGCTTCCGTTCAGCCATTTTTGCGTCCGCTATAGTGGCATTTATACTTGTTAGTTACCAGTATAGTGATATTAAAACATCCCTGTCAACATCTCCAGCCCACCGGCCGCCGGAGCAGCGCCTCCCCGCCCAGCAATCCTGGCACTTGGCCCCCCGTGCCGTCAGAGCTGCACGTGCAGGGGTCCGGGCGGGCCCTGCGGCTCCCACCCCCGTTGGCCTCTCCGTCATGATCCCGCGACGCGCCAATCCAGGTTGAGTTCACGCTTCGAGTCCGCACAGTCGCGAAGATAAAGGTTGATTAGCGTCTGATACGGGATGCCCGTTTCCCCAGCCAACTCCTTGAAGTAATCCACGGTCGGCTGATCGAGTCGGATCGTAACGCGTTGCTTGAGACGCTTAGCGTACGGGTTCTTTCTTGCCTTCGAAAAATCGTATTCTGATCGCATGGCTACCCCGACCGAGTCGCGTAAATTCGGGCCTCCCGGCGCGTGGCCTTCCGCGCCGAAATGATTCGGATCACGTCTTCAAGTGGGACCGCATGGACCACCACCAGAAGTCGAAGGCTCGACCCCAATCCAAGAAGAATGAAGCGCGCCTCCAGCCGGTGATCCGGGTCATCGAGAAGTAGGCCCTGCTCATCCGAAAATGCGGTTCTCGCTTCTTCGAAGGAGATGCCATGCTTCCTTTCGTTGGCCGCCGCCTTCGCCAGATCCCACTCGAACCGAATCTGCGTCATGAAACGTACATATGAGATATGTACGCGTCAATCCCCAAATGCCCGGCTATGCAGCCGCGAATTCCTGAGCGCAAAGGGGACGCACGGAAGCAATGCTTCAGCTCTGCCCCATCCTTGCCTCCCCCACCCTCGTCCCGTATAATTGCGTGACGTAATTCT
>JBBDSM010000046.1:3400-9617 GCA_040904945.1 Gemmatimonadota bacterium
TGCGTGACGTAATTCTACGTGTCCGCCCCAGCGGGAGCCTGACCCATGACCGCCCCGTCCAATCCCTTCCGCATAGCCGAACACGTTGCGGGACCCCATTTTACGGACCGGGCAACGGAGGTGGGCGTGGTGCGGAGAGCCATGACGCACCGGGGTCGGCTTCTCGTGTCCGGACCCCGGCGCATGGGCAAGAGCACCATCCTGCGCGTGGCCGCGGACCGGGTGCGCCAGGACGGCGGGGTGGTCCTGGTAGCGGATCTGGCCACCGCCGCGTCGCTCACGGAGGTGGCGGACCGCCTCCTGGCCGCCGTGGCAACGGCCGAGCCGTGGACCCGCCGCCTGAGCGACTGGGCCCGGGCGCTTGCCCCGGTGGTCTCCCTCTCCTTCGACCCCGCCGGTCACCCCCGCCTGGCCGTGGGCCTGGACATGCGCTCTCGCCGTGAAGAGGATGAGCGCATGCTCCTCGAGCGCGTCCTGGACCGCATCGATGACGTGGCACAGACGGAACGCGCGCCCGTGGTGCTGGTGCTGGACGAATTCCAGCGCCTGGCGGAGCTCGGTGGCGAGGCTTCAGAGTGGCTGCTGCGCAACCGGATCCAGGAGAACGTCCACACGGCCGTGGTGTGCGCTGGTTCGAAGGAAGCCCTCATCAACGAGATGCTCCAGCCGAAGCGGGCATTCTATCGCTTCTTCGAACGGCTCGAGGTGGGGCCCATCGAGGAGGACCACCTGGCCCGCTGGATCGATGAGCGGCTCGCGGGGTCCGGTCTGGATGGCGGGGAGGGCGTGGGGCGGGAGCTGGTGGAGCGGGTGGGACCCCGGACGCAGGACATCGTGCAGGCGGCCCGAGTGCTCTGGTTCCGCGCCGCGCCCACGGGCCGCGTCGGGCCCGACGCCGCTGCGGAAGCTGTGGCGGAAGTGGTGGACCAGGAGGACGCGGCGCTACGCCGCACCTGGGAGGACCTGACGCCCCTGCAGCAGCGCCTCCTGCGAGCCGTGGCCGCTGGGGAGGACGCGCTCCACGCCAGCCATGTCCGCGCTCAATATGACCTGGGCCCCTCCTCCTCCGTCACCACGGCCCTCGATGCCCTCACCCGCCGGAGCATCCTCACCCGCACGGGCAGCAGCGTGCAGTTCGACAGCCCGTTCTTCCGGGAATGGGCGGTCCGGGAGCTGGTGCGGAGGTAAGCGACGATGCATCATCTGGAAATGGCGCACCAGCAGCCTGCGTACCATCGGATCGTCTTCGACGACCAACACCCGCGCAATCTGCATGTCGCTCATTTCATCTCCCTACGGAGCAGGCTGGTTCCTATTGCTGGACGTGGGTGTCGATCAGACGCGTCCCCATTATCGCCAATGGTCAGGTGGGCTCGGACCGCAGGAGCTCCCATAGACCCCGTGGTGTGAGAATACGAATCGGGGATGATCGAGCGATGGAGACAAGGTCATGGTCGCCAGTTACGAGGATCTCGGCGAGCCCTTGAACCGCCTCAGCCAGGACGGCGGCGTCATCCTTGTCTCGGATTTCTACATCGAGGAGCGGCGCATGGCTGACGACTGCAGCCTGGGCGCGGAGGAAGGTTATCGTCTCCTGGACCGTTTCATCTGGCACTTTGAGCTTGGTGCTCAGAATCCTGGCCAACTCACTGATGACGGTTTCGCCCAGTACCAATTGGTGGCTGGTAAGGACGAGGGCAAGGACATCAGAACTGAGACCACGAGTGGCGAAGGCGCTGACCAGGACATTGGTGTCGAGGGCGATTCTCACGAGAGGTCGTTGAACACATCCTCGTCCGTGAGGTATCCACGGGCCTCGGCGAAGGGCATGATGCGGCGGCGGAGGTCCTCGAAACGGGTGAGCGCAAGCTGCCGACGAAGAGCGTCTCGCACCAACCCACTTCGGCTTCTTCCTGTGCTTTTAGCAGCCCGTTCGAGCTCCTTCTCAAGCTCGGGGTCGAGACGGATGGTCACGGAAGATGTCTTCATGTAGGACAATGTAATACACGCGGCATTGCTCCGCAAGCGGGGTCCGAGTCCCCCGTCTTCCGCATTGAAATCCACAACCCGAAGTGTGCATGGAGGTGAAGACCGCTACCGGCCAGACGCAAACTGCGCCCGTAAGACCGCACCGGGTGTGACAGGAATTGGCTCAGTTTGCTCTCGGTGGCAAAGACCCCGCCTGGCTTCAGGACTCGCTCGATCTCCCGAATTGCAAGGTCGCCGCGGCCGACATGATAGCAGGTGCCGAAATCCACAACGGCATCAAAGGAAGCGGAGGCGGCTGGAATGGATCGGACGTCCGCCTGAAGCAACCTTACTCCCGGCCTCAACTCGGCAGTGTGTTCCGCTGCGGTTCGGAGCGCGGTGCCGTCGATGTCCAGTCCCACGAGAAGGTCCGGCGAGCAAAGCCGGTGGAGCACCGGCAGTGCCACCCCGGCTCCGCAGCCGACCTCCAGAATCCGCGACCGCCCAGCAAGGCCGAGGAGGCGCACGAACAGCGGAACCTCGATGCGTTGCTGTCGCGCGTTGCGGCCCGGCTTTTCGGGGAAGGGCCGGTAGTCCCCTTCCGGTGTGCCCGGGTTGGTCATACGCAAGTGTCGCACGAGGTTGTCGTCTTTCAAGCGACGTCCCCCTTCACCTCACCGGCCCGCGCCATCCCTTCCGGCATGCGCACCGCCGCGCCCCCCTTCAGCCGGCCTCTGCTCCGAGCAGCCCCTCCACGGCCTCGAGAAGGGCGGTGAGGTCGAAGGGCTTCTGGAGAAAGCGGGCGTCCTCGATGGTCTCGCTCTTCTCCCGAAGGTCCTCCCCGGAGTAGCCCGACATGAATAGCACGTGCACCGCCGGCCAGCGGTCACGCAGGCGCTCGACCAGTTCGGGGCCCGTCATCTCCGGCATGACCACATCGGTGAGGATCAGGTCCACCGGGTCCTCCCTTGCCGAGAGCAGCTCCAGGGCTTGGGCACCGTTCGTTGCTTCCAGGACGGTGTGCCCCGCCCTGGTGAGGACGCGGCGGGCCACCTTCCGCACCGCCGGCTCATCCTCGACCAGGAGGATGGTGGATGGCTGGGCCGCGAAAAGGAACTCTGAAGACGCCTCGTCCTCCCTGTCGGACGAAGCAAGGTCCGTCTGCAGGGGGAGATAGATCCGGAAGAGCGTGCCCTGGCCGGGCTCGCTGTAGACGTGGATGTGGCCGCTCGCCTCGCTCAGGATGCCCCAGACCGTGGAGAGCCCCAGCCCCGTACCACCGCTCATCTTCTTCGTCGTGTAGAAGGGCTCGAAGATCCTCTGCCTTACCTCCGGGGACATACCCGTGCCCGAGTCGGAGACCGTGATCATGGCCCAGCGGTCCGGCGGAACGTCTCCATGGCTCATCGCGACCCCGTCCTTCAACTCCACCCTGCCGGTCTCGACGGAAAACACCCCTCCGTCCGGCATGGCGTCCCGGGCATTCACCGCCAGGTTGAGGAGGATCTGCTCCATGCGGTTGGGATCCTTGTAAACGACGAGGGGCTCCTCCTCGAGGCGGGCGACGACTTCCACGTCGGGGCCGATCATTCGCCGGATGAGCTGGAGCGTCCCCCGAACCAACTCGTTCACGTCCAGCGTCCGGGGAGCCCGGGGCTCCAGGCGGCTGAAGGTCAGAAGCTGGCGGGTCAGGAGCGTCGCGCGATCGGCGGTGGCCACGATCTCATCCACGTGGACCATCGCATCCTCCTGGAGCTCCTCCAGGGCCAGGAGTTGTGCGTTCCCCTTGATGGCGGTGAGGAGGTTGTTGAAGTCGTGCGCGACCCCGCTGGCCAGCTGCCCCACCGCCTCCATCTTCTGCGCCTGGTTGAGCTGCTCCTCGAGCCTATACCGCTCAGTGATGTCCGTGCCCACGGCGATGATTCCGGTCCGCGCCCCGTCCGCGTCGTTGAAGGGCTTGTAGTTGATGGCGAAGGTGGCTCCCTTGGTGCAGGTGATCACGGAAAGCTCCTCTCCTGCCAGCGCGGCCCCGAGCTGCTCCCGTATCTCGGGGTCTTCGCCGAGGACGTCGAGCGCGGACTGGCCCACGACCTCGCCGGGTTCCAGCCCCAGCCGCGCCAGGGCCCCGCCCACGGCGAAGGTGAAGGTCCCGTCCAGATCCAGCGTGAAGAGGACCAGGGGAGCCTCCTGCATCACAGTGGCCAGCCGCTGTTCGCTCTTGCGGAGCTCCTCGGCCTGGAGGACCCTCTGGCTCACCTCCCGCCAGGCGACTCCGAAGCCGTCTCCCACTTTGAAGGCCCCGATGTCGAAGAGGCCCTCCACCGGGGCCAGCCCCTCGGGATCCGAGAAGTCGAAGGACTCCAGCCGGGCCGCCTCTCCCCGCTCCACCACGTCGCGGTAGAAGTCCAGGAGCCCGTTGCTGGCATGGACCGGCATGAGCTCCAGCAGGTGCTCCCCCACCAGATGGTCCCGGGGGAGCCCCAGGGACTGGACCCCGTCCTTGTTGATGTACACGATCCGGAAGTCCTGGATGTCCCCTGTCTCGTCCCGCACCGCCTCGTAGATCGCCAGGGGATCCAGGAGGTTCTCCAGAATCCGCTCCAGCCGGTCCCGGCTTGCCCGGAGCTCGTCCTCCAGCCTCCGCCAAAGCGTGACATCCACGCACAGGCCGACGGTCCCCGCCACGGATTCGTCCTCGTCCCTCAGGGGTCGGATCCAGCAGCTGTAGACCTTGTCCCCGGCCTGCTGCTCGAAGTCGATCTCCTCCCCCTCCAGGGCGCGACGGTTCGCCTCGGCCCACTCCTCCCGGGAGGAGGGGGTCCCGAAGAATTCGTCGTGGCCCATGTCCAGCCCTTCGGCTGGGGCGCGCCCGATGCCTACCAGCCCCGGGCCCCGGCTGGAGGTGAATCGGTTACCCCGATCCGTGGTCCACAGGATGCCGGGGACCTGTGCGATGAGGCTCTCCAGGGCGCGAGCCTTCCCCCTCTCCACCACGAAGCGCGCCCTCCATACCTCGGCGCTCTCCAGGGCGGTCGCCACGTCCTCCGCCCGGGCCGATTCGGCCACGAAGTAGCTGTGTGCGCCCTGCTCCACCGCCGTCGGACCCCGGGGCGCGCAGACCTCGGCCAGGAGGACGATCCAGGCCGCCAGGCCGAAGTCGTTCCCCAGCGCCTCGAGCGCATGGTCTACTCCGTCTCCGTCCAGACCCGAGAGGTCCACCAGAACGCGCTCCCCCTCGGAGCGGAGGAAGCCCCGGTCCTCATCCTCCTGGAGCCCCCGGCGCTGGACCTTGAACCGTGCCTCCAGGTCCGCGCGGAGGTCCTCGGAGCAGCGCGAGCCGGGGGCCTCCACGAGCAGGAGTGGCGGGCGTGTCTCTACGGGGATCATGCGCTCCTCCGGGTGCGGGCGTGGCGTGGCGGGGAGGGGGGGGCTACCTGCGGGGCCGCTCGGGCGGTGGCGGCTGATACGGGGCGGAGACCGGGCTTTGGCGGTCCGGCTGACTGACGTCGGCTCCCTCCCTGGGATCCACGGCGAGGCCAAATCCAATGAACCACGCAATCAGCAGGAGAACTAGGACGAGTGTGCCCCTCTTGACGTAATAGGCCAGCTCATTGAAGCGGCTCCGGCCGCCGTGAACAGGCTGAAGCGAAATCGGGCGCGCGGCCGCCTCCATCAAGAGGCGCCGCTGCTCCATTAGCCAGGGGTCAGCGGCCGGGTCATTCGACGGCGACGAGGTGACCGGAGCCCGGGGCCCCACCACCGGGGTTCGGAGAGCCTGCCCAAGCGCCGCGTCCAATTCAAAGAACTCGAACGGCTTCAGCAGGTACCCGGCGCTGCCGCCCTCGAGTGCGCGTCGCGCGAGATCCTCATCCACGTCACCGGTGACGAAGACAATCGGCTGATCGGGACGGACGCCGCGGATGTGGGTGGCGAGATCGACGCCGCTCATCCCCGGCAGGTGCACGTCCGTAACGACCGCGTCGAACGGCTCACCTGGTTGTTGGAACAATGCGAGCGCGTCCTCGGCAGTGGCCGCATCTACAACCGTGGCGTCCTTCTTCTGGAAATGGCGCACCAGCAGCCTGCGTACCATAGGATCGTCTTCGACGATCAACACCCGCGCAATCTGCATGTCGCTCATTTCATCTCCTTACGGAGCAGGCTGATTCCTGGTTGGACATCGCCTTCAGGAAGCCATCGACCACGTCGGAATCGAAATGCGCGCCGCGCTCGGAGTTCGACCACCAGT
>JBBDSM010000047.1:0-2823 GCA_040904945.1 Gemmatimonadota bacterium
GCCGGCGCCTCAGCGATTCCGTCGTCTTCGTGGGCCGACCCGACGAGTTCGCCGCCGAAGGGTGGACGGATTCCATCTGATGGACGGGCGGCCCAGGGAGGTCTATCGCTGCAAGTGCGGCACGAAGTGGAGTGAGCCGCTATTCGACTGTCCGACGTGTGGCGATCACGGGGAAGAAAAACCTACGCCGGAAACGGCGGGGGTTTCGGGCGAAGCGGAAGGTGGCGACTCAGGCAAAGCCGGGGGAAAAGGTGGGCACCCGAAAGGATACGCCGGAAACGGCGGGACCTTCGGGCGAAGCCGCCGAGCAAGCCGCCCGTGTTGCCGGCATCGGAAAGACGACCGTGAAGGAAGCCAAGGCCGTGGACGCGGCCGACTCGGCTGCCGTACTGGGGCCGGTGCAGAGCGCGCGGCAGGCGCGGCGCATCGGCCCATTCCACAAGGACGCCACGTCCCGCCCTTCCTCAAGTACGTCGCTCACGACGGTTGAGACGATCACCGTGCCGGCCAACGCGCTCGGGGCCAACGGCGCGCTAAGGCTCACGCTCACCTTCCAGTCCATCGGGGGATCGAGCTCGAAGGAGTTCTACATCCTGTGGAACGGCTCGGCGGTGGTCTCGCACGTGGCTCCGTCCTCACACATTGGCGCGTCGCGCATGGAAATGCTCCTGACGAATGACGGCGGAGCGTCCTCTCAGGAGATCGCGGGGCGTTACGAAAACGAGACCCCAACGATCAACCTCACGCGGTCCACGCCTTCGGCGGACACCACCTCCGACGTCGACATTGAGGTGAAGGTGCGTGCTGGGGGAACCGACGGGATCACGCTCAACCTGAGCGTGGCCGAGTTCATCGGGACCAATTGATGACGCCCGAAACCTCTTGGCTCCTGGCCCTGGCGTTCGTGGTCACGGCGGCGTGGATCGCGCTGAGGCCGAGACGATGAAATGTCACGGCGCCGTGACATTCTCCCGCCGGCGGGAGGTCTACGCGCGCAGACCTGGTGGCGACGACGAAAAACGGTAACAAGAATGGTAACAAACCGGGCTGGCGCTGGTGGGCTCGGCGTGCGGAGAGCGCGATCGGTCCGTACTTTGTCCCGCTGACGCTTTCGCCTTCTCCATTCGAGGGAGCCCGAGATGAAGTATTACGTGTACCTGAACGCGAACACGTGCGTATACGCCGTAACGATCGAATCGGACGGTGAACCAGAGGTGGACGGGCCGCGCTACAAGATTGGCAACTCAGTGTTCTCAAAGGAGAACGTGTTGGCGATGGTGCCCGAGAGCGAACACGAGTCGAGTAGGCCGCTGGGGATTCCATCGGCCTGATCCCGGAGTCGCTCCGCTCATTTCTCTGTGCCGTAATTGTGCCGTAACCGAGAGGAAACGACCGGTACGGGTGTCACAACGGGGTATCCCGTGAACCCCTAAAAATGGCTCAGCGTTGCCAGTTCTTGCACACCGGTGACACGCACAGGGATATGCTATGCCGCACTGCAAATCCTTTATCCCCGGTTCGAATCCGGGCGGCGCCTCTACAAGACGACACAAAGAACGGCCAGGTCCTCGGGGACTTGGCCGTTTTTTTATGCCCATGAGCAATGGCGCCGCCCGGATGGCGCGCGGCGAGCGCGCCGCGCCGGTGTACCGGCGCTCGAACCGCAGGTTCGACCCTCGCGGCCCAAAAAGTATTCGCCAGACCCACAGGCCTCCCCGCGTGGGGAGCGAGGATCGCCGCAGGCGACCGCAGTTCAATCCGGGCGGCGCCCGCTCCCCAGAACCTGGCCGTGTGTTGGGATCCGTCGAACGGCTGCCCACGTCTGGCTCTCTTGTTCGCCTCCTCGTAACTCGTTCGAAAGTCGAACGACCACCTTCGTCACACCCATAGTGGCTTGGTCGCTCGAAAGCCCCGTGTGACGCGGAGATTCGCCAGGGACTCACCGCGGGCGCTCCTCGAAAGGTCGTTCGACTTTCGAACGGCTTGCGAACCCGCGGGGAAGGGTGGGGCACGGTCCGGCAAACCGGCGCCACCCGCACGCTGTATCAGACTGCGGCAAACGCGCCAAGCGGCCCCAACAAGGTTCGTTGCTGACCCGGGTTTCGCGCTCTACCTTGCCCAAACTGGGCGGAGCGCCGGTCGTAGGGACGTGCGCGACCTGTGCAACTTGCGCTGCGGGGCGCGTCATATCGGGTTGAGCCCAGAGTTGCACCGAATTCACGGGGAGGCTGCGCCGTGCTCAGGAAATGGGATGCTGCTGTTCTGGCTGTCGCCTTGGTCACGGGGTCCTGCATGGTCAGCTACCCGGCCGCCGACCCCTTCTCCGGCCCTCCGCCCGGAGCCGAACGACCGGGCACCCCCATGTACCAAGTGTCCTTTGGGGGGAAGTGCGGCATCTGTAGCGTGAGTCTGGATGTCGCCGGGCAGCGCGACGTGTACGTGGACACGACCCTGATCGTTCGTCGACATCGGATACCAGCGACGCCGGGGGCTGTCGTGGTCATGAGTGTCGCACCGGTTGGCGATTGGGGTCCGGTGGAGCGCATCGAAATTCGAGTGAATGGGGACGTCATCGCGGAGGCCAGCAACGGAAAGCTCGATGGGCTTCCGGGTACTGAAGGCGGCGGGGCATTGTCTGTCCGCGCCGTTCTTCCGGAACACTAGAGGAGACCATCGATGCAAGTAGGAGACGTGGTCCGCATGAAGTGCGGCGGCAACCCGATGGTGGTGGTCGAGATCACCGACGACACCGCCACCTGCCGGTGGCCTCTTCCGCAGGGGCGTGAGCCACTCACGGATGACTTTCCCCTCGCGGCGCTCGAG
>JBBDSM010000047.1:2923-22724 GCA_040904945.1 Gemmatimonadota bacterium
TCTTCCGCAGGGGCGTGAGCCACTCACGGATGACTTTCCCCTCGCGGCGCTCGAGCCGGTACCACCGAAGTCCGATGTGGGTGATGCCTGGTTGAAGGCCCTCAAGGCGACAGAAGACTTTCTACAGGGCGACCGCCGCTAGCGAGTCCCGCGCCCGAGGACCCTACTGGCCCACCCGCTCCAGCACCGCCGCGAACCGCTCCACCGTTCCGTCCACGTCCGTCAGCTTGTCCAGTCCGAACAGGCCGATCCGGAACGTGCTGAAGTCGTCGGGCTCGCCACACCGCAGGGGCACGCCGCCGGCGATCTGCATCCCCTCCGCGGCGAAGGCGCGACCGCTCCGGATGTCCGGGTCGTCGGTGTAGCTGACGACCACGCCCGGCGCCTCGAACCCCCCGGCCGCCACGCTGGGATAGCCATGCTCGGCCAGCAGAGCGCGGACCTTCCGTCCCAACTCCCACTGCCGGTCGCGCACCACATCCAGCCCGTGATCGACGGTCTCCCGCATCACGGATCGGAACGACCGGAGCGCCTCGGTGGGCATCGTCGCGTGGTAGGCATGTCCGCCGTTCTCGTAGGCCTTCATGATCTCGTGCCAACGCCGGAGATCGCACGCGAAGCTCGTGCTCGTGGTCTCGGCCATGCGCTCCACGGCGCGGGCACCGAGCATGACGAGCGCCGCGCAGGGAGGACCGCTCCACCCCTTCTGCGGCGCGCTGATGAGCACGTCGACTCCGAGCTCGGCCATGTCGACCCAGATCGTCCCGGACGCGATGCAGTCCAACACGAAGAGCCCGCCCACCTCGTGCACGGCTTCGGCGACGCCCCGGAGGTAATCGTCGGGCAGGATCATCCCCGAGGAGGTCTCGACGTGGGGGGCGAAGACAACGTCCGGCTCTTCCTCCCGGATCTGCGCGACCACGCGCTCCAGGGCAGGGGGCGCCCACGGGGCCTGTGAGCCTCCGTCCGCCACCGGAGCCGCCTTCAGCACCGTCTCACTCGCCGGAATCCCGCCCATCTCGAAGATCTGACTCCAGCGGAAGCTGAACCAGCCGTTCCGGATGACGAGACAACGCCCTCCGGTCGCGAACTGTCGGGCCACCGCCTCCATTCCGTAGGTCCCGCTCCCCGGCACGACCACCACGGCATCCGCGGCGTATACCTTCGCGAGCGTCCCCGAGATGTCCCGCATGACGTCCTGGAACGTGGCGGACATGTGGTTCAGCGCACGGTCCGTGTAGACCACGGAGTACTCGAGGAGGCCTTCGGGGTCCGTGCGTTGCATGCGGTCGGTCATGGCGGTTCCGGTAGGTTCGGGGCGCGGCTGGCTGGCGGGTCCGTCGTCGGAGCCCGCCGCGCACGATGACCCGCCGGGGAAATCCGCGCAACGGCCTCGGCCTCGGCCCGTGACGGGTCGCTCACGAGCCCCTAGCTTCCCTCGCGTCGATTCCTTCGTCCCTTTCCACGAGGCGGCACTTGGCAGCGGAGACAACGGACGTCGTCGTCATCGGATCCGGGATCATCGGCGCGTCCTGCGCGTGGCATCTGGCGTCGCGTGGCCTGCGCGTCGTCGTCCTCGAGTCCGAGGCGAGTCCGGCCATGGGGTCCACCGGGAAGAGCGCAGCAGGCGTCCGCGTGCAGTTCACGACCGAGGCGAACATCCACCTGTCGATGCACTCGGTGCCGTTCTACCGGGGCTTCGAGGAGCGGTTCGGAACCGACATCGGGTATCGGCCGATCGGATACCTGCTCCTGGCGACCGAGGATCGTTGGGCTGGCCATCTCGAGTCGGTCGAGTTGCAGCGCTCCCTGGGCGCACCGGTCGAGGTCCTTTCGCCCGAGGAGGCGCTCCGCTACGTCCCCTTCGAGCTCGAGGGGCTCGCCGGCGCGACGTACGGGCCGTGGGACGGCGTCATCGATCCGCACATGGCGACCCATGCGCTGGTCGGCATGGCGCGATCAGAAGGGGCCGACTTTCGGTTCAACGCACCCGTGACGGACATCGAGCGTTCGGGGCAGGGCGGTTGGCGCGTGGAGACGTCCGCCGGCTCCGTCGCCTGCGATTACGTCGTCAACGCCGCGGGCGCGTGGTCGGGTGAGATCGGAGCCCTGGCTGGGCTGGACGTGCCGGTCGGCCCCAAGCGGATCCAGCTCTTCGTCAGCGCGCCCATCGAGGATACCCGGACCTACCCGCTGACCGTGGACCTGGCCTCCGGGGCCTATCTTCGCTCGGAAGGCGACCGCGTGCTCCTCGGTCTCGACAAGCTCGACCAGGAGCTCGGGTTCTCGGAAGGGATGGACTGGGATTGGATGGAGACGGTCCTGATGACCGGCGTCGAGCGCTTTCCGTGGTGGGACGAGCTCGGGATCGACCGGAAGAAGAGCTGGTGGGGCTACTACGAGGTCTCCCCGGACCATAGCCCGATCCTCGGCGTTCATCCCGGAACGGAGACGTGGATCGATGCCTGCGGCTTCTCGGGGCACGGCATCATGCACGCGCCGGCCGCGGGTCTCGCCGTATCCGAGCTCGTCGCTGACGCCCGCGGCCACACGCTGGACCTGGAGCCGTTCCGCCACGACCGATTCGGTGCGGAACTCGCGCGCGAAGCCAACATTTTCTAGCAGGTCACTGAAAAAGGAGCCGGACGTGGACGATCAGGGATTCGGCGCGGTCGCTGGGGTGCTGTGGATCGTCATTCCGGGATTCTTCGTGGGGCTCTTCGTCATCGACAGCGTCCGGAAGATCTTCTCCGAAGACGCGACGGCGCTGCGGCGCCTGTTCGAAAACCAGCCCGTCACGATGACCGCGACGGCCACCGCGCTCGGCTCGGTGCTGGTCTGGGCCGTGCTGAGGGTGCTCGGCCTGATGTAGGGAGCGTCAGCTCTCCGACGAGCCCTGCGCGCTCTTCCTCCGGTCGCCCGCGGTCCGTCGGTCTCCTGTGCGCCGATCGGATAGGACCCTTCGATCTCCCCGTGTTCCGAGTGGCCCACGGCGTCGCTCACCCCGTTGCCGGCGCTCGTCGTTCACTCTGCGGTCTCCGTCGGTACGGCGGTCACCGGCTCTCTTCACGAACATCGGATCGACGTCTCCGGGCTTGCTGGATCGATGGGGTCGGGCGCATAGACGCCCCAACATGCGACGAGGCCCGACCGCCGTCAAAGGATGACGATGGTCGAGCCTCGTGCTCCACGGACCAGCGGCTTAGACCAATCCGCCGCCGCCTGGCCTACGAGTCGGGCTCCGCGGAGCCCGGGCGCTCCCGCCCGAACTGCGGGACGGGCTTGGACGGGCGCTCGGCGACCGGCTCGGCGCAGGCGCCGGCCGCGCGCTGGGAGAGCGTCCGGATGACGGCGCTGGCCGCGCCCCCGAAGGACGTCCGGACGGAGCCGGACGCGTCGAAGGGGTCCGCGAAGACGGGGACGGCCGGGACCGCGCGGCTGGCGGGCGCGCCCTCGACTGACCCGAGGGCCTGGCCTGGGGCTGAGGCGCCCGCCGTGTCACGCTGGGTCGCGCATCACGGTCGGTGCGGACCGGCCCGGTCGACGGAGCCGCCCGCTGCGGACGGCTCGGCGTCGCCCGGCCGCTCGGGCGGGACTGAGGCGCGGACCGCGCCCTGGTGGATGGGCGCGGCTCCGTCCGGACGCTCGGCTGCGGGCGAGCGGATCCCCGCTGCCCGGCCGACGGCGCCGAGCGTGGAGTCACGCTCGGACGCCGCTCGTTCCCCGCGCTCGGCGCCACCCGAGCCGAGGGCCGCTGCTGCGTGCGCGGTGTCGCCCGTGCGGACGGGCGCTCCTGACGAGACGGCGCAACCCGTGCGGACGGGCGCTCCTGCGTGCTCGGCGTCGCCCTGGTGGACGGCCGCTCCTGACGAGACGGTGCCACCCTGGCCGACGGCCGCTCCTGGCTGCTCGGCGTCGCCCGTGCGGAGGAACGATCCGTCCGCGCCGGAGCCACGCGAGCCGACCCGGCGTCACGCTCGGACGGCGTCACGATCCGCCCCGACGGACGGGCCGACGTTCCAGCCCGTGCACCCGCAGCACTCGCGGGTCTGGCCCTGGCCGAGCTCGGCGCGCGCTCGGCGCTTCCGACCCTCGCTGCACCAGCACGCGTGGCCGGAGCGATCCGACCGGACGTCCTGCCGGCGACGCCAGCCGTCCGGTCCTGCGCGATGCGCGTGCCGCTGGGCTGCGCTCCGGATGCTCCGACGCGACGGACGGCCGTCCTGGTCGACGACGCGTAGCCGGGGCTCTCCTTGTAGCGCGTGGACCCGTAGGCCAGGGGAGACGGACGATACGCAGTCACGCCGCGGCGACCGCCGTAGGCGTAGACGCTGCGCACGGGGCGCGGCGAGTACCACCGGTCCCAACGGCCGTCGTAGTAGCCGTCACGATATCCGTCCCAGTAGTTCGCCCACGGATCGTAGGCCCAATACGGACCCCACGGGGCGACATAGGGGTCGCTCACATAAGCGTAGCGGTACGGCCGGTACACCGAGTGGCCCCCCCACACGCCCCAGCGGCTCCGCCAGCTGCGCGCATGGTACGAGTTGCGGCGATACGGCCCGAACGCCACGCAGTCCACGTACCAACCACCGTACGGATCCCAGTAGCTGTTCCAGTACGAGTCCCAGCAGCTCGAGCTGCTGACATACGTGCGAACGACCGGTGAATAGTCATAACCGGACGAGTAGATCCCGTAGCCCGACGAGTAATGGGTGCCGTAGTAGCTGCCCAGCGACGCGTCGATGAACACGGATCCGCCATCGTAGTACGATCCGGTGCTGATCCCGACCCCGGTGAAGAGCGGACCGGTCTCGAACGCTACCGAGACGTGACTCTGGCCCGATGCACCGGCCGGCGTCAGGGCGACGCTCATGGCCAGGAAAGCGATGGATCTTGTCAGGGTGCCCACTGTGTCCTCCTTCGATGAGTCCGCAATCAATCCATTGCAGGGGTCGTGCCAGACGCGCGCGGTTCCGTAAGCCTCTGTAGGATAGATACTTGAAGCGGCGTCTCGCTGCTATGGGTGCGCGTTCTGTCCCACGTGGCGGACACGCGCCGTCCTGTAGAGGACACGCTCCCAGCCGCCCCTCCCAAGGCGCTTCGGGGGCTGGCCGAAAGGTCCGACCTTGCTCCGCGGAGCGTTTCGTCCAAGATTTCAATTGTCCAGCCGACGCAGCATGTTGGCGCCGACCCGGCCCCCTGGCCGGTCGGATGGACCCGTACCGCGCCCTCTTGGCGCGCGGAGTACCTTCCGACGGGTGCACGAGCGCGATCTTTGGCCGCGCCGGTATCGCATCCGGCAACCCGGTTTCGACAGTGTCCGACTCGTCAGACAATCAGCAGGGCGGAGGCTCGCGTAAGGGCCGACGCGGCAATCGCCGCCGTCGCGGACGGCGCAACAAAGGCCCCCGCAACAACCAGGAACAGGACAACCGCAACGACAACGAAGGTCAGATCGACCTTCCGGACGATCCGGAAGAGTTGATGGCCATGTCCCGGCCCCTCGGTCTCCTCGAGGTGCTCGGCAGCGGATCCGGCTTCATCAGACGTCGCGAAGCGGGCTATACGCCCAGCAACGACGACATCTACGTCGCGTCACGCATCATCCAGAAGTTCGGACTGCGGACCGGCGACGAGCTCATGGGCATCATCGGGAACCCGCCGAGAGCCAACAAGAGCGCGCCTCTCGCGCATCTCCAGCTGGTCAATGACCATCCGCCGGAGCAGGCGAAGAAGCGACCCGACTTCCAGCGGTTGTCGGCCGTCCACCCCGACGAGCACCTCGTTCTGGAGTGCGGCCGGCAGCTTCTCGGCGAGCCGGACTACACGAACCGGGTCATCGACCTCTTCTGCCCGTTCGGAAAGGGTCAGCGCGCCATGATCGTCGCCCCGGCCAAGGCCGGTAAGACCATGGTCATGCAGTCGGTCGCCGAAGGGATCGTGACGAACAATCCCGAGTGCCATCTGATGTTCCTCCTGGTCGATGAGCGGCCCGAAGAGGTCACCGAGATGGAGCAGTGCGGCTTCGGTGAGGTCATCGCTTCGACGTTCGATCGGCCGCCCGAAAGGCACGTGCAGGTCGCCGAGATGACGCTCGAGCGGGCTCGGCGCCGGGTGGAGCAAGGCGAGGACGTGGTGATCATCCTCGACTCGATCACTCGCATGGCACGCGCGTACAACACGACGGAGAATGGCAGCGGCAAGACGTTGTCCGGCGGGCTCGACGCGAACTCCCTGGAGAAGCCGAAGCGGTTCCTCGGGAGTGCCCGGAAGATCTCCGAGACGCAGACCGGAGGATCGCTGACCATCATCGCGACCGCCCTGGTCGACACGGGATCACGCATGGACCAGGTGATCTTCGAGGAGTTCAAGGGGACCGGAAACAGCGAGCTGGTGCTGTCCCGCGAGCTCGCCGACAAGCGGATCTATCCCGCGATCGATCTCTCGGGGTCCGCCACGCGGAAAGAGGAGCTCCTCCTCGACGACGACGCCCTCCGCATCTCGCACGCCATGCGACGTCAGCTCGCGGGCATGAGCCAGTCCGACGCGATGCTCGAGCTGCTCGGCGCCATGAAAAAGACCAAGAGCAACCGCGAGCTCATCGACTTCGCGCGCGGTCGCTGACGGCTTCGTCCAGACGGCCGAGGCTCCGCTCGAGCTCGGCCGTCTGGGCGTCCTCCATGAAGAACCCCCAGTACCCCATCAGCGGGTTCCGGCCGAGGTTCCCCTCCTCGCGCCAAACGACGCGTACCCCGTCCTGGATGGGCGTCAGGGTCAGCGTGCCGGCCGTCCGCATGGCTCCACCGCTGACTTCTACCTCGTAGCGGACGTGCTCGGGCCGCACGGCCTCGACGATCCTGAACGAGCCTTCACCGAGTTCCGGGTCGTTCCAGGTGATCGAAGCACCTGTCCCCCGCTCCGGACCCGAGCGGACGAGCCCGGAGTCGGGCCATGCCGTCCACGCTCGCCAGCCTTCGGGTGAATCGAGCAGGGCGTAGACCGCATCCGGCTCCGCGGAAACGACCTGCGACGCGCCCGCCTCCCAATCCGTAGGCAGCACGACCCCGAGGGCGAGGACGCCAAAAAGCAGCACGGCGCCTCCGCCGAGGATCTTCGTACCCAGGCTGAAGGGGGACACCGTCACCGGCCTCCGTTCGGGGACGCCACGCTGTCGGCGCGCTCGGCATAGACGGCTTCGAGAGCGCTCGTGAGCGCGGGCATGATGTTGCGTGCCATGCGGCGGTGTCCTTCCGGAGTGGGGTGGATGCCGTCGGACTGATTGAGCTCGGGGACGCCGGCCACGCCCTCCAGCAGGAAGGGAACGAAATGCGTATCCCGTTCCTCGGCAACCCGGGTGAAGACCTCCGCGAACGCCCCGGTGTAGCGCTCCCCGAGGTTGGGCGGCGCCTCCATGCCGAGGAGCACGATGCGCGCGTCCGGGTACAGGGCCCGGGTCCGGCGCACGACGTCCTCGAGATTCGCCCGGAGCTCGTCGACGTCCAGGCCACGGAGCCCGTCGTTGGCGCCGAGCTCCAGGACGAGCACGTCGAGCGGACTCTGGAGCACCCATTCGATCCGTCGTACGCCGGCCGCGCTGGTCTCTCCGGAGACGCCGGCGTTCACGAGTCGGAACGGGAGCCCCGCGGCCTGGGCGAGTTCCGCCGCGTGGGCGGCGTAGGTATCGTCCTCGCTCGGGAGGCCGAGCCCGGCGGTCAGGCTCGTGCCGAAGAACACGACGGTCGGGAGGTCATTCTCCGGGGCCTCCGTGTTCAGGTCGGGGGTGGGATCGCCGACGGACGCGTCACCGTCGCGGCCGTCCGGAGGGGGAGCGTCGCCGGGGCCGCAGGCCGCGACGACGAGAACGAAGCATAGAGAACCGAGGATGCGCATGCTGATCGTGGCGGAAGGGCTGGGAAAGACGTACACGAGCGGCGGGCGCCCCCTCAGGGTGCTCGACTCGGTCGACCTCGAGATCGCCCGCGAGTCCGTGGTGGCGATCGTCGGGCCGTCCGGGAGCGGAAAGACGACGCTCCTCGGGCTGCTCGCCGGGCTCGACGCGCCCTCCTCGGGACGCGTGGTGGTCGACGGACAGGACCTGGCGGGTCTTACCGAAGATGGGCGGGCCGAGTTTCGTGCGCGACGGATCGGCTTCGTCTTCCAGACGTTCCACCTGCTCCCCACCATGACTGCGTTGGAGAACGTCATGGTACCGCTGGAGCTCCAGGGCTCGTTCCAGGGCGCCCGCGAACGCGCCACCGACCTGCTCGACCGCGTCGGCCTCTCGGACCGTACCGATCACTATCCGGCCCAGCTGTCGGGCGGAGAGCAGCAGCGGGTGGCTCTGGCGCGCGCGTTCTCGAACCGCCCGTCGATCCTGTTCGCCGACGAGCCCACCGGGAATCTCGACCAGGCCACCGGAGCGGGCATCGTCGAGATGCTCGAGACCCTGAACCGTGAAGAGCGCACGACCCTCGTGCTCGTGACCCACGACCTGTCGCTCGCGGAGCGCGCGGACCGGGTGGTCGCGCTGGCGGGCGGGCTTCTCTCGTCCGATCGTCCGGGGCGGGGGGGTGACCCGCGTGGACGAGTCTCGGAGGAGGCCGGCGAACGGGAGCCGGCGGGGCGGGCGGCGGGCGAGGTCGGCGCGTGATCCCTCCCTGGGTGCGGGGCGCGTTCCGGCTGGCGCTCAGGGAAGGTCGCCACTCGTTGAGACGGGTCGGACCGTACATGGTCTCGATCACCCTCGGCGTGACCGCTCTGGTGGCCATTCAGTCGTTCCGGGCCGATGTGGCCCGATCCGTCGAGCGCGAGGCCGAGGTACTCATGGGCGCGAACGTCCGGTTGAGCGCCGATCGTCCCTGGTCCGACACCGTAATCGCGCTGCGGGACTCCCTCGAGCAGGCGGGATCGCCTGGCGCCCGGGTCACGAGCGTGGCGTCCATGGTCCTGGCGCCGTCCTCGAACATCGTGCGTCTCGTCCAGGTTCGGGCGCTCGACCCCGGATACCCGTTCTACGGGACCATGCGCACCACCCCGGAAGGCGTCTGGGGCGCCCACCTCGAGCCGGGCCAGGCCCTGGTGGATCCCGCGATCCTGCCACAACTCGAGGTCGCCATCGGAGACTCGATCGTGGTCGGGTCCGCGACCCTGGTGATTGCCGGGACCGTCGACGGGCTGCCGACCGATCTCGGCTTCCAGACGGCCGTGGGACCCCGTATCCACGTCTCGCACGAGGCGCTGGAGGAGGCCCGGCTCCTCGGATTCGGGAGCCTGGCCCGATACGAGCTCTTCTTCGAAGTACCGAGCTCGACGGACCGCATCACGTTGGACGCGCGCTACGACGACGCGCTCTCCGAGGTCGAGGTCGGCTTCACCCTGGCCGAACAGCAGGCGCGGCGTCTGTCGCGGGGCATCGATTTCCTGGGGCGGTTCCTGGCCCTCGTCGGGCTGGGCGCGCTGCTCCTCGGGGGTGTCGGGGTCGCGAGCGCCATCCACGTGTATGTCCAGGAGAAGCGTTCGGCGGTAGCGGTGCTCCGGTGCCTCGGCGCTTCCCAGCGCACCACGTTCCTGATCTACCTGCTCCAGGCGGTCGGCCTCGGCGTGCTGGGGTCGGCGGCCGGGGTCGTGGCGGGCATGACGCTGCAGCGACTGCTTCCGGTCGTCCTCGCCGGAATTCTGCCCGTTCCCGTCACCCCCGAGATCTCGCTCATGTCCGCGGCGACCGGGCTCGGCATCGGCGTCTGGGTGGCGTTCGTCTTCGCGTTGCTCCCGCTGCTCCGGATCCGCGACGTGACCCCGCTCCAGGCCCTCCGAGCCGACGTGGAACCGGCCAGGACCCAGCCGTGGCTCCGCGGCCTCGTCATGCTGGTGCTCGCGGGGAGCGTGACCGCGCTTTGCGTGCTCGAAGCGCCGGAGCCCGACATCGGCCTCGGCTTTGCCGCGGGTCTGGGGGTCGTGATCGCGGCCCTCTGGCTCGTCGCACGCGGCCTGGTCGGGCTCACCCGGCGGCTGATCCCGCGCCGCGGCCCATACCCCGTGCGCCAGGGGATCTCGAACCTCTTCCGCCCCCGGAACCAGACCGTCGCGGTCACGCTGGCCCTCGGGCTCGGGACCTTCGTGATCGCGCTGCTGCTCGAGGTGGAGGGCTCGGTGCGACGTGACCTCACGCTGTCGTTCGGCGACGGGCAGCCGAACCTGCTGCTGTTCGACATTCAGACCGATCAGGTGCAGGGCGTGCGGGAGCTCCTGCCCGAGGCCGCCAGAGCTGGCGCGGAGATCTCGCCCCTGGTGTCCGCGCGGATCGCAGGCATCAACGGTGAGAGCCCCGACGAGCTGCGGGAGCGGGAGCGGGGCCCGGAGCGCCCCGAGGGATGGGCGCTCGGGCGTGAGTACCGGAACAGCTACAGGGCGGAGCTCGGCGGGGGCGAGGAGCTCATCGCGGGCCGGTGGTGGGACGGGACGGCGGGCACCGAGGACGACACCGCCGTGGACTCCGGCACCCTGCCGGGATTGTCCCTGGAAGAGGGCGTGGCGGAAAGCCTGAGCGTAGGTCTGGGCGACACGCTCACCTGGAACGTGTCCGGCGTGGAGGTGCCGTCGGTCGTCACCAGCCTCCGGCGCGTCGACTGGGAGCGGCTTGAGCCGAATTTCTTCGCGATCCTGGAGCCCGGGAGCCTCGATGACGCCCCGCAGACGGCGATCATGCTCGCCCGCGTGCCCGACGAAGCCGCGCGTTCGGCGGTTCAGCGCGATCTGGTGAGGGCGTTCCCGAACGTGTCCGCGCTGGATGTCTCGAGAGTCCAGGCGGCCATCGAGTCGGTCCTCGATCTGGTGAGGCAGGCTCTGGCCTTCCTTGGCGGATTCGCTGCGTTGGCGGGCGTCGTCGTGCTCGTAGGCACGATGGCCACATCCCGGCACCAGCGAACACAGGAAGGAGCCCTGCTGCGCACGCTGGGCGCCAGGAGGGGCCAGGTGCGGGCCGTGTTCCTTTCGGAGTACGTCGCGCTCGGCACCATCGCCACGCTGTCCGGCGTGCTGCTCGCGGGCGCGGCAGCGGGAATCCTGCTGCCGTCCGTGTTCGACGTGCTTTACGTGCCCTCGATCGGGATGCTGGGACTCGTATGGGCCGGCGTGACCGGTCTGACCGTTCTGGTCGGGCTCGCGGGCACGAGGAAGCTTCTGGACCGGCCACCGCTCCCGGTGCTCAGGGAAGCGGGCGGGGAGGCGTAGGGGCTCAGGAAGCTTCGGGGAGCGCTCCGTCGGGAATCCGCAGCTCGCTCACGTGATGGCACTGCTCGCACTCGAGCGGGTGGGGCCGCCTCAGACGGGTCGGCTTGATCTCGAACGACGCGCCGCACTTCGGGCACACCCCGTCGACACCGGCCAGCGTGTGCGTCTCCGTCCAGCGGCGGCGCGCGAAGTATGCGCCAGCGGCGAGCGCTCCGATGACCCACGGGGCGTGCGGGGGGACGATCGCCACGAAGAGCGCGGCGACCAGCGAGATGGCCAGCGCCCGGGCCGCTCCCATGAGGCGCCACTGACGCGTCCGCGGGATCACCTCGAGCGCGACCGGGTTCGCATCGAAGCCGAACAGCACCGCCTGGGCTTGAATGCTCGTCACCCGCCCGCCCTCAGCGGCCGCGCGCGGCGAAGTCGCAGAGTCGCTCGGCGGCCTCGCGGAGCGTGTCCTCCCGCTTGCAGAACACGAAGCGCACCAGAGAACGGCCCGCACCCTCGGAGTGATAGAAGCTGGAGCCCGGCACCGTGCCCACGCCCGCCTCGCGGATCAACCGCTGCGCGAAGGTGAAGTCGTCCTCGTCGCTGATGGCGCTGAAGTCGGCCATGACGTAGTACGCGCCCTGCGGCATCGCGCACTGGAAGCCGGCCTCTCGGAGCCCCGCGATGGTCACGTCACGGCGGGACAGGTATTCGTCGATCATGGCCGTGTAGTAGTCGCGCCCGAGCTGTTCGATGCCGACGGCGCACGCCTCCTGCAGCGGTGCCGCGGTCCCGACCGTGACGAAGTCGTGGATCTTCCGGATTCCGTCGGTGAGCGCGGCGGGGGCCACGATCGTCCCGATCCGCCATCCCGTCACGCTGTACGTCTTCGACATCCCGCTGATGGTGACGGTGCGCTCCGCCATCCCCGGAAGTGTCGCCAGCGGCACGTGCTCGCCTTCGTAGAGGATGTGCTCGTAGATCTCGTCGGTGATCGCGATGAGGTCGTGCTCGAGGCAGACGTCCGCCACGATCTGGAGATCTTCGCGTCCGAACACCCGTCCGGTGGGGTTGTTCGGCGTGTTCACGACGATGGCGCGCGTCTTCGGCGTGACGAGCGCGCGGAGCGCGTCGGCGTCGAGGTCGTAGGTCGGGGGGTCGAGGCGCAGGAAGACGGGCTTCGCCTGCGCGAGCAGGGTGTCGGGCCCGTAGTTCTCGTAGAACGGCTCGAAGATGATGACCTCGTCGCCCGGATCGAAGAGCCCGAGCGCGACGCAGGCCATGGCCTCGGTCGCGCCGCACGTCACGGTGATCTCGTGCTCCGGGTCGAAGTCCAGGCCGTACCAGTCATGGTACTTCTTGGCGAGCACCTCGCGCAGCTTGGGCGCGCCGCTGGTGATCGCATACTGGTTCACGTCGCCGCGGATGGCCGCGCAGGCGGCTTCCTTCAAGACATCCGGGGCGGGGAAGTCGGGCATCCCCTGAGCGAGGTTGATCGCTCCGTGGCGTTCCGCTTCGTCGTTCAACTCACGGATGATGGACTCGCCGAGGGTCTCTGTACGGAGCGCGTTCTTCTGGAAGGACTTGGTCATGGCGTGCGCGGTCGGTCGGTGAAACGGCACGTCGGGGGACGGGCCGCGGCGGGGAGGCAACGATGTCTCAGGAGGGGCGCGGAGGCAACCGCCGGACCGACGGGCCGTGGCCGGACCGCGCCACCGGCGATACCATGCTTCGCACTCAACCCTTCCAAGGCGGAATCCATGCACGCAGCGCTTCGCACCCTCGTCACGATGGCCGCGGTCGGCACGGCCGCGCTGAGCGCGTCTCCGCTCCTGGCCCAGACCGAGGCCCCCCGGATCTTCATCTCGGTCGACATGGAGGGGCTCGGCGGTGTCGGGACGCCCGCCATGACCTCCTCGAGCGGGAAGGACTACGCGACGGGGCGGCGGCTCGCGACGGACGAGGTCAACGCCGTGACGGCGGCGATCTATCAGCGTCATCCGGATGCGTTCATCCTCGTGAACGACTCGCACGGAGACCACCAGAACGTGCTCCACACCGAGCTCGATACTCGCGTGACCTACATCCAGGGCTCCATCAAGCCACTCGGCATGGTCCAGGGGCTCGAGGAGGGTTTCGACGGCGCCGTCTTCCTGGGATACCACGCCATGGCCGGCGACCCGGACGGCTTTTTGGCCCACACCGGGTCGGGTGCGGTGAAGGGGCTTTGGCTCAACGACGTCGAGGTGGGGGAAGGGGGGATGAACGCGGCGTTCGCCGGTAGCGTAGGGGTTCCGGTCGTGCTCGTGGCGGGCGACGAGGCGGCCACGCGGGAGCTCGGGGCGCTGGTGGACGGGGAGATGGTGACGACCAAGACGGCCGAGACCCCGTCTTCGGCCCGCCTGATCCACCCGGAGCGGGTCCACCAAGCGCTGGGGGAGGCGGTCGACCGGGCGCTCGACGGCATCGAAGACGGAGTCTATACGCCGTGGGACGTCGGGACTCCGGTCCGCATTCGCATGCAGTTTGCCAGCACGACGCACGTCGACGTGCTCCAGTCGATCCCCGGCATGTCGAAGGTCGATGGCTTCACGGTCGCCTACACGGCGGTCGACGCGGACGAGGCGTATCGCCTGATCCGCCTGATGTACCGCTTCGTCACCCCGTGACCGAGGCGGCGATCCGGGGGTCGGGCGCACCGGCGGACCCGCCCGGGCGATGGCTCCAACTCGGGCTGATCTCGGCCGCCGTCCTCCTGTCGTTGTCGGCCTGGCTCACGGCCACCGCCCTCGCGCCGGAGCTCAGCCAGCGTTGGACGCTGTCGGCGAGCCAGGTCGGATGGCTCACGACCGTGGTCCAGATCGGCTTCGTGGTGGGCACGGCCGTGTCGGCGCTGCTCAACCTCGCCGACGTGCTGCCGTCGCGGGTCTACTTCTCGGTGTCGGCCGCCCTGGCCGCGTTCGCGAACGCGCTCCTGCTCGTGGTGCCGAGCTACGAAGCCGCTTTGGCCGGGCGCTTCCTGACGGGCTTCTTCCTCGCGGGCGTGTACCCGCCCAGCATGAAGATGGTGGCCACGTGGTTCCGTGCGTCGCGAGGGCTGGCCATCGGAGCGGTGGTGGGGGCGCTCACCGTCGGAAAGGCCATGCCCTACCTGATGAAGGCTTTCGGTGGCCCGGAAGCGGCCACGGTCATCCTCGGTGCATCGCTGGCGGGCGTCCTGGCCGGCCTGCTCGTAGGCGTCGGCTACAGGGACGGGCCCTTCTCCTTCGCCCGGCGTCCGTTCGCGTGGAGCCGCGTCGGCCGGATCATGCGGCACCGACCGACGATGCTGGCCACGGGCGGGTATCTCGGGCACATGTGGGAGCTCTACGCCATGTGGTCGCTCATCGGCCTCTACTTCTTGGATCACTTCTCGGACCGCGGCCTCTGGAACGCGCAGCTGATCGCGTCGCTGGCGACCTTCGCGGTCATCGCCGCCGGAGGGCTGGGTGCCGTGGCCGCCGGCCGCTGGGCCGACAAGGTCGGGCGGCCGCGCGTCACCATCGCGTCGATGGCCTTGAGCGGGCTGTGTGCACTGACGGTCGGCTGGATGGGGTCGAGCCCCAGCTGGCTCGTCTTCACGGTCGCCCTGGTGTGGGGGACGAGCATCGTGGCCGATTCGGCGCAGTTCAGCGCCATCGTGACGGAGCGGGCGCCTGAGGACTCCGTGGGGACGGCCCTAACCCTTCAGACCATGGCGGGCTTTGCGCTCACCGCCGTATCGATCCAGCTTACGAGCGCGATGGCGGAGCACCTCGGATGGGGTCCCGCCTTCTCCGTGCTCGCGATCGGGCCGGTGTGCGGCATCGTGGCGATGCGGCGACTGCAACCCGAGCGGGCCAACGGTGGTATGACGACGTCGGATCCCCCGGAAGCCTTCCGACCGAACCCGTAGTCGAGGACCTGGTAGATGAGCATGAAGTTGAAGGCGTTGGCGACCATGGCCGCGGTAGCGCTGCTCAGCGCCGCCGCCCCCTCCGCGACCCTGCACTTCGGGCTGGACCGCTCCGTTCCCGCCGCCGGGCAGTCCGTCGAGTCACCCGCCGGGGTTACGCTCTGGTTCACCGAGGTGCCGCAGGACAACTCGATTTCGATTCGTCTCGTCGACGCGCGCGGCGGCATGGTGCCTTCGTCCGAGCCGCGCCAGGACGGGGAGGATGGCAGGCAGTTCCAGATCCGGCCCAGCGACTCGCTCGAGCCCGGAGGCTACACCGTCGCGTGGCGGGGCATCGGTCAGGACGGCCATACCGTGAGGGGGGACTTCGGCTTCACGGTGGTCGGGCGATAGCGGGCTTCGTCACCGGGCCCGCGCTCGACGCGATCACGGGCTGGCTCCTCTACGCAGCCATTCTGGGGGTCACCGGCGCGGTCACGCTACGCTGGGTCATCATTCCTCGCGCGGTGGCGAGCGCGGCGCTTCCCGGGCCGCGACTCCGACGCGCCGCGGCCCGCTTCGGCACGTGGTGCGGGATCCTTCTCGCGCCCGCCCTGGCGCTGTTCTTCTTCCGCCAGCTCCTCGAGTTCCGTGATCCCTTCGTTCCCTGGCAGGAGGACGCGCTCCTGCTGCTGACCGGGACGGCGTGGGGACGCACGTTCTTGTTCGGCGCGGCGCTCTCGTTCCTGGTTCCCCTCGCGTTCGGGCTCGCGCGAACCGGGCGTGAGGCCGCTTGGCCGGTCGCCACCGCGGGCGTGCTCGCACTCGCGGCGTTTCCGGCGCTGACCGGACACGCCAGCGCCGGCGAAGGCCTGCTGCGCGCCTCGACCCTCGCGGCCGACATCGTCCACGTTCTGGCCGCCGGTGCATGGATGGGTGGACTGGCTGCCGTGCTCTTCGTGGACCGCGACGCCGTACGGGGTGGGGCGGACCCGCTCGAGGCGTTGGTGCGGGCGTTCTCTCCCGTGGCCATCGTGTCGGTGACGGTGCTGGTGGCCACGGGGCTCTTCGCGTCCTGGGTGCACCTGCCGGCGATCTCGGCGCTCTGGTCCGAGCCCTACGGGCAGCGGTTGGCCTGGAAGCTCGCTCTGGTTGCGATGGTCCTCTTCCTCGGATGGCTCAACTGGCGGCGCCAAACCCCGAGGCTCGCCGAGCCCGGCGGATCCGCGGCGCTGAGACGCTCGGCAATGCTCGAGTTGGCGGTCGCGCAGATCGTCCTGATCATCACCGCGATCCTCGTCCGGACTCCTCCTCCAGGCTAGGGCGAGCTGCTGAGCCCGGCCGGCGCGACGCGCTGCTCGAGCACCCCCAGGAGCGCGTCCACCGCGAGCGCCATGATGGCCGCCGGGACGGCGCCGGACAGGATCATCCACGTGTCCGACAGGGCGAGCCCGGCGACGATGGGATCCCCGAGGCCCCCGGCGCCGATGAAGGCCGCGAGCGTCGCCGTCCCGACATTGATGACCGCGGCCGTGCGCACACCGGCCATGATGACCGGCGCGGCCAGGGGGAGGCGGACGTGCCGCAGGAGCTGTCCTTCCGTCATCCCGAGCGCGCGGGCCGAGCCCACCGCGGCCGGGTCGGCGTCTCGGACTCCGGTGTAGGTGTTCCGGACCATGGGGAAGAGGGAGTAGAGAAAGAGCGCCGTGACGGCCGGCAGGACCCCGATGCCGAGCCAGGGGATCATGAAGGCGAGCAGGGCGATGCTGGGGATGGTCTGCAGCGTGCCCACCCCCCGGATGACGCCTTCGGCGACGTCTCGGTGGCGCTCCAGGAAAAGACCTGTGGGCACGGCGACGAGCAGGCCGGCGAAGAGGGACAGCCCCACCAGGAGCAGGTGACGACGGGTCTCCGCCAGCGTGTTCCCCCGCCGGCCCCACAGGTAGCCCACGAACGACCGGTCGCGACCTACCGAAGGGCCAGGCCCTCCTCCCGGCACATCCGCGTCGACCAGCCCGAGGTCTCGCAGCAGGTCGGCGGCGACGGTCGCGACCGGGACGCCGTCGAGCTCGACACGCCGGTTCGCCGCCCGCATCGCCGTGACCTCGATGCGGCCCGCCAGTTCGGTGAGCGCGGCGATCGCGTCGGGCCGATCGCGCGCCAGGTCGGGACCGACTAGCGGGGCGGCGTCGTAGGGCGGAAAGAAGCTCCGGTCGTCTTCGAGCACCGTGAGCCCGTAACGGGCGATACCTCCGTCGGTGGAGTACCCGTCGATGACGTCCACTTCGCCGCCCACGAGGGCCTGGTACTTCACGGCCTGGAGGAGTGGCCGGACGGACCCGAACTCGAGCCCGTAGACCTCGCCGAGCCCTTCGAGTCCATCGGGTCGGCCGATGAAGTCGGGGCTGAGCCCGGCCACCATGGTCGAGGACACCGCTGCGAGGTCGGAGAGTGTACGCAGCCCGAGCGAGTCGGCGGTTTCCGGACGAACGGCGACGGCGTAGGTATTCTCGAAGCCGAGCGGGGGAAGCCAACGCACCCCCCAGCGTTCCGCGAACACGCGCGCCACGGTCCGGTAGGCCTCGCCACCGTCGTTCGGCGGATCGGCGCCGAGGATCGCCGTGAGCCCGGTGCCCGTGTACTCGGGGTAGACGTCGATATCGCCGCTCCGGAGTGCGCCGAACGCGATCTCGGTGGCGCCCAGCCCCGGCCGGCGCGCCACCGGTACGCCACGGGCCTCGAGGAGCTGGGCGAAGATCTCGCCGAGCAGGTAGGACTCGGCGAATGGCTTGGTGGCCACGACCACGTCCTGGGCCGCCAGGCCGCAACTCCATCCCGACAGAGTCAGAAGCGCCAGGGCCAGTGCCGAGCGGTGGGTGGCCACCGTCCATCGGCCGCTCGACCGCGCCTTGCGGGCGTTGGGCACGATGCTCACCGGACCCGCGCTCTCGTCAGGAGCTCGTCGACATACGGCGTCTCCGGGCTCGCAAGAAGTGTCTCTGGGGGACCGACCTGCTCCACGCGCCCCGCGCGCATCACGGCCACCCGGTCGGCGAGCCTGAACGCCTCGTGCAGGTCGTGCGTCACGAGCAGCGCCGTGAGGTCGAGCTCCGTCCGGAGCGCGGCGAAGGTGTCCTGCACGTCGGACCTCGTGAGCGCGTCGAGGGCGCCGAACGGCTCGTCCAGTAGGAGCACCTCCGGGTCCGCGGCGAGCGCTCTCGCCAGAGCGGCGCGCTGGCGCTGTCCGCCGGAGAGCTGGCGCGGGTACCGGTCCGCGAAGTCGTCCGGTGGGAGGCCCACCAAGTCGAGACGTGCCCGTGCCCGCTCCTCGCCGTCGGGCTGATCGCGCAGCCAGGGGACCAGCGCGACGTTCCTGAGGATCGTCCAGTGCGGGAGCAGTCCTCCGTCCTGCTGGACGTAGCCGAGTGACCGCCTGAGCGACACGGCGTCCAGGGTGGCCACATTGCGCCCGCCGACGGAGACGGTCCCCGTGTCGGGCTCGACCATCCGGTTGAAGCAGCGGAGCAGGGTGGTCTTCCCCGACCCGCTCTCGCCGACGAGGGCTACGATGGCACCGGTGGGGACGTCGAGCGACGCGTCGTCCAACGCGCGCACCTTGGCTCCGTACGCCTTGACGACGCCCGACGCCCGCAGCGCCGGAGCGCGCTCCTCATGCTGCCGGGGGCTCGGGCTCAAGGGCTTCTCCGGGAACCGGGGAGATGGGGGGCGGATACACTGTGTCTCCGAGTGAGCGCTCTACGCTCGAGCGAAGGGCTTCTTAGGTTACCGTGTCGCACGACGCACTTCCATCCCGTCCGGACCCGCCATGATCGACCCCGTGATGCTCCAGGACGTCCTGGAAGGGCTTGAGCTGCCGCAGAAAGAGCTCTCTCCGAAGTACTTCTACGACGCCACCGGCTCGGAGCTCTTCGAGCGGATCACCGAGCTCGACGAGTATTATCCCACCCGCACGGAACGCGCGCTCCTCGAAGAGCAGGCCCCGAAGTGGGTGAGAGAGTTGCGTCCCGCCTCGCTGGTGGAGCTCGGCGCCGGAAGCTCCGAGAAGTCACGTGTGGTTCTGTCCGCGATGGAGGACGCCGGCACCGGGAACGTGTACGTGCCCGTGGACGTGAGCGGCGAGTTCCTGCACGAGACCGCGCGGAAGCTGCGCCTCGAGTACGAGGGCTTCCGCGTCGAGCCGGAGGTCGTCGACATCTCCGCACCGTTCGATCTCCCGAGCGACCTCCCCGGTCCGACTTGGATCGCCCTGCTGGGGAGCACCATCGGCAACTTCGCGCCCACCGATGCCGTCCGACTCCTCAAGCGCGTGCGCAGCCACCTGGCTCCGGACGACCGCTTCCTCCTGGGCGTCGACCGGCGCCCGGGGCCCGGAAAGAGCGTGGAACGGCTCGAACGGGCCTACAACGACGACTCCGGCGTGACCGCGGCGTTCAACCTGAACGTGTTGCGCGTGCTCAACCGTGAACTCGGCGCTGACTTCGATCTCGATGCCTTCGAGCATCGCGCCATCTACGAGCCCACCCATCAGCGCATCGAGATGCACCTTGTCGCGCAGCGTCCCCAGGAGGTCACCATCGGGGAGTCGCGGATACGCTTCGAGAAGGGCGAGTCCATCCGCACGGAGCTGAGCTGCAAGCACGACCGGGC